>NZ_CP029346.1:2322500-2692500 GCF_003143535.1 Aquirufa nivalisilvae
GGAATTTCGGTAGAATCATTAAAGGCTACATTATCACCAAACAATTTCGTTAATACGACTGCTGCAGAACGAGAAATAGTACTATGCCCAGAAGTATACTCAGGAAATGGAGGTGTTTGTAAAACAGGCATCCAAGTTTTATCTATTGAAGCATTAATGACGGTTTCTGGACGGATTCGTATTGACCGATATTTTTCATCCCAGCAAGAAATAAAACCATCAAAAATGGCAATGGATGTTAATGCAAATGCTTCTGCGGTCTCTATGTAATTCTTATTTAATTGTCGAGAAACTTGACCTGCAATTCCTAACCAGTGTCCACCTGGTGACATCTTTTTGGTAGCAAACATGGCATGGCCAGTAATATTCATTTTGAAAGGATTACAATCCCAAAAATTAGCAATATCACGTTGGTCATTCGTTAAATTTTTCACCGTTTCATATGACTGCATCACTTCTTTGTAGTAGGGACTACCTTTAGTCAAATCAAATTTACTCGGCACTGGCGCTCTAAACTGAGAAGATGAATCCAATACCGCTGGTCGAATTTTAGTCCAATATGGCTCTACAGCATCAATGTAAGCTGGAGGAGTAGGTGTCCAAGTCCCAGGCAAATTGGTCACTGTAAATCTGAATCCTCTGGTTTGCTTGTAATTATCTTTCGAGGCATACTTCATAATAGATTCTGCTACAGAATCTCCAAACGCTATGGAACGATCATATACATCATCTGGAATTCCAATTTTCTTAAAATCTGCCTCTAATTTTTTATCGAATTCCTCATAAAGTTCTTGGGCAAATGTCAACTTTTTACCAACCGCTAAATAAGCTCTAACTGAAGCTAAAGGAAAGCAATATTCCTCCCCTGCTTTAGGCTGAGCTACTTTCTCGAATCCGTTTAATTGACCTACTAAAGATTTATACCCTTTATTTCCATGTACCGCAGCTTCATAGCCAGCAATACTGGCATACATATATATTCGGGAAGATACAGGCGGAGCAAAAATATCATGAATGATACTCTCCGTTAACATAACTTCCGAACGAATCAAAAATTCAGGATTTGCTGCTTCCTCTTGATAATTGGGATTGCCTGATTTACATGCAGAAAACCATAAAGCAACAAACAAAATAATATATCTCTTCATTGGGTCAAATTTTAGGAAGAACAAATATACCAATACTTATAATTAGAATGGAAATATTGACAAAAATCAGCTAATTGCTGACTCTGCGGCTAATCTACCTGATGCAAATGCAGCTTGCAAGGACGGATATTGAGTATAATCACCCGTTAAAATAACGCCTTTTTTATTAGCTTTCTGTTTGACAAACTTCCAAAAACCTTGTTTTGAAAGGGACTCAGGAATGGAATACGATTTTAAAAATTTCCAGTTCAATTTTTCTTTTCCTAAGTAATGACCCAATTCAACTAATACTTCTTTTTCTGAAATATCCGTTTTCAACGTAGTCACCGAAATCAATTCCTTCCCCTCTGGCGCGTAGCTCGAATTGACTTTACTTAGACAAACAAAATGCAAAATGTTTGATTCTTCTGATTTAGGAACTAAATGCAACAATTTACCATCATTGGGAAAATCATCGGCGGAAAAGTAAAATGTTTTACTCTGCAAAATAGCTCCTTTGGCCAATGGAATATCCAATAATTCAGCAGCAGCAGTTGGATTAGCTGCCAAAATTATTTTTGAACATTCCAAAGTTTCACCATTATTCAAAACAACCTTTCCTTCATGAATGCTCTCGACTTCTATGTTTAGTCGAACAGCAATGGGAGGCAAAGCATGTAACAATTGATCTGATATGGCTCCCATGCCAGACTTAGGAAGAGCTGCTCTACCCTCTAAAAATTGCTTCAAATAAAAGACAAACAAAGATGCAGGTTGTGATAATGTGTCATCCAGAAAAATACCATAAAAAAACGGCTTCAAAAATCCATCTCGAAAGGATTCTGAAAAATGGAGAGAATCAATATACTCCATGGCACTCAATTGACATTTAGATAAAGGCTTGGCATCCACTTGGATTTTTAACCACAGCTTAGCCAATTTAAATAAATCACCGATGTTTATGATTCCATCTCCTAAAGCCCGTAGAAGCGAAAAAGAATCGTGCCAAGGACTAAAAAAAGACTGCCAAGCATTTTCTTTCCACAAATATGCACCCGAATCAAAATAAGATAAATCCAAATCGGGTAATCGTAAACTTTGCTGCACTTCTGGATAAGAAGTTTGTAAAACTTGAAAACCATGATCCAAGGTAAAACCTTGAAAATGTTCACTTTGCACCCTACCTCCCACATGAGCTTGTTTTTCTAGTAAGACAAATGGAATTCCCGCTTCATGCAACACATTGGCTGCTTGTAAGCCTGCAATACCCGCTCCGATTATGACGATTGGTTTCATGATAAATTTATATTTAAACAAACTCTTTGAACTTACAAAAGTTTAAAGTCTTTTTTATTACTTTGCATATTAAATGATTCCCTGGAATGAATTACAAAATTAAGGAGGAAAACGGTTATCACTATATCGACGAGGGTAAAGGGGAAATATTATTGATGTTGCATGGGCTTTTTGGTGCTTTAAGTAACTGGGAAGGAGTAATCTCCCATTTCAAATCAAATTATCGCATTATTATACCACTTATGCCAATCCATGATATGCCAATCAAGGAGGCTGGCTGTGAAGGCTTAACCGTTTTTATAGAAGATTTTGTCGACTTTAAACAATTAGACCAATTCAGTCTTATTGGTAATTCCTTAGGTGGCCATGTGGCTTTAATATATACACTTAGACATCCTGAGAAAGTCCAAAGACTCATTTTAACGGGTTCCTCTGGTTTATTTGAAAACTCCATGGGAGGTTCTTATCCTAAACGAGGCAATTACGAATATATCAAAGAAAGAGTAGAATATACATTTTATGACCCCAAAACGGCTAGCAAAGAATTAGTCGATGAGGTTTTTGAAATTACCAATAGTATACCAAAAGTGATGCGCATAATTGCCATTGCTAAATCAGCTCAAAGGAATAATATGGCCAAGGATATTGTCCGTATTAACACCCCTACTCTATTAATTTGGGGATTAAATGATACGATTACACCTCCACAAGTAGGTCATGAATTCAATCAATTAATTCAAGGTTCAGAACTTCAGTTTATTGATAAATGTTGTCATGCTCCTATGATGGAAAGACCCAACGAATTCAATGCCATTTTAGATAAATGGTTACAAAAAACGAAAGTTTAGCTATGCTAGTCTTATCCTATTTATCCTTTGACTATCCAACGCTTTCCCCGCAAGATAGCCTTCAAAAGGCTTTGAAGGTGATAGAAGGGAATAAAGTGCCTGCATTAAGTGTATTAGATGGGAAAAAGTGGGTAGGAACGGTAACAGCCCTTCAAATCTCTCAGCAGCTGTCATTAGCTGCCAAATTGAAAGATATTCAAACCGAATTTCAAAAGGATAAATTAGAATTAGAAGAAGATATTTTAGCAAGTCTACCACTTTTTGAAAGTACAGGATTTAGCTTATTACCCGTGGTAAATGACGAAGGAAATTGGATGGGTTATATTCACCAAAATGTCATTACTCAGATGTTTATTCAATCTGGGTTTACCGGAAAAAATGGAGGTATTCTTCGTATTCCTTTTCACGTTCAGCGGGATTCGATGAGTGTCATTTTACGCATCATTGAAGAAAACAAAGGACTAATGGTCCGCAGTTTTTTTCATCGTTCAGAAAAAAATCCACAAGCTTTACCGGAGTGGGTCATTCAAGTTCAAACAGATCAGTTTTCTCAATTAGTAAAAAGTTTGGAGCGGCATGATGTTGCCATAGAAAAAGCTTTTGTTTTTGGACAACAAGAAGACGTGGATCAATTACGATTCGATTTACTTTTGAAATACTTAAATCCTTAGTTTTGAGCATAAAAATTGCCATTCATGGAAAACCATTTACAGGTGAAACCAAAAGCCTGATGGAGGATTTATGGGCAGATATTCAAGCAAAAAACTGTCAAATCACTCTATCAGATGTTTTTAAAGCTCATTTACTAGAGCATTCGTTTGATGTAGAACAGATTCCAGCCTATTCTTCAAGCACAGGACCACACCAAGTGGATATGGCCTGGAGCATTGGAGGAGATGGAACATTACTGGAGACCTTAACTCACATTGGAGATAAAATGATACCTATTTTAGGTATTAATACAGGTAGATTGGGCTTCTTAGCCACCATATCTCCGCAAGAAGTCTCTCAAGCCCTTGATTTTTTAATTGAAGGAAATTATCGAGTTGAAGAACGGGGACTTGTTGAGGTTAAAACAGAAGTTGATTTGTTTGAAAACAAATCCTTTGGACTCAATGAAGTAGGTATTATGAAAACAGATACCTCCTCTATGATTGTTATCAAAGCCTATGTCGATGGCAATTACCTGAATTCCTATTGGGCTGATGGTTTAATTGTATCCACGGCTACAGGCTCTACTGGCTATTCATTATCTGTAGGTGGTCCATTAGTGATGCCTACTTCTGATATTTTCATCATTGCACCTATGAGTCCACATAATCTCAATGTGCGCCCCTTGGTGGTTTCGAGTGATACACATTTACGTTTCGAAGTCAGTAGTCGTAGTCAAAACTTCTTAATCTCCATTGATTCCCGCTCTAAAGTGGTCGATAGCCAGTTTAGTATTGAAGTTCAAAAAGCCCCTTTCCCTGCCAGATTAATTAAAATCTCAGGGGACGACTTCCTTCAAACTCTAAGAAATAAGTTAAATTGGGGATTAGATGCGAGGAACTAAATTGTGAATGGTAAATTATAAATGGTGAATTGTGAATGAAGAGTGTAGAATGTAGAATTATTAGGATTTAGGGATTTGAATGTAGATCGAATCCATTTATAATTCACCATTCATAATTTACAATTTATTACTTATCATCTTTTTCAGCTCATTCAGCTTCAGAAGGGCTTCAATTGGTGAAAGTGAATTAACATCCAATTTCTCTAATTGATCGTTAATTTCTTTTAATCCAGCTGGAATTTCAGCACCAAAAAGACTTAATTGATAATTAGCTTTTGGCATATCTTTCAACTTTTGATCATGATCTTCTTTGATATGGTCTTTTTCCAAATGCTGTAAAATTTCGTGGGCACGAAGCACTAAAGGGGTTGGCATGCCAGCCATTTGAGCCACATGAATACCAAAACTATGGGCTGATCCACCAGGCAATAACTTTCTCAAGAAGATGATTTTATTCCCCATTTCCTTAACCGACACATGAAAGTTTTTGATTCTTGGAAAATCATCTGCCAGCTGATTTAATTCATGATAGTGCGTGGCAAATAGCGTTTTGGCCCTACTTTTAGGATGGTTATGCAAATGCTCCGCAATGGCCCAAGCCATTGAAACACCATCGTAAGTAGAAGTCCCTCTTCCAATTTCATCTAAAAGTACCAAAGACTTGCTCGACAAATTATTTAAAATTGCTGCTGTCTCGGTCATTTCCACCATGAATGTAGACTCACCTTTGGATAAATTATCTGAAGCACCAACCCGGGTAAATACCTTATCCACTAAACCAATAGTAGCCGCTTGAGCAGGTACAAATGACCCCATTTGTGCCATTAAAACAATCAAAGCCGTTTGGCGTAACAAGGCCGATTTACCCGCCATGTTAGGTCCGGTAATCATGATGATTTGTTGGGATTCATTATCCAAATAAACATCATTGGGAACATACGATTCACCAACAGCTAACTGTTGCTCAATAACAGGATGTCGGCCATCCTTGATATCAATCACATCATTTTCCAACAATTCAGGTTGCACATATTGATGCTTAATAGCAATAGAGGCAAAACTTTGCAAGACATCTAAGGTAGCAATACCTTGAGCATTCACTTGAATAAGCTCTAAGTATTCCATAGCTTCTCGAATCAAATCTTGGAATATCCCATATTCAATTTGAGAAATCCGATCTTCAGCTGTTAGAATTTTTTCTTCATAAATCTTGAGCTCATCTGTAATATAGCGTTCGGCATTCACTAAGGTTTGCTTTCTGATCCATTCAGGTGGAACACGATCTTTGTGAGAATTGGTTACTTCTAGATAATAACCAAAGACCTTATTGTATGCTACTTTCAAAGATGAAATACCCGTACGTTCTACCTCTCTTTTTTGTAAATCCTGTAAGTATTCCTTTCCATTCGATGACAGTAAATGAAGCTCATCCAACTCTGGCAAAAATCCTGTTTTAATTATTCCTCCTTGATGAGCTAACATAGGTGCATCATCACGTAAGGCTACTTCGATTTTATCGACCAAAAGAGCACATGGGTTCAATCGATCTGCCCATTTCTTCAAACTCCCATCACCATTATCCCATAACAACTCCTTGATTAAAGGAATTTGCTGCAATGCCTTTTTCAATTGAACCAGCTCCCTAGGATTAATTCTACTTGCAGCCACTTTGGAAATTAAGCGTTCCAAATCTCCTATGGGTTTTAGGTAGCTTGTCAATAAATCCAGTAAATCCATGTTTTGAACTAATTCAGCTACACCCGACTGTCGATCTTGAATTTCAATCAACTGTTTCAAAGGTAGCACCATCCATTTTCGAAGCAAGCGAGCTCCCATGGCCGTCAGCGTTTGATCCATTAATGAAATCAAAGGAACACCCCCCTCTTGAGATGGGTGAATCAATTCTAAATTTCGAATGGTAAAACGGTCTAGCCAAACATATTTATCTTCTTCAATGCGTTGTATGGAAGAAATATGCGCCACTTGCTTATGTTCTGTTTCTGCCAAATAATGCAGAATAACACCTGCTGCTATGATGCCCAAGGGCATTTCCTCAATCCCAAAACCTTTTAAATTTTGGGTTTTAAAATGTTGCGTTAATAATGGATAAGTAAAATCATGTGTAAATATCCATTCTTCCAAACTAAAGGAATGAAACTGATCACCAAAAGAATCTAAAAACTGATTTCTGAATTTTTTAGGATATAAAATTTCCGCAGGCAAAAAACTTTGAACTAACTTCTGAATGTAAGCTAAAGGTCCTTGAGAGCACATGTACTCACCTGTGGAGATATCTAATAAGGCCAACCCGTAAAGATTCTGTGCACTTTCAGGAAAAGCGATGGAGGCAACGTAATTGTTTCTTTTATTATCTAAAACTTGGTCATTAAACGATACTCCAGGGGTAACTAATTCCGTAACTCCTCGTTTGACAATACCTTTAGCTTCCGCTGGATTCTCTAATTGATCGCAAATGGCCACCCGCTGACCTGCTCGAACCAATTTAGGCAAGTATACATCCAAAGAATGGTGGGGGAAACCTGCCAAGTGATCATCTGCATTTCCATTGTTTCTACGGGTTAAAACAATGCCCAATATTTTAGAAGCTTTGACGGCATCCTCCCCAAATGTTTCGTAAAAGTCGCCTACCCTGAAAAGCAAAATTGCTCCAGGATACTTGGCTTTAATTTGATTAAATTGTCGGGAAAGTGGAGTTTCTCCTTTTTTCAAAGGCTCTTGTCCATCTGCTGCTTTTCTGGCCAAACTTGAATGAGATAAAGGTTGTAAAAATAAGAATTTTGCCCGAATTATTACATCAAATCAAAGGATTTTGACCTAGGATTAAAAACAATGCGGGAAAGAATAGACTGTATACAAATTTGATGAGCCTATCAAATGGCAATAAAAACAATCTCTCTATTTTCTCGTTCACCCATCGAGGAATTAATGGAACAAAAAACACTCCAATATTCCCCATTAAGCTATTTTCAGGATAGTAAAATTAGAAATTGAAAAAATATTTCCCTATTTTGCCAAATAATTTCGAAACCCATAACTATGATTAATTCTTCCATATACATCAAATCTCAACAAGAGGTTTTTGATGTAGTGATTGTTGGCTCAGGTGCTGGTGGTGGTATGGCTGCCCATATGTTAACCAAAGCAGGAGCTAAAGTCTGTTTATTAGAAGCAGGTCAACCTTATGACCCAGCTGACCCAAAAAATATTACCCAGTTGAAATGGCCATATGAATCGCCTCGTCGTGGTGCAAGCACTACGCGCCCATTTGGTGATTTTGATGCTGCTTATGGTGGTTGGGATATTGAGGGTGAACCTTATACTCGCAAAGAAGGAACCAAATTCGATTGGTTCAGATCTCGTATGGTGGGAGGTAGAACCAACCACTGGGGACGTATTTCCTTGCGTTTTGGACCAGATGATTTTAAAAGAAAAAGTATCGATGGTTTAGGTGACGACTGGCCAATTGGCTACGATGATATGAAGCCATATTACGATAAAGTAGATCGTATGATTGGTGTATTTGGTACCAATGAAGGATTAAGAAATAACCCAGATGGGATTTTCTTACCTCCTCCTAAGGCTCGTTTACACGAATTAATGATTAAAAAAGCGAATAAGGCCATTGGAATTCCAACTTATCCTTCTCGCCTTTCTATATTAACTAAACCCATTAATAATGAACGTGGACAGTGTTTCTATTGTGCACAATGTTCTAGAGCTTGTCAGGCATATGCCGACTTCTCTTCATCTTCTGTATTAGTTAAACCAGCAGCGGCAACAGGTAATTTAACTTTATTACCTTATGCCATGGCGAGAGAAGTAACTACTGATCCAATCTCAGGATTGGCAACTGGCGTTTCTTACGTTCATACTGGTACTTTACAAGAATATTCAGTTAAAGGTAAAATTGTTGTTTTAGCCGCTTCAGCTGGAGAAACAGCTCGTTTATTATTAAACTCAAAAAGTTCTCGTTTCCCGAATGGTATTGCCAATTCAAGTGGTGTTGTTGGAAAGTATATCAATGACTCTACGGGTGCATCTCGTTCAGCTATTATTCCTTCTTTATTTGATCGTAAAACATACAATGAAGATGGTGTTGGTGGATCACATATCTATTCTCCATGGTGGGGCGATAATAGTAAATTAGATTTCCCTCGTGGATACCACATCGAATATGGTGGTGGTATGGGTATGCCTAGCTATGGTTTTGGTTGGGGTATTGAGGGATTAAATGGACGTGAAAACTTCACTCGCGATGGTTTGAAAAAAGCTGCAGGTGGATATGGTGCCACATTGAAAGAAGATTATCGTCGTTTCTATGGTTCTTATGTCAGCTTTGCTGGTCGTGGAGAGCCAGTACCAAGAGAAGATAACTACTGCGAAATTGACCCGAATGTGGTTGACAAATATGGTATTCCTGTATTACGTTTCAACTACAAATGGAGTGATTACGAAATCAAGCAGGCGAAGCACATGCAAGATACCTTTGAGCAAATTATTGATGCGATGGGTGGAAAGCCAATGGGCAAAAAACCAGGTGCTGATACCAATTATGGTTTGGCTGATCCAGGTCGTATTATCCACGAAGTAGGAACGGCACGTATGGGAAATAATACAAGTACATCCGTTGTAAATTCCAACTGTCAAGCACATGATGTAAAGAACTTGTTCTTAGCCGATGCAGCACCTTTCGTCTCTCAAGGAGATAAGAATGCTACATGGACTATCCTAGCTTTATCTATGCGTACTTCCGAATATATCATTGATCAACGTAAAAAAGCCAACTTGTAATGAAAAGAAGAGATTATTTAAAAAATATCGGCTTAAGTTCATTGGGCTTAGCTGCATTGAATCCTCAAGTAAAAGCCATGGAGGCTTTAGAAGGTGCTCCAGATCCTAAAAAAGTCGCTCCTTTAAAAGTTCCTAATGGTAGAACCATGGATGAAGCAGAACGTGATGCCAAATTGATGGCGGAAAAGTTCTTAAATGCTCATGAATTAGCTACGATCACCATTTTGTCAGATATCATTATCCCAGCAGATGGTAAATCAGGAAGTGCTTCTCAATCAGGAGTTACTAAATTCATTGAGTTTATTGTAAAAGATAAGCCAGAATTTAAAACACCGATGCGTGGTGGATTAAGATGGTTAGATGGTGAGTCAAAGCGTCGTTTCAGTAAACTATTTACTGAAATCACTCCTAAACAACGCATCGAAATTGTTGAAGATATTGCTTATCCTGAAAAAGTAAAACCTCAATTTTCACAAGGGGTGAATTTCTTTACTTTGATGAGAAATCTAACAGCCACAGGATTCTATACTTCTAGAATTGGTTTAGATGATTTAGCCTACAAAGGAAATACACCGAACGATTGGAAAGGTGTACCAGATGATGTATTAAAGCAATACGGATTATCTTACGATGATTAAACATTCCGATTTATACCTTAAACCGGAAATTTTCAAACATATTTCTTCTTTAGTGGCGGGTGTCAGTACCCGCCACGGAGGAAAAAGTCAAGCTCCTTATCATTCGCTCAACCTGGGTGTTCATACAGAGGATCAAGCTGAAATCATTCAAGAAAACATCTCTTTATTATGCCAATCTTTAGGCATAAAACCTCAACAGTTAGCTAGGTCATTTCAAACCCACCAAGACCTAATTTGGGAATGCGAACAACCCGATTATCTAAGTGGATTTGATGCCATTATAAGTACCCAAACCAATATATATTCCGCAGTTGGCATAGCAGATTGCTGTCCTGTTCTCTTAGTGGATCCCGTACAAAAAATCACAGCAGCTATTCATGCAGGTTGGAAAGGTTCCGTATTAGGAATTGTTCCTAAAACAGCCCATTTATTAATTTCCAAATACCAATGTGTCCCTGAAAATATATTGGCATACATAGGGCCATGCATTAGTTTAGCTCATTTTGAAGTAGGTGATGAAGTGGCAGCCCAGTTTCCTGAGGATTGTAAACTAAAGCCTGCCAACAAGTGGCACGTGGATCTAAAAAAACTCCATGCTAATCAATTACAGCAGGTAGGCATTTCTCAGATTGAAATTTCACCTTGGTGTACGGTGGAACATAATGAACACTTTTTTTCGCATAGGAAAGAGCAAGGCATAACAGGTAGAATGTTAGCTTTTGCTGGTTTTCAGTCCTAAATTTTAATCAAGTTTTTGGAATCTCCATTTCCAATCATTTTCTCAAATTCCATCCTTAGGGCTCTCCCTAACCATTTTTACCATTCAAATTATCGATTAACTGATAATGTAAGTTTCAACCATTGACAGACCTTTTGTAATTAGGACATTTTTTTGAAATTGCCTTCGAAATAATTCAATCAACCTAACCCTAATTACAATGAAAAAGTTAAAATTAACCCTGACTGTTTTAGAAAACAGAGATGCTTCTTTCGGAGGATCAAACGAAGTAGCTCTTGCTGGATCGACTTGCACCTGTACATGTACTTGTTGCAAATCAAACAATGATGCACCAGCAGAAGCTACCGCCTAATTTGTTGAATGGGTGGGGAAATTCCCTGCCCATTTTAAATAAATACCTACCCACACATGAAAACTACGATACCCCACCAAGCCATATTTTGTGGTCCAGATTCGCTATTCATTTTAGATGGAGACCAAAACCTCATTGAAATCAATGGTGAATCTTCACCTCTCATCAAAGAGATACTTGTAGGTTTAAACCAAGAGCAGTCCTTAGAAAGCATTTTTGAGAACCATCAAGAAAAGTTTGAAAATGACAGTGCTTCTTTTCGTGACTTAATTGATTGGATGTTGGATAAACAACTAATCCAACAGGCAATAGAACTGCAAAAAATTAAAATCCATCTACTTATTGACTCCCATCCATCTACTCAATCTGAATCCATCATGAGCACGCTCAATGATTTAAATAGGAATCAGATGGAGTACATACTGGAAGAATCACTTGAAAAATCTGATTTAATCCTTTACATCGGTTCGCTATTTACCCATCGTAAAAGCATCAAGGAATTAGCGAAACGTAGTTATGAGGCAAAAGTACCTTTGTTCTATTCAGAAATTGATAGCACTTCATTCACATTAGGTCCCATTATTTATGCTGAATTATTAAGTCCTTGTTTGAATTGCTATGCTGACAGAAAACAAGTTCAGCTAAAAAATCCCAAAGCATTTTCTATTCTGCAAAGCACACAAAAGCAAGAATTCATTTTTACCCCTTTACTAAAGAACAAGCTATACTTTCCGGCATTTCTAAACTTTATAAACCTTGAAATTCAGAAATTCTTCCAATCCAACTTATCCTATTCTCCCCTCTTAGGTCAAAGCTATTTTATTGATGGCATCTCAATCGAAATGCAAAAATTGAAAATCCTAAAAGTGCCATATTGCCCTATTTGTAGCAAAAAGAATCAATCCATGACATTCAATATATAAAATGGTGAGTTCAACAATGAAACTAATTAAAGATGATTTAATTCATGGAAATCGATACCAGATTCCCACTCGAAAATGCTTACCCACGGGTTTGTTTCAATGCTATGTTGAAGCGAACCATCTAGACTTATTAGCCTCCAATACTAAGTTCATTCAAGGTTCAGGAATTGGATTTAGTCAAGTAGAAGCAAATAATTCAGCGGTGGGAGAATGGATAGAAAGATATGCCGCATCGCATCAGGATATCCAGGATCTTGTCTTTGCCACCGAAACAGACTTGAATAACCAAAACAAGTCCTACTTACCCGTTGAAACATTTATCCCATTTCATTCAGAACAATATTGTTCCAGTTTCCCCTATCAAGAATGGAATACTCAGGATAAAATTAGTTGGGTTGAAGGTCAAAATTTACTTAACCAAGAATCAGTTTGGATTCCCGCATTTGCTGTTCATTTACCTCATAATACAGACTGGGATCAGAAAAAGAACTACACACTTCAAACTTCTACAGGTATTTCTGCAGGAAAAAACCTAGATGATGCGATCATTGGTGGCTTTTTAGAATGTGCTGAAAGAAATGCATTTGCTGAATTTTGGTATCGTCAAGACAAATGGATTCATCATGTCCCCATGTTCAATCAAGAAGCTGTGTTATCTTCTTTTCAGAATCCCAAAATCAAGCACTTGTTTAACAATGCCCGTGTTCAAATTAAGCTTTTTGATTTATCTCCAATTAGTCCAATAGAAACACATGTGGTTGTCTTATATTTTCCATATAAGGGTCAATTATTCCAATCGATGGGATGCGCTACTCGATTTAATCGAGAAGAGTCAATCATTAAAGCTTGTTTGGAAGCATACCAAGGTATTGAATATGCAATTGGGTTAAGTCAAAAACCTGAAGATTGGATAGAGAATAAAGTGGGCTTTAAAGCCATCAATAGTTTCGACAAGCATTTCGCATTTTATAATCGATTTCCCCAATATAGAAAAAAATCACCTATACTACAGGCCGCACTATTGGAAGGTTCATTTTTCCCTACAAATGAAATGTCTCAAACCAAAATTCATTCTTGGGAAGATGTAAATAAGCTCAACTTAAGCCACATACTAGTTGTTCCATTAAGCACCGAAGATGTACAATCGCAAGGATATGAAGTAGTTCGAGTAATAGTCCCGAATTGGAATTTACTAACTGGAGTCCATACTCAGCCTTTTTTAAAAAATTTACGAGCCCAACTTAGAGAAAATCTCTTTACTACCTATCCACATCCTTTCCCATAAACCATGAAAAAAAGACTCATTTTCTTATTTGCCACTTTCCTTTTTCCAAGCATATGCTGGTCACAAGGAAACCTAGATATTATGTTTCAAGATGTTCAAAAAATAACATGGAAAACGCACAAGGATAGTTTACAAAAAATCATCAAGTATATGAATAATCATCCGAGCAACGACTATTACTATTTGTATTGGAATGCCTATGCTCATTACATGGATTATTTCAATTATAAATTAACGATAGCAGCAGAAGAGAAAAAAGCACAACAATGCCTTGACCAAGCTTCAAAATCGCTAAGTAAAATCTCCAAGTCTAATTCTGAAACATTGGCTTTACAATCACTCATTGATGGCTTGAAACTCAATTTTACCAATATTTTCCTTTTGCCTATTAAAGCAGGAAAAGTTGGCAAATTAGCCGAAAGAGCCATTGAATTAGACCCTAAAAACCCTCGTGCATATTATGCATTAGCGATTTATGATTTTTATACTCCTAAAATGTACGGTGGCCGCAAACAAGTGGAATCCAATCTCGTTAAAGCCATTTATATTCCTACTATCATTCCAGAAAACACGAAAGATCCACAATGGGGTATCACTGAATCCTATTTATACCTGATTCGATTTTTAAAAGAAGAAAATCAAAAATCCAAAGCACAACATTATTTACAAGAGGCAAAAAGCAAATTTCCTGATAATCCCACTTTTCTTCAGTATAAACTCTAATCCCATGGCTAAGATCAGAAATCTATTATTTGAACCATGCATCGCTGATGTTTCCTATGATTTTCTTGAACAAAGTAAATTGTATTGCTTTCAAGCAAAAGAGTATAGTGAACGACTTAATGCGGTGATGTCCAGCGACTATTTCATGAGAAATATAAGCCAACATAGCATTGAATTGGGATTTTGTGAGGAATATGATTTATTGACAACTGATCATTTACCCCCATTGGCTCAGGCTCTGAATGAATTAAACCAACTCAGAAATAGTCAGAGGAATTTCAACCAAGAAAATAAAATCTCGCTAGAAGATCTATCTCATTTTCTGCATCTAAGCTACTCCATTACACAACGATTTGATCCAGCTATATTAATTCCACCTAGAAGGAATATTCCATCTGGAGGTGGTTTATATCCAATTGACATTTATGTGATTAACCAACATATTCATGAACTACCTCAGGGTGTATTTATCTACGATATATTTACAAACAAACTCAAACTGATTCGAAAATTCAAGGACTCAGATGAGCTAAATAAAGCGCTTAACAAAACACTTTTTGCTCAACAAAAAAATGACATTGACTATACACGGGCTAGTGCTTTTATGGTTTTAGGAGCCGAATTAGAAAGGTCATGTTTTAAATACCTCGACAGAGGCATACGGTGGGCAATCTTAGAAGCGGGTGAAATAGTTCAGGCCATGTATTTAGCAAGCGCCTCACTAGAAGTAGGCTGTTGCGCTATTGGTGGATTCAATGATGAAGCATTAGCTCAATTAATTGATTATCAGAACCCTAGTCAAATTACTCTTTTAGCTTTAGCCATAGGAAAATAATATGTACTACCTTATCAATCCGGATTATAAACTAATCTATGCGAAAGAGAGCACCGAAGACCTCTATTTCAAGCACACTTGGAAAGATATGCTTATTCAAATCAGTCAGTTTGAATGGGAAATACTAACTCATCTTGTCAATAATCGAGATGAAAATGTAACTCTTGACTTCATGAGGCAAAGTTATGAGGCAGATAAAAACATCTTGAATCAATTAATCCAATACTCAAAAGAACTCGAATTATTAATACCGGAGGAGGCATATGATGAATACCAAAAACAAAAAAATCTAATTCAAAAGCAAAGTATTTCAAACTGGAAAATGGGCATTAGCCAACTATTCTCCTATATATCAATTCCATTGGAATTCATAGGTAGAGGTAATCTGAGATTTTATAAAATTGCTAAAATTCCATTAGAGAATACGTGGATGGAATTATTAGCTAAAAATTACTCCTTTCAAAAAGCAATCCAATATATCTCTATTATTCTTTCAATTTTAGGAATTTGGAAATGCCTTTCCGACCCACATTTAATACAAAATTGGCTACAATTTGAATTGCTGCTCAGTCCATTTCTCCTCCCTTTTCTACTAATTGGGCTAATTTTCACCACCTTTCTACATGAATTGGCACATTATATCACCTATTTAAAATATGGTGGTCTGATTGCAGATTTAGGATTTTCATTGGTTTTAGGATTCATTCCATTTATTCACATTAATACGAATTCTCTCCATTTTTGGGAAAATCAAAGACAAAGAGTTTGGGTCATTTCAGCAGGAATTATCATGGATATATCCTTGCTATTAGGTATAAATATCATCCTTGGCTTAGATATCCACAAAGTCTGGCTCTCACATTGGCAATTTTTCCAGTGCTTTATTGCGTTTCGAATCATCTTTAATACGATACCCTTTATTCCTGGAACAGATGGGTATTTTCTACTTTCCGAATGGATTCAAGAGCCAGCCCTATTCCATGAGGCCAGCCGCACACTGCAAAAATTCAAATCAATCATTTTCCGAATCGAAGTAATCCAATTAAAATCAAAGGACTACCTCTATTTAGCCTATATCATGATGAGCTATTGTTTTATAACAGCCTATTACTGTTTGTTAGCCCTTTGGATTATTGCACCTTATTTCATTAGCATTCTACCATGAAAAGAATAAGTATACTCTTACATATTATATTTCTTCCCATTTATTCCAAAGCTCAAACAAGCATTAAAGGGAAGGTAATGGATGCTTATCACCAAGTTTATTTAGAAAATGTCAGTTTATATTTAGTACAAAACAAACTCAATATATTAAGTGACTCTAGTGGCTCATTTCAATTTCAGAAATTAACCAAAGGGCTGCCTGATACTTTATTGGTTTCTATCATGGGCTACAAGAAACTCCATATTCCCATTACGGATTCCCGATTTCAATATATTCTCTTACAATTAGATAAGCCAAATGCACTTGCCGAAGTAAAAGTAAAGGCAAATGTCCCCATGTCTGAAGATTTTGTTAATCATAAAATCAACTTCTTGGATGTGGTATTAAATGCTTCATCCAAAGCTGACCCTCTATTGGCTGTTCAATCCACCACAGCAGCGAGCCCATACAATGAATCTGCATCCATTAGTTTCCGAGGAAGTAATCCTCAACTCACTCAAATTTACGTGAATGATATTCCTATTCCTGAGCCTATCAAATTCACTCAAATGTCTAGTATTGGTACTTTTAGCCTTATCCCAATAAATACCATCAAAGATTTACTGATTTTCCCAAGCAACCCTCCTATTGAACTAATGAATGCCAGCACAGGGGTTGTTCAAATTCAAACAAATGAATCATTTAATAAACCTAGCTTAGAACTAGATGTCAGTCTTGGCCAAACAGGGATTTATTGGACTCCATGGTCCAAAGAAAAAAATGGGATCAGCTTCTTTGGACACCATCAATTTAGTCCTTTACTAAAATTCTTCAATCCTAGTTCATTGAGTAATTTACCTCACTTTAGCGAAAGCGACTGGGGTATGAATGCATATTTTCAAACTAAAAATTTATGGCGTTTGAAATTATTTAGCCTTTTTATGAATGAAAAATATGCTAGTCAATTTAAACATCCATCCTTCGAAGGAATCTTTGATTATCAAAAAAACAGACACATTCAAACCATCAATCTGTCAAAACTCCTAGAACATGCTCAATGGACTTTTAAATTTGGCTTACATGAATCAGCTCAACGTGACAGTACAGGGAATTATGCCTATCAGCCCAAATCACTTCATTTATTTTGCGGAATTGACCTTCAATTGTTCCCAATGGAAAAATGGACTATAAAATTGGGTTACCAATGGCTTCAAGCTAAAATAAACTATCAAATCCAAAAACCCTTCTTTAATTTTGATTACCGCCCACAATCCCCAAGTATTCTGTTTTCCAATAATCCCTCAATCTCTCAGCATGAATTGTTTCTATCGAGCAATTATGAACTTGCCAAGCAGTTTCGATTTGGACTAGGACTCAAACTGATAGATTCTCCCCAATTGAACCACTTTCAAATAACTCATCAAATTCATACTAGGTGGTATATCCGTGATTCCAATACTTATACCCATGTTGCCTGGAGTAAACAAATTGCCAGTCTATTTACCCTTGAAAAAGACTATATATGGGTAAATTCCCAACAGCTTTCTTGGGATATCATTCATGAGCAAGAACTTGCTAAATGGGGTTTTAGCGCCTATTATAAGACAGAAAAATCTACAATAAATACAGGGCAAGCATGGGGAGCAGAAATAAACTATAGCCTTTTACAACCTAAGTCAAAACATGAGATTGGAATAGGTAGTCATTGGAGCCAATTGAATGACGGAAATTTAATTCAAAATTCTCCCTACCAAATTCCTTATTTTTTACGCACTCAATCACAATGGAAATGGAAATATTTTGACCTCAGCATAAGTGGTATTCTTCGATCAGGCAATTATTTTAGGCCTCTAATTTCTTCTACTTATTCTACTGAATGGCAGATTTACATTCCCCAATTTGAACCTAGAGCTAATCAATCTTTATCTCCCTACCTTAGAATTGATGCCATGATAAGCAAAATAATTCATCAATCAGAAAGAGTCTCTTGGATAACTTATTTATCCATAGGAAATGTCCTAAATCGCGACAATGCTAAATCAATAAATTACAGCTGGGATTATCAACAGGCATTTCAAGAGTATTTCCAGAAACGAATCATATACATAGGCTTTCAACTAAGATGGTAATCCCTTCTATTTGGAATTCGTCTCCCTTAAAAACTGTTGTCTGGAGATATTTTCTTTAGGCAAAAACTCATATGCTTTCTTCCATTCCTTTTTCTTCAAATCTCCGTTCTTAATGGATTGAATAAAATTAATCCAAGCAAAAGGATTGGTTAATGATAAAATAGGACTGGCAAAAAATGTTTTATTTGCCTGTGCCGCAACCATTTGATCTGAAAAATTTCTAAAGTTAGAAGAAGCACCCATTCCGGCCTGCAAAGCAAAAACATTGAGCTTAGACTGCTCTAGATTATTTGCCAATATATTCCTTTGCTTATCATCCCGCAAATGCATGTTTAAGAAGGCCTGTTTAAACTCTTCCTCCGTACTATGCGGAAATACCTTTACTTCCGACAAGATTTTAGATTCCTCAGATAAAGAAATTATAGCCCGATGAACTTGATCGGTATTTTTGGGAATAATGTAATATTTCTTCTGATAACCAACGTATGTAAATACCAAACTATCTCCAGGAAATACATACATTTCCACCATACCAAAATTATCGCTCAAAGCTCCTCTACCTGCTTTTGGATTATAAACGTATGCTAAAGGTAAATCCTCTGCTTTAGTGGCTGTAACGACTCTACCAAGAAATAACACCGTCTTATCTTGCCCTTGAGCCAATAAATCTTGACTGAAGCCCGCAACTAAAAAGAAAAGTCCCAATATAACTAGTTTGCAAATTTTCATTGAGCTGCAAAGAATTTTTTATGATTTAATTGATCAATCGTTAAACGAATGAAGCTTAAAATAATTTCAAAAAAGTAATAATAAATGGGATGGATAATAATAAGCCATCAAAACGGTCCAAAAATCCTCCATGCCCTGGAATAGTATTAGCCGAATCCTTGATATTGATACTCCTTTTAAACAAAGATTCTACCAAATCTCCATAAGTACCAGCTACTACAATAATCCCTCCAATGGCGAACCATTCCCAAACTTCGTAATTCGTAAAGTACCTAGAAATAACATATGCAGCTAGCATAGCACTCAATAAACCTCCCATCAATCCTTCCCAGGATTTCTTAGGTGAAACTCTTTCAAATAATTTTGTTTTGCCAAAATATGTTCCTGCAAAATATGCACCTGAGTCACTTGCCCATAATAAAAACAAACATCCCATGATAATGTTCGCATCATATGTTCCAGAGCGCATAAAGGCCAATACGGTCAACAAAGCAAAAGGAAGTGCCACATAAATAATTCCTAAAAAGGTAAATGCAATATTTTGAAACGGCTTGCCATCTTCTGATTTATATAATTTTATAAAAAAGATGATCGTTAATAAGGGTGACAAAATATAGTAGTTATGATATCCTATCATACCTTTTTCGATGAAGAAAGTCAACAAATGCAGAATAACACCACAAAATGTCCCATAAAAAGTCAAAGGTAAATTCCCCTCCAAACTCCCCACTAATTTATAAAACTCCAATTGTGCTAATACGCCTATCAACAGGAATAATCCCAAAAATGTATAATCGTTAAAATTGATACAGAATAACAAAAATGGAACTGCAATCACCGCCGCAATAATCCTTTGCCATAAATTGCTCAAATTGGACAAGCCCATAGGTTAATTTTAATTCTTAGTTTCGACAATCGCTAACTTAGCTTGATCGATATGATTTTGGTGTACATACAATTCAAATACGCCCAAATTATAAGGGCTAATTTTCTTATTTACTACAATAGCAGGAATTTCATAGCTTTCAGAAAGCATTGACTTTTGCATTTCTAAATCAATCCCATTTTCGGATGTTCCTAATAATACCCAGTCCTTGATCATAATTCTTCTCTTTGTTGATACATTAAACGAATATAATAAATAAGGAACAGCAATGAAACAGCAGCAGACCACCATGGTATCATATCGCCTACTTGCTCAGGATCTAAATCAATCAGCTTTTCTTGATGCAAATAAGACAACGCTAATGTCCATGCATTATTAAAAAAATGAGCTAAAATTGGCAACCAAATATTCCTAAACCAGATATATAAATAGCCAAAAAAAGCTCCTAATAACATCCTTGGAAGGAAACCATAAAATTGAAAATGAATAAAACTAAATATTGCAGCAGATAACCAAACAGCGACATGAACGTTTCCTAAGTAACGCTCAAATAGATTTTGTAATACTCCACGGAAAAACAATTCCTCACCAATAGCCGCCATTCCTGCAATCACCGCAATTGCCGTCATGAAATCCAAAGGTGTTTCAAAATGCAATAATAATTTAGTCAAACGAGCCATATTGTCTTCCGAAGAACGCATCCACGCCTCTACTTCTTCATATCCTGCCGGAAGTACAATGGATTGATTCCATTGAATAATATACTCCATCATGGGTATGGACACCAGTAATGAAATAATTGCCCAAGAAAAAATCCGCCAAGATGGCGCATCTATAGGACTTAACTCATATAAAGATCGTTTTTCAATAAATCTTAAATAAGCCCAAGAGCCTCCTACAAATGTAAATAAGGAGACAAACCACTGCAAGGCCATCATTCCTTTAAATGCACCATGGTATTTCTCCGGGTTAGCCATGAAATCCAAGATTAATTTTTGAAATTCCGCCACATTTGTTGAAGGAAATTCCATAATTAAAACCACTGCCACAAGGCCCAAAAACTGACCTAAAAAGCTTCCAAGCAGAAAAAATCCAAATAGACTAAGTAGCTTTGAAAAAAGACCAAACCAACGCGCGGGTCCAGAAATATAGTTTTCTTCCATAATGGTCGTAAATTTACTGAATTTTTAATGAGAATGGTAAAAATAGGCAACATCGAATTAGGCTCTTTCCCGCTGCTTTTAGCTCCAATGGAAGACGTATCTGACCCACCCTTTCGAGCAGTATGCAAAGAAAATGGAGCAGACTTGATGTATACTGAATTTATATCTTCCGAAGGTCTAATTCGAGATGCCGCTAAAAGCGTGCAAAAATTGGATATTTTTGAATACGAGCGCCCCATAGGTATTCAGCTTTTTGGTTCTTCCATTGAAACCATGGCTTCTTGCACAGAAATAGCTACCCAAGCTGGTCCTGATCTAATTGACATCAATTATGGTTGCCCCGTAAAACAAGTTGCCTGCAAAGGTGCCGGTGCGGCCCTTTTACAAGATATTCCTAAAATGGTCGCTATGACCAAAGCGGTAGTCAATGCGACGCATTTACCCGTCACAGTAAAAACCAGATTAGGCTGGGATGAATCAACCAAAAACATTGAAGATGTAGCTGAAAGACTACAAGATATTGGTATTCAAGCTTTAAGCATACATGGACGTACCCGAGTTCAAATGTATAAAGGGGAAGCTAACTGGGAATTGATTGCCAAAGTCAAAAATAATCCCCGAATTAAAATTCCTATATTCGGAAATGGAGACATCGATACTCCTGAAAAAGCACTAGAATACAAAAATAGGTATGGTGTCGATGGAGTAATGATTGGTCGAGCCACCATCGGTTACCCATGGATTTTCAATGAAATTAAACATTTCATTCAAACCGGAGAACATTTGGCTCCACCTACGTTAGAAGAACGTATCCGCGTCTGTCAAAGTCACTTAGATTTTTCTATCAAATGGAAAGGAAACCATGGAGGAATCGTAGAAATGCGACGACATTATGCCAATTATTTCCGTGGCATGGACCATTTCAAACCATTTAGAAGCCGATTAGTTACCTCACTATCTTACGAGGAAATCAATCAAATATTACAGGAAATTGCTGAACATTACCAAGCTATTACGCCTGCATAAAAACATGACATCAACACAAAAAGTACCTGCGCTTTGGATCATTTTAGCCATTGCTGCTATTTCTCTAATATGGGGTAGCTCCTTCATTTTAGTAAAAAAAAGCCTCTCCACCTATTCCGCTATGGAAGTAGGAGCTTTACGCATTGCCTCCGCAGCGCTATTTTTCTGTCCTTTCTTTTTTAAAAGAAGAAAGTTCATTCAAAAACAACATTGGCCTTCCTTCTTACTTGCCGGTTTAACCGGAAATTTATTTCCAGCTATTCTATTTTCCATTGCAGGTGAACACCTTCCAAGTGCTCTTTCTGGCATGCTGAATGCCTTTACTCCATTATTTACTTTGATTATTGGTGTTGTTTTATTTCAACAAAAGTTCGTTTTAAAACAAACGGGAGGTATTATCTTGGGCTTAATTGGTTGCATAGGCCTGTTGGTGGCTGGGAAAAGTTTTTCCTTTCAATTCAACTATCATGCCCTCTGGGTTATTCTAGCTACTTTCTTATACGGCATAAACTTACACACTGTAAAATCAAAATTCGCTGATTTACACCCTCTTACATCCACAGCTGGGGTCTTTATGATGATTGGGCCTTTAGCCTTTGGTCTTTTGGCCTATTCTGGATTCTTCAACCGCCCATGGTCTGACCATGCAAAAATGTGGCCACTACTTGCCGCCATTGCATTGGGACTATTTGGCTCGGCCATTGCTATGGTCTTATTTAATCAATTAATCAAATGGACTAGTGCCATCGTAGCAAGTTCGGTTACTTACCTCATTCCCATTGTAGCAGTAGCTTGGGGACTTTTTGACGGAGAAACCATTTATTGGTCACAGATTGTATTTATGTTCATTTTACTTTGGGGTGTATACCAAGTAAACAATTCAAAATCTTGATAATTTTCTAATACAGGAAGCTCAAACATAGAATATCAAATAACTTTTACTTTTGAATGGTAGATTGCTAAGACCTATTAATCGGTTTAAATCTTCTACCTATGAACGAGCAAATCCTAAGTCAAATTTGGAGTAAGCAGCTTTTCAACCATAAAAACTTGCGTAGCCTGCAAGGTGAATATCTTCAAATCATCCATCCTGGTTTTTTAAATAAACATGCC
The DNA here is from genome assembly GCF_003143535.1 of Aquirufa nivalisilvae. Taxonomy (GTDB): domain Bacteria; phylum Bacteroidota; class Bacteroidia; order Cytophagales; family Spirosomataceae; genus Aquirufa; species Aquirufa nivalisilvae. Next base: position 2,345,824 of record NZ_CP029346.1, read on the forward strand.
GGGGCTGATTTTCAAGAAGCACATATCCTTCTCAATGATTTTGCTTGGATTGGATGCGTAGAATTACACGTTCTTGCTTCCGACTGGTTACTTCACGCTCACCATCATGATGCCTCCTTTGAAAACGTTATTTTACACGTGGTTTGGAAGGCCGATTTGCCCATTTATTACCAAGATGGAAGAGAAATTCCAACCTTGGAATTATGCCACCTTGTTCCAGAAACTAAAATTGTAGAATCACTCCCACAATCCACCAATTCTATCCCCTGCCAATCATTATTTTCAGATACACCACATGTCCTAAAAACACAAATGTTGAGCCTTTGTGCCGAACAAAGGATGCAAATCAAATTGGAATCTATTCTGGAACTTTGGAACAAAAACCAACAGGACTGGGAAGAGACATTCTACCAATCACTAGGGAAAAGTTTTGGATTTGGCCTAAATGCAGAACCTATGCTTCGCCTTACCCAAGCCATACCTCTCAAACTTATCTTAAGAAATAGAGATCGACCATTAGGAATTGAAGCTGCCATGATGGGATTAGCCGGCATGTTGGAAGAACCTATCAAAGATGAATACCAATGGGGACTAAGAAGAGAATTCATCCACCTCAAGAAAAAATACCAATGGGAAAATGCCTATTTACATATTTCAGATTGGAAATTTCTACGATTAAGGCCAGCTAACTTTCCTACCATCCGAATGGCTCAGTTTGCTGAAGTTGTTCGCAATAATTGTTCATTACTTTCTATTTTACTTGAAATTCAAGACCTCAATGTCATACAAAACCTCTTTGAAATCAGCCCCTCTTCCTATTGGCAAAAGCATTATCATTTTGGAAAAACAAGCAATAAACCATTGGGCCAAATGGGAAAATCAACTTTTTATTCCCTCTGTATCAATACATTGATTCCAATTCTTTTAGCCTATGCCCACATCAAAAAAGAACTGAAATATACCGAAAAAGCTTACCGTTGGTTATTTGAAATGGATGCAGAAAACAATGTTATATCCAGAATTTACTCTGAATTAGGTCTAAAAATCCATAATGCGCATGATTCTCAAGCTTGCTTGCATTGGTACAAACACTATTGTCAAGCAAAAAAATGCCTTTCCTGCCAAGTAGGTCAGCATATTTTACTCTGATTTAATGATCGTACCCCGCTTACCAATACCATTTTCATTGAATGCTTCAATTTGAAAATAATACGTTTTGTCTTTATCCATGGATTTGAAATAATACTCATTTGCACCAAAAACTTGTACCGAAGTGTACATTTTATCTGGGGCAATTCCCGAATAAACAACATAACCCGTAGCCTGTGGGTCATGTCGCCATTTCAACCAAGCTGATCTTTTATCATGCTCTCCACGCAGAACCAAAAAATCTTTCACTTCTTTTGCCAACTCCCCATGCCCCTTGCCAAATACCCGCAAACCACTGATCGCAAATTTCCCTGCGGCCATATGTTCATTGACTAATTTAATATATCGCACTTCCACAGACTTTGCCAATTCTACATAGTCATGTGGAACGTCTTTTTTATTCTTGGATTTATCAATGATCAATTGCCAAGTCTTCCCATCTTTACTTCCAAATACCTGATACTGATGATATATCCCTGATATTTTTCCCAAAAAACTAGTGTCTACATCCTGATCGGCATAATTAATTTGGATGGCTTTCACCGTTGATACTTCTCCTAAATCTGATTGAATATATTCTCCTTTTTTAGAAGATTTTGCAGACCAATAAGTTTTCATTTGCTCATCCACGGCATAATTTGCCCCATATCCAGCTAAACTCGAAGATACTTTCACAGGTTTGTTATAATTGAGCAACATCCATCCTGTAAATAAATCGGAAGGTTTATCAAATTTAGATGTAGGCATTCGATGCGGGTAATCTCCATATGCAGTCTCCGCATACAATATTCCATCCTTATCAAAGGCACTTGGCCAAAGCCCCAATCGGCGCTCAAAGCTATTTTTAACCGCAATAGTAATGGTTGACACATGCCACCAATTCCCATATTGCCCCTCAAAAGTTGCCCCATGCCCAGCTCCACGAGTAAAACCACCTGGCTTAAATGAAAAAGGATTATGCGCTTGATAAGTAAATGGCCCCATAGGTTTATCAGCCGTATAAACGCCATCCCCATAGGCCGAAAACTCAGTCCCAGGTGCCCCATATTGTAAGTAATATTTTCCTTTATATTTGTTCATCCATGCTCCTTCCATAAAGGGTTTCAAAAAAGTGTTATCCTGATATTCTCCAAATCTTTCCCATCCATGTAGTTCATCATTCAGTCGGATCAAATCCTTTCTCTCACCCATAGGTTGTAAAGTCTTTCGATCGATCTCTTGACCATACATAGGATAAAAATTACTGGAGCCATGGTATAAATACAGTCGACCATCATCATCCAAAAAGAAGGCTGGATCCCATGCTCCTGCAGTAAAAGCATGTACAGACTCTCTCCAAGTATCTGTCTCGGGCGAAGAACTCGACCAAAGGGTAAAATCTTTGGCATAGGTTGAACCAATGACATACAAACTATCCCCTATTACAAAGGTCGCTGGTGCACAAAGCTCATCATATACTTTATGGTAAGGTTGCAGAAAACGCCGAGAGACAAAATTCCATGTCAACATATCCTTACTCCACCAATAGCCCCACTGATTTGTCGAAAACAAATAATACTTATTCTTAAAAAAACTGATAACGGGATCCGCCGTTGCCCTATGTCTACCTGCCTCCGAAAAATTGGGGATTGGTGTGAAACCATAATCCAGATTCATCGGATTACAATATGTACTTTGTGCTAAAACATGAGGTGAATTCCATGCCAAACAAATGGCCAGAATTAATGTTAAGTAGCTAGTTTTCATTCTTTTCATGGATATTATTGACCAAAATACACATTGATCTCGATAAAAATACCAATTTTACATAGACATTAACACCTTGGTTCCTTATGAAAAAATATACCGGTTTATTTAGTGCAGGTATGATTATACTACTTTGGGGTCTACATCTAAGTTTCTGGATTCAAGAACCCATCCATTGGCAAAGTCCTTGGTTCTATTTAGCGATTTTGGTTCAAACCCATCTATATACAGGTCTATTCATTAGCTCGCATGATGCCATTCATGGGGTAGTCTCCATAGAATATCCTCGATTAAACCATGCAATTGGTAGGCTCTGCGCAATTCTTTTTGCCTTCAATAATTATACCATTCTACGAAAAAAACATCACCATCATCATGCTTATGTGAATACAGTAGATGACCCTGATGTTCATCAAGGCAACTTTTTTATCTGGTGGTTTAAGTTCATGTTTCAATATATTCATTGGACACAAATTCTGGCCATGGCCATCACTTACAATCTATTAAAAATTTGGTTTCCCATGGAAAATATCATTCTAATTTGGGAACTGCCAGCCATACTTGCCACCCTTCAATTATTTTATTTTGGCACTTACCTTCCTCACCGAGGAACACATGAACCAGATAATAAGCACCAGTCGAGAAGCCAAGCAAAAAATCACTTGTGGGCATTTCTTTCCTGTTATAATTTCGGCTATCATTATGAGCATCACGATAAACCCTATTTACCTTGGTGGAAATTAGCAGAAGCGAAGGAGCAAAACAGCCAAATTTCTAGCAGATAGATGAATATTTTTTCTAAATTTGCAGCGCACATAATCGACCCATCACATACCAATGTCAGAACCCAAATACAAGCGAATTTTATTAAAACTTTCTGGTGAAGCCCTTTCCACGCCTACGGAAGTTATTGATCCAAGCATTCTAGATCAATACGCGGCAGAAATTAAAAAAGTCCATGATTTGGGAGTTGAAGTAGCCATTGTAATTGGAGGTGGAAATATTTTTCGTGGCGCAAGTGCTGCCAAAGCAGGAATCGATCGCGTTCAAGGAGATTATATGGGCATGTTAGCTACGGTTATCAACGGTATGGCTGTTCAAGCTTCTTTAGAAAAGCATGGATTATATACCCGCATGATGACAGCCATTAAAGTGGAAGCTGTTTGTGAACCTTTTATTAGAAGAAGGGCAATGCGCCACTTAGAAAAAGGCAGAATCGTTATTTTTGGTGCAGGTACAGGGAACCCTTACTTTACAACAGATTCTACTGCCTCCCTTCGAGCAATTGAAATTGAAGCCGATGTAGTTTTGAAAGGAACACGTGTGGATGGTGTCTATACGGCTGATCCAGAAAAAGATCCTACCGCCACAAGATATACCCATTTGAGCTTTTCTGAGGCCATTGGTAAAGGGTTAAAAATCATGGATACCACGGCATTTACTTTATGCCAAGAAAATAATTTACCGATCATCGTATTTAACATGAACAAAGACGGAAACTTGTGCGACCTCGTTTCTGGAAAAGATGTAGGAACCTTAATCAGTTAATAAGCAATCAAATTTAAATGGAGGAGTTAGAATTTTATATTGAAGCTGGACAAGAAACTATGGAAGGTGCTATCAAGCACTTAAACATTGAACTTTCAAAAATCAGAGCCGGTAAAGCTAGTACTAGTATGTTAGATGGTTTAATGATCGAGTATTATGGTGTCCCTACCCCTATCACAGGTGCAGCATCCATTACAACTCCAGATGCTAGAACCATTGCGATCAAACCATTTGAAAAAGGCATATTTGGAGAAATTGAAAAGTCGATTCGTAATTCAAACTTAGGTTTGAACCCTATGAACGATGGAGAATTAATCCGTTTATCCATTCCTCCTTTGACTGAAGAGCGTAGAAGAGATTTAGTAAAAAGAGTGAAACAAGAAATAGAAACTGCCAAAATCAATATCCGTAACGCCCGCCAAGATGCTAATAATAGCATTAAAAAATTAAAAGGAGAAGGCGTTGCCGAAGATGACATCAAAGCTTCAGAAGATCGTATTCAGAAATTAACGGATGCTTTTGTAGCAAAAATTGATCAAATCTTTTTGGATAAAGAGAAAGATATCATGTCGGTATAATTTCCAACTATATCCTAATGAAAAAGCTGATCTAAATGATCAGCTTTTTTTATGCCAAAAAATGATCCAATAATCATTTTAAAAATACTCCTCTGACTTCCCCATCGCATATCCTATTTCAAGCATACGTCGAATATCCAACTTAGTGAAATTTCTAATATCTATGGAAATTGGTTGAATCGGTCGAATCGATTGAATCGATAGATCACTTCGCTGATTTTGTACCAATAGCGCTTCTTTTAAATCCGCATTTAAAATCTCGTTAACCGCTATATCCATGACCCGATCTACTAAGGCCAACAGGTCCCCTGTTTCAAAAATTCCACCTTCGATGGTTTGAGTATGGCAACTGATACAAACGATATGTTTCCCTCCATCTTTAATTGCTTTTTGTAATGGTGCCACATCGCGTAAACCTCCATCCAGAAAACTCCGTCTCTTTTCTTGATTAATTTGGACAACTGGCATCAAAATGGGCACAGCAGAAGAGGCCAACAAATAATCAAAAAAATGATCGTAACTAGGATCTACATAATGAATTCCTCCATCAATGATGTTGACTGCCCCAATTCTCATCTCAACAGGGCTCGCTTTCAAATTTCTTATATCCAAAACTCCCTCAACCAGTTCCTTCAATGGTTTGGTGCTGACTAAACCTCTGAATTGCTTCGTTAATGCCGTCCAGCCTAACTCCCATAAGCTAAATGGTTTTGATAAACACTCAGGGTGAGTAATTCTAGTCTCCCAAAAATCCCATAAATCTTGCCCTGCCTGTGGAAAATTTAATGGCTCCCCATTTAACTTTTGACGGCCCAACTGGTTAACCAAATAAGCCGCATTTAAGCTTCCTGCTGAAATCCCATAAATCAAATCGGGTTCATAACCTCTTTCAAATAATGCTCGAATTACTCCTGCTTGAAATGCCCCCTTAACGGAGCCTCCAGATAATGCCAAGATCTTACTCATAAATTTGAATATTGAAAGGACTATTTGTCCCAAATTGTTTTAAATTTACACAATTAATAAGCCTAAAGCTTCTTCTCTTTATAATATGTCCTATTCGCTTTCATCCATTCAAGTACCCATAGCGGAACCGATGAAAGCTTTCGAAGGCAAGTTTCGCCAATTCATGCGGTCCAAAGTTATGCTTTTGGATACCATCATGAATTACATCATTCAACGCAAAGGAAAGCAAATGCGACCGATGTTCGTGTTCCTTTCTGCGGGGGTAATGGGTGAAATTAATGAAAAAACGCATCGTGGGGCTGCTCTAATTGAATTATTACATACGGCTACTCTCGTACATGATGATGTAGTCGACGACTCCAATTACCGTCGAGGCTTTTTCTCCATCAATGCCATTTGGAAAAATAAAATAGCCGTTTTAGTAGGCGATTATTTATTGTCCAAAGGTTTATTACTTTCCATTGAGAATGATGATTTCGATTTATTGAAATCCGTTTCTACCGCTGTAAGAGAGATGTCGGAAGGAGAATTACTTCAAATTGAAAAAGCTCGAAAACTCGACATTACGGAAGACATCTATTTTGATATTATTCGCAAAAAAACGGCTACGCTCATTTCGGCTTGTTGTGCCGTAGGTGTACAATCAGTAGGTGCCAGCGAGGAATATATCCAGATAGCTAGAGATTTTGGTGACCGTGTTGGGGTAGCTTTCCAAATAAAAGATGACCTTTTTGATTATGGTGATGCTGAAATTGGTAAGCCATTAGGAATCGATATCAAAGAGAAGAAAATGACTTTGCCATTGATTTATTCTTTACAACATACCAATTTGAGTACCAAAAAAAGAATCATTCATTTAATCAAAAATGACTCAGAAAACCCTCAAAGCGTTCGTGAAGTCATTGAATTTGTCAAAAATACTGGCGGTTTAGAATATGCTACACAACGTATGCATGAGTTTGCTCAGGAGGCCCGAGAAATCCTAAATAAATTCCCAGAATCCACTTACCGGAACTCTTTGCATGATCTGCTGGGATATACCATCGAAAGAAATAAATAGCCTGTTCCGATAAATTAACTTAATTTCGCGAGCACAAAAAAAGCTGGAAACCATCGGTTTCCAGCTTTAAGCACTAAACTACTTTAAAACAAAATCTATCTCGGGCCACCGCCACCCATTCCACCGCCGCCTCCGCCGCCGCCCATTCTTCCTCCACCGCCACCTGGCATTCCCATTGGCTGAGCTTGAACTGGTTGTGGTGTAGCATCTCCTCCTCCATCTTTCTGATCGTCATTATTTACAGATTTCTTTCTCTTAGTTCCTGCAAAACTCATTTTACCAATACGGTAAGAGAAATTCACCTTAAAGTTCATATTACGCATGGTATTGTAACCCACTTGTGTAATAACAGGCGTTACCGTCTCACTACGAATAATCATAGCTGAAGTGAAGAAGTTCTCTGCTCCAAAGCCAATACTTCCCTTTTTGTTTTTGAAATCCTTTTTGAAACTCAAACTATAGATTCCAAATCCTCCACGCTTACCTTGCAATTGAATCTCATTAGCACGATAGAATGAGAACAATTGAGCTCCCCATCCTCCGCCTAAATTATAGTTACCGAAAATACGGAAGTTAGATACCATACCTTCATTCTTAGCATTCAATAAAGGATCTGGTACATTATTAGCCAATTTCAAATAAGAGAAATCTGCTCCACCACCAATCATCAAGCGATTAGTCAAATTCGCGTTGATATTCAAGTTCAACCCATAAGCATCCTCATTTCCGATATTCACCGAACGAGTCTTAACGGTATCACCAATAACTTCACGAATTTGGTTAATAGCTCCTGTTGTGTTTCTAATAAATACTGCTGATGAAATGTAGAATGACTTAATGTACTTACTGTAACCAATTTCAAAGTTATTGGTATACTCTGGTGCCAAATTAGGATTACCTGTTGAGATGTTCAATGGGTTAGTCGCATTCACGTTTGGATTCAAGAATTGAACCGATGGACGTTGAATACGTTTATTGTAACTAAATCTCCAAGTTCCTGATTTAAATGTTTTAGACATATTGAAACTTGGAACAATTACTCCATAGGGAGGAATCGTCAAGTTCTGTCCTTCCTTTTTCAAGAAACTAGCTGTAATATCAGTATGCTCATAACGAGCTCCTGCTTTTACACTCCATTTATTTTTAGTGGTTAAGGTATAAGATGCATAAGTACCCCAAATGTTTTGATTATAATCAAAAACGTTGGTCGGTAATGTCGCTAAGTTCACCTGATTATATCCAGTAGGATTATTTCCTGTTGGATTAATAAATGATTTGTAATCAGAAGAAGCATTTCTCAAAATACCTTTTCCTCCAAATTCGATCATTTGATTTTTCAAGATTGGAGTTTGATAATCCAATTGAAATGTTGCCTCTTCATTATATGCCAAGTTCTCGTTTTTAATAGAACTCATGATTTGACTCATCGTTGCGTTCGGATTCATGATATCATTATAGAAATCACTAGTACGATTACTGCGGCTATACATCGACAAAATACTGAACTCTTTTTGTGGCGTATCGTAGGTGTGAGAATAATCAATATTCAAATCTACGTTGCCTGACAAATCAGAAGAATTCGTATTTCTTAAGCTTGTAACTAAGCCATTACGAATTTGGGATAAGTTATCTTGGTAACTATTACCATTTCTTACTCCAAATCTAGATGATGCAGTTATGGAATTATGTTTATTAATATCCCAATCAAAACCAATTTGATAATTTCCAAATAAGTTATTGGTTCTGCTTTCCGCTGTCTGAACGTTAACAGTTTCTACACCTTGATTTTTTGTAGTTTGTGTGTTTTCAAACTTTCCAGTGACGTTGTATTGAGAACGACCAAATCCTCCTAATGACATTCCCCAGGTCTTATTACGGAAATTACCATTCAAAGACATATTTGAACCTCTAACTCCTACACTTGAATCAAAGCCTAAAGTCAAACCCTGTAAGGTGTTCTTTTTAGTAACAATGTTAATGATACCAGCTGAACCTTCTGCATCATATTTCGCAGACGGAGATGTAATAACCTCAACCGTTTTAATCATGTCTGCTGGAATTTGCTTCAAAGCATCAGCCACATTGGATGCCATAATAGAAGATGGCTTGTTGTTAATCAACACTTTAATATTAGTAGAACCACGGAGCGAAGGATTACCATCTAAATCAACAGATAACATCGGCACCTTTTTTAATACATCAGTTGCATCACCACCACGATTAGTTTGATCACGCTCAGCATTATATACTGTACGATCCACTCTTTCTTCAATCATGGCTCTTTGACCCTCTACAGTTACTTCTTGTAACATTTTAGTAGAAGACTGCATTTTGATAACCCCTAAATCATGGTCATCTTTTTTGGCAGTGACATCTATAAAAATAGTTTTGCTTTCATAACCCAAGAAAGAAATAACAATTTTATAGCTACCTACAGCCACTTTAGTCATCGTAAATTTACCTACTTGATCAGCCACTGTTCCATCCACTGGACGATTCGTCGCTTTGTTAATTAAAGCAACAGATGCAAATTCAACAGGTTTGTTGTCCGTTGAATCTAAGGCATAACCCACAATTTTGGCTGAACCTTTAGGGGCAGCTGCTACTGGAGCCGCCGCTTCTCTTCGTGCAGGCGCACCAGCTCCACCAGGAACTTGAGCATTGACCTGCATAGCACACACTACTAAGGCGATAAGAGCGAATAATTTTTTCATAGTTTTTTTTGTATTGGCTAATTGATTTTAAACTATTAAAATCGAATGCAAATCTGAGGTAATTCCTTTGAGTAATTTCTTTTTTGCGACCAATAGTCATAATTTGTAGGTCAATTTCAAAGATGCAAAACGTCGATAAAACATGATTGCTATCAAAACACCACGTTTACAATTAATTCCGCTGGACCATTCATTATTGACGACTTGGGCAGAACAAGGACGTGATGCCCTAGAAATTCAAATAGGTTTACAACATAATACCTGGGAAATAGAAGCATTTTTTCAAGAGGAAACTCAAATGGCCTTACAAGACTATTGGCTTCCCATGACAAAAAAATTTCCCTTCGATTTTATTTGGTACACAAATTGGGAAATAGTTCTTTTAGAAAAGTCCTGTTCTATAGGGGGAATAGGTCTAGCTGGTTTACCTAACGATCAAGGTTTTACAGAAGTCGGTTATTGCTTAGATAAAAAATTTAGGGGACTGGGCTATGCCAGTGAAGCATTACAATACTTAATTGAATGGGCTAGCCAAGATAAGGATCTCCAATACCTCATCGCTGAAACTCCCATTGATAACTTATCATCTCAATCGGTCTTATTAAAAAATGGGTTTCTTCAAACTGGACAAAAAACACTTCAACAACCTAAAGGCATGGAAGTATTTACCTGGAAACGCCCAATTCAATCCTCCAGAACTTAATTCTCCTATTTTATTTCCTTTCAAGCAATTTTCGGTAATTTTACTGAATTATAAATGCCTAAAGTCCCTAAGGACCCAATCATATGCATCATTTCACTTCCATCCATGACGCTTACAACATTCCTCAATTGGTCAATGAAGCCCTTTTAATGAAAAGAGCTCCCTACTCCGATTGTTTCATTGGTAAAAATAAAACCATCGGATTATTGTTCTTTAATTCCAGCTTACGTACCCGATTATCAACCCAAAAAGCAGCCCAAAACTTGGGAATGAACGTTATGGTGATGAACGTTGGTGCTGATTCCTGGCAATTAGAGATGAATGAAGGTGTTATTATGAATGGCGACAAAGCAGAGCACGTGTCTGAAGCTGCTGCCGTGATTGGTCAATATTGCGATATTGTAGGCCTCAGAAGTTTTCCAAGTTTAGTCAATCGGGAAGAAGATTACTCTGAATTGGTTCTCAATCAATTCATCAAATATACAGGAAGACCTATTTTAAGTTTAGAATCGGCAACAAGACATCCTTTACAGTCTTTAACAGATTTAATTACCATACAAGAATATAAAAAAACGGCCCGCCCGAAAGTTGTCCTAACTTGGGCTCCTCACGTCAAAGCCCTACCTCAATGTGTACCTAATTCCTTTGCAGAATGGATGAATCACGCTGATGTTGACTTTACCATTGCTCATCCCAAAGGTTATGAATTAGCTCCAGAGTTTAGTGGAAATGCCAACATTTGTTATGATCCTAAAGAAGCCTTTGAAGGTGCCGATTTTATCTATGCCAAAAACTGGTCTTCCTACGAAGATTATGGTAAAATCCTTAACTCAGACCCTGCCTGGATGGTCACTATGGATAAAATGAAATTAACTAATGATGCCAAATTCATGCATTGTTTACCTGTTCGCAGAAATGTAGTGGTGGAAGATGCCGTATTAGATTCAGATCATTCCGTTGTAATCCAACAGGCCGGCAATCGTGTTTGGGCCGCTCAAACAGTGCTAAAAGAGATGCTTTTATCCCTTGCCAAAAAAGAAAGTCCTTACTTATTTTAACCTTATGAGTGTCAATCTACCTAAGCTTCAGGTCATTAAAATTGGTGGGAATGTCATCGACAATCCACCCTTGTTAGAAGCATTTTTACAGGATATTGCCAGCATAAAAGAGCCCTTTGTCTTAGTACACGGAGGTGGTAAAATTGCCACTGAAATGGCTAAAGAATTAGGTATTACCAGTCAAATGATTGAAGGGCGACGTGTCACTGATACAGCAAGTTTACGGATTGTAACGATGGTATATGCAGGATGGATTAATAAAACTATGGTAGCCCAACTGCAATCCAAACAGAAAAATGCCATTGGATTTACAGGACCAGATGCAGGATTGGTAATTAGTAAAAAAAGAAATCCTTCTCCAATAGATTATGGCTGGGTGGGAGATATTGAACAAGTCAATGGCAAAGCATTAAATGGATTCATCAATCAGGGATATTACCCCATATTTGCTCCCATTACTGCAGATAAAGAGGGCCATTTATTGAATACGAATGCTGATACAATGGCGCAAGCTATTGCTATAGCACTAAGCGAGTTTTTCGAAGTGACCTTAACGTATTGCTTCGAAAAAAATGGGGTTTTAAGTAATCCAGACGATGACTATTCTGTCATTCCACACATCAATCAATCTTCATTTTTAGCATTGAAGGAAGGTGGAATTGTCACAGCTGGGATGATTCCAAAATTAGAAAATGCCATAAAAGCCATTTCTCAGGGTGTTAATACTGTTAAACTCTGCCATGCAAGTCAAGTATTAATCCAGGAAGGTGGCACTAGAATAACAGCATAGATGTATAAAGAATCGGATTTTTTAGAGGCCAAATTATTAATTACTCAACTGATTGCCTGTCCTTCCTTGAGTAAAGAAGAAGCTGGTACGGCTAAAATTATCCATGATTTTTTCGAAAACAAGGGCATCAAATCCGAACAATTCCTAAATAATATTTGGGCAAAAAATGCTCATTTCGACCCAAGTAAACCGAGTGTTTTATTAAACTCTCACCACGATACCGTCAAGGCAAATGCTTCCTGGACATTTGACCCTTGGACTGCTACAGAAATAGATGGAAAACTCATTGGCTTAGGTTCCAATGACGCGGGAGCTAGTTTAGTATGTCTAATTCAAACATTTTGTTCATTCTACGCACAAGAAAACTTGCCTTTCAATTTGGTATTGGCAGCCACAGCCGAAGAAGAGATTTCAGGAAAAAATGGGATCGAAGCCCTTCTTCAATCTCCTAATTTTCCAAAAATCGATTGGGCTATTGTTGGAGAACCTACAGATTGCCAAATGGCCACAGCAGAAAAAGGACTTATGGTCATCGATGCTGTAGCTCATGGAAAAGCTGGCCATGCCGCTAGAAACGAAGGAATTAATGCAATTTACGTTGCGATGAAGGATATCCAAAAAATTGAAAACTTCCAATTTGAAAAAGTATCCCCTGTATTAGGACCTGTTAAAACCACTGTCACTATCATTAACGCGGGTAAACAACATAATGTCATTCCAGATACCTGTGAATTCAGCATTGATTGCCGAGTGAATGAATGCTATACTTTAGAAGAAGTCCTTGACATATTAAAACAAGAACTAAGCTCTGACTTAATTCCCAGATCCATTCGCTTACAACCAAGTCGTATCGATGAAAATCATGTGATTTGTCTAGCAGCCAAAGCTTTAGGGTTAAGTACTTTTGGGTCTCCCACCCTCTCTGATCAATCCTTGTTGACATGTCCTTCCGTGAAAATCGGACCAGGGCATTCAGGCAGATCTCATACGGCTGATGAATTCATTTACTTAGATGAAATCAAACAAGGGATTCAGACCTATCAACAATTATTAACACAATCGATTATCCAATACCAACATAAATCATAAGAAACGTGGCAAAACTTTGGCAAAAAGCAAATCAGACTACAGATGCTAAAATTGAAAAATTTACGATTGGAAATGATCCAATTTATGATTTGCAATTGGCACGTTACGATGTATTGGGCTCTTTAGCTCATATTACCATGTTGGCGGAAGTTGGCCTTTTAAAAAAGGAAGAACTTAGTCCATTATGTCAGGAATTGAAAGTCATTTTAGCTTCCATCGAAGCAGGTGAATTTGAAATTGAATCTGGCATGGAGGATGTACACTCTCAAATCGAATATTTACTTACAAAGAAACTGGGTGATTTAGGTAAAAAAATTCATGCTGGCCGTTCTAGAAACGATCAAGTGTTAGTGGATTTAAAATTATTCATGCGGGCTGAAATCCAAGAAATTGCGGAAGCGGTTGAGAAACTTTTCAATCTACTGCTTATCAAAAGTGAAGCTCATAAAAAAGATCTCCTTCCTGGATATACGCATTTACAAATCGCCATGCCATCTTCTTTTGGTTTATGGTTTGGCGCCTATGCAGAAAGCTTTGTGGAAGATGTAGAATTATTAGAAGCCGCTTTTCGTTTAGCCAATAAAAACCCACTGGGTTCTGGTGCTGGATATGGCTCCTCATTTCCATTAGATCGCCAACTAACAACAGATTTATTAGGCTTTGAAAGTCCACATGTGAATGTGGTCAATGCCCAATTATCTCGTGGTAAAACCGAGTTTTATTTATTAACAGCCATTAGTCAAATTGCTAGTACGTTGAGTAAATTGGCCATGGATGTTTGTCTATACAACTCACAAAATTTTGGATTCATTGAATTACCTGATTCCCTTACTACAGGAAGTTCCATCATGCCGCATAAAAAGAATCCTGATGTAGCAGAATTATTAAGAGGTAAAGCCAATAAACTGAAAGCACTTCCTAATCAGTTACACTTATTGACTAGTAATTTACCCTCAGGCTATCATCGCGAGTTTCAATTAACGAAAGAATTGTTAATGCCAGCCATTGAGGAAATTATAGATGGTTTGGAAATTACCCACTACCTAGTTGAGCACATGAAAGTGAAATCAGATTTATTAAATCATGATAAATATGACTTGCTGTTTAGCGTAGAAGAAGTGAATCGCTTGGTAGTACAAGGTATCCCATTCCGTGAAGCCTACCAACAAGTAGGAAAAATGATTGAAGAAAAACAGTTTGATGGTAGTCAAAGAAACCTAAATCATACCCATTTAGGTAGTATCGGCAACTTAGGTCTGGATCAAATTCAAGCTCAAAAAGATGTAGCTTACCAACGATTTGGATTTGAAAAGGTTAATCAAGCCATTGCTCGATTAATTGCTAGCTAGCATTTTTTGAACATATTTTCCAACAATATCAAATTCCAAATTGACAGAATCTCCTACTTTCAATTGATGAAAGACAGTATGTTCATAGGTATATGGAATAATGGCAACAGAAAAATCATATTGACCTGAATGAACAACAGTTAGGCTAGTTCCATTAACACAAATTGAGCCTTTGCTTACCGTGATATGTTCTTTAGACTGTGGATATTCAAAATAATATTCCCAAGAGCCATCTTTAGAAATGATTTGAGTGCAGACTCCTTTCGTGTCAACATGGCCTTGAACAATGTGTCCATCAAATCGACCTGTTGCTGCTAAGCAGCGCTCTAGATTAACTTTTTGCCCTAATTTTAATGCTCCTAAATTGGTCTTGTTGAGAGTCTCTTCAATGGCAGTTACACGGTATTGATGATCCTTGATTTCGACAACAGTTAAACAAACTCCATTATGAGCCAAAGATTGATCTATCTTTAGTTCATCAGTAAATGGTGAGCTAAACCAAAAGTCGATATTGGTTCCTTGAACCAATTTATCTTCGAGGGTACCCATGGCCTCCACAATGCCTGTAAACATCGAATTATATTTTATATTTTTGCTTAAATTCAAAATTACACCCAATCTTATGAAATTCAATAAATGGATTTTGATTCTTGTTCTAGGGGCTATAGCCTTAGTGATCATAAGTCTACCAAAAAATAATGCGGTTAGCATAAGTAAAACCCAAGAAGATTCTTTGGCAGTCTTAAAACATCGAAAAGAAAAAGACATTTCGATGAAAGAGCAAGAGGATTCACCGATCAAAAATAAAGAAACATTTAAAGGTCTTACTTATTTCCCTTTTTCTAGTGCTTGGCAAATAGATTTTGAATTAGAAAAAAATAATAAAGTAGATAAAATTGCTTTGCCCATGAGTGATGGCACCCAAGAAGATATACTTTATATAGGAGATATTAAAGCCCAGATAAACGGACAAGTGGTTCGTTTGAAATTATATCAACATGATAATGGTGATTTTTTCCTTCCTTTTAAAGACAAAACCGCCCCCACAGAAACTTATGGAGGCGGTAGGTACTTAGATATACCCCTAATAAATCTAAACGGTAAAATACTTAAGGCGGATTTTAATTTGGCTTATTTTCCTTTTTGTGCTTACAATCCGGAATATGCTTGTCCTGTTCCGCCAGCGAGTAACCAACTAAATTTTAGGATACCCGCTGGAGAAAAAAACTAGTTTACTTGATTAATGGATGCTGCTCCTGACAGGTCTTTGCTGATATTAGGGACACCTTTATACGAAACTTTAGATGCTCCAGAAGCGTCAACACGTAAAGTCTTTTGGCTTTGAATACTAACATGACTTGCTCCACTAGCCTCTACATCTGTATCACGGGCCATCAAATTAGTACCATCCAAGTGACTTGCACCTGAAGCATCTACATTTAATTTGCCAGCATGTCCACTAATATTCAAATGAGAAGCTCCTGATAAATCCACATTTAATTTATCAGCATTAATTTGATTTAATTGTCCTCTAGATGCTCCACTAAATACAAAACTCATTTGTTCTTCATTGGAAAATCCATCTACATCAACACGACAAGCACCTGAAAATTCAGCATTGGCTAAACGAGGCATGGTGATGACCAAACGGATTCTTTTACGATTCTTACCCCAGTTAAAACCCCAATTGCGGTCTTTATAAGAAACCTTCAAGGTATTCCCATCGATGTCTACTTCTAAATCATCTACGTCTTCTTGACGTCCATATGCTGCCAAAGAAAATGCACTTCCTTTGCTTACTTTAATTTCAAAAGCATGACCTAAATCTAAGTTTTGAAAACCGGATACTTTAAACTTTTTAGAATAATCTTCTGGAGATGCGAATGCCACGATGGACATAAATAATGCTCCCAGGAAAATGAATAAATTGAATTTTGTTTTCATAATTGTTATTAATTTGGAATGTAGAGAAGATGAAACGAAAGATCAAAAGGTTGCATGATCCTCCTATTATTTTTGTGTTTTAATATTTACTTGTAGATTGGACATCGTTGGATAGCTCAAATTAGCATCCATGGATTTGTTACCAGTAATACTCTTAATCACTTGCAAATCCATTTTAGATTGATCTTTTAGGGAAACAATGGCCTTTTGAGCAACCAAATTAGGAGCAATTAGTTCCGAGTTTTGATCAGATGAAGCAATCAATAAATCCGTAGTTCCGTCGATATTGACACTATGGAAATTATGTAAAACCACTTCTAATTTAGCCTGATTAAACCCTTTGATTTCTGTTCTGGCATTTCCTCCCAATTCTACTTTAGAAAGCTTAGGAGATTGTATTTCAATCTGAACGCCTGATTGAACTTTGTCCAATTTCAATACCCCATTGAACACTTTGGCTTCTGTTACAAAACTTGGCTTATCATTTCCTTCAAAACGAATTACATATTTATCACCAGGAACAATTCGAATGCTAGCACCTTCTGTATTTAAGGCTTCGATGCTTTGAAAGTTCTCCAAATCTTTACTGATAGAGAAATTTACACCTACTTCATCCGAAGAAGAACGATCCTCATGGAAAGACTCTTCCCTATCTTCAATCGGTTCTCTGTTAATACATGTCAAGCCTTTTTCAGGTGTAAAATTCCACAACGAACCCACAAATAAGTCACCAGTGCTGTCGTTGAAGTAACCTCCATGAATTTCATTTTCAATATAGGATGCAAAATCACGCGTCATACCAAAGCTTTGACCAAAAGGAATCAACACCTTCACTCGCATACGTTGGTTTCTAAACTTTTGATTCGTAATTCCAAAATGACTGTCAAATGTGATTTTATCATTTTGAATAGAATAGTCGTATTTAATGCTTCTGGCATTTTTCTCTGCATCTAAACGGTCCTTCCCGTTTGATTTCGAAAATTCAATAACTTGAATGGTCGTACCAGAATATCCTTCGATGGTGATTTGTGTCCGAGTAAATCCTTCTCGGTTATAATCATGCATATCTTCATCATCCAAGATCTCATCCACCAATTCTCTGCTACCTAACATTTTTTCCCAAATTGATTCTTGAGATTCCTTTTTGATATCAAATACAAATGGCTTGGAAGGAATACTAATGTCTTTAACTTGATTAATAGAAGCTGTTCTTGAAAAATTTCTTCCAACGGTAGGTAAGGCTACAAATAAACCAACCCATCCAATAATGCACAAAGTAGTAGCGATGTATTTATATGTTCTATTATAAAATTTACGGTTGGCTAATAAGGACACTCCAGAGATAATAATAGATACCAAAATTGGAAGAATGGCAGCGATAAAAGCTAAATAAGTCCATGAAGGCAAATCATTGGCTAATAAATACAAAGGAATAGCTTCACCAAAGGCAATTTGAACTTGACCATGATCTAATCCTGAGAATCCAACTGAAGAAAACGTAATTAAGGCAATGATACTACCTAAACCAAATGCAGTTAAAATGATACCAAATGCTATTTGAACTATCCAACGAAGAGCAATAAAAAAGCCCTTAAATGCTCCAAAGAATGCAGCAATTAATCGAAATGGAACTAATAATATACGAGTCAAAGCACTTTCTTCAGCCTCATCTTCCTTTTGGAAGTTCTTTTTAATGTTGTTTTCAATATTTTCAAGGGTGATAGGTTCACCCGTCATTTCCATTTTATCGGTCAGGGTTTTAGCCTCTGGTGCTATAATTAATATCACCAGATAGGCTACAATTCCTGTTCCAAAAAACAAAACAGATAAAACAGCTAACACACGTAATAGACCTAAATCCCATCCTGTGTAGGCAGCAAATCCGGAGATAACACCACCAATTACTTTCTTTTCAGGATCACGGTAAAATTTGCGGAAGGATTTATCCTCTTCTAAATTGATTTCACCAGGGATAGCGATCCAGCAGATAACATAAGCCCAGAAGATCACATTAGCTACATGAAATAATGGGATCAGTCCAAAGAAACCTACGATCATACATAAACGTACCCAAATTGGATCAGCATGTAAATAACGAGCCAAACCTGATGCCACACCACCAATCATTTTCCTTGACAAATCACGTCGAAATATTTTTTGATGAGGAATAGACTTTTCTGAATGAGTTGAATGAGCCTGAGATGAGCTATTTTCTTTCTTATCTTCTTCGCTTTCTAAAGCCTGAAAATCAGCTACAGTTCCTAAAGAAGCAATTAAGGCATTGACATGCTCTAATGAAATGGCCTCTGTTTTTTCGTCTTCCCGAATGCCCCAGAATTTCTCTGCAATTCTTGCTTCAATGTCAGCAATAATCTCTTTTGAACCTTCGAAATTCTCGAAGTAAGCATGGATGGATTTAATATAAGCATCCAATGTGGCAAACGCATCTTCCTCGATATGGAAGATAATCCCTGCGATATTAATTGAAAGGGTCTTTTTCATACAATGATAGATTTATGAATTGGGGGTGGTGGGATTGGTTATTTGAAGTACTGATCCTTGTAACTCATCCCATGTTAAATGAAGTTCTTCTAAAAATTCTCCTCCTTTTTCTGTTAATACGTAATACTTACGTGGTGGGCCTGAGGAAGATTCCACCCATTTATAATCTAAAAACCCGGCATTTTTTAGTCGAGTTAAAAGAGGGTATAAGGTTCCCTCCACTACCATGATTTTTGCTGAGGTTAATTCTTCCAACATGTTGGATGCGTACACCTCGCCTCGCGAAATAATCTGCAGAATACAGAATTCCAAAATTCCTTTCCTCATCTGCACCTTGGCATTTTCAATATCCATCGGTTTCTGTGTTTTAATGTGATACAAAACTACGTAAGGTACTTTGCATTACATAGTACCTTAGAAACTTTTTTTTGATTTTTGGATAAACGGTGACTATTTTGTGATGAATAGCCTTTTTTAGGTTCGAAAAATATCCCCATGTTCAAAGAAGTCTCCTTACCTCTAGCCTTTTACAACCGCGATACATGGCTTAAGGTGGCTTTTTTTGCAGTTTGCGTTTTTATGGCAGGCTTTTCACTCTACTTTACAGATGGTTTAGTGACTAAATTAGAGGAAAGAGAAAAACAGCAAATCGAATTATATGCAGAGACCATTCGTTACGTAATGACGAGTGATGAGAATGCGGATATCAATTTCTTTTTTGAAAGAATTAAAAAAATCAATGAAAACAATACCATACCCGTTATATGGAAAGATGGTTCTGGGCATTTAAACTCCATCAATATCCCCATGCCAAGTCAGCTTTCTACCGAGGCTAAGCAAGTTATTCTTAAGCAAAAACTGACTGAAATAATTTCAGAAAACAATAAGCCCATCGAAATGGATATGGGTTTTCAGAAAGAATACATCTATTATGGGAATTCCAAACTACTAAAATTATTAAGATACTACCCCCTTTCTCAATTACTGGTTGTATTGATCATTGGATTCCTTGGATACATCTTTTTCTCCTATTCCAGAAGAGCAGAGCAAAATCGGGTGTGGGTAGGTTTAGCGAAAGAAACGGCACATCAATTAGGTACCCCGCTTTCTTCACTAACAGCATGGGTTGAAATTCTAAGGAATGAGCCTAGTATTGATCCGAATATTGTCATTGAATTATCGAAGGATATTCAACGTCTTGAGACTATTACCACTCGTTTTTCTAATATTGGCTCAGCACCTATTTTAAAAGAAGAGAATTTAGAAGAGCTAATCACTACCTTCTTACAGTACTTAAAGAATCGAATTTCTAGTAAAGTACACATTGAAATCATTAGTATGTTAGCCCCTGACCAGGTAGCAAAAGTCAATCGTTATTTATTTGAATGGGTGATAGAAAACATTTGTAAAAACGGTGTAGATGCCATGAGTGGAAGTGGATCCATTCAAATTATTCTTTCAGAGGGGAAAAACAATTTGATATATATCGATATTTCTGATACTGGAAAAGGGATTTCTAATAAGAATATGTCCAAAATATTTTCTCCTGGATTTAGCACCAAGAAAAGAGGTTGGGGATTGGGACTTACATTGGCCAAAAGAATCGTAGAGAATTATCATGAAGGAAAACTCATTTTAAAATCCACAGAAATCAACAAAGGGAGTACTTTTCGTATTTCCTTGCCTAAGCCTCCCATCCACGCATGAATTCCCCCAATTTTGTTTTTGGTTCTGCCTTAGTTGTCATTTCCATTGGCTACGTGCTAAAAAGCTTGGGATTTGTCACAACAGATGATGCCAAAAAGATTTCAAAGTTTTTAATGCATACCACTTTTCCTGCCTTGGTATTCTCGACAATGATCAAGGTCCAATTCACTTCTGAATTATTGTGGCTCCCTTTCATTTGCATTGCCTTTGCCATACTTTGTTCCTTTGTTGGATTTCAGATTTTCAAAAAAGAAGGCCCTGAGTATCGAGGAATCTTAACGATGGGGTGCTCAGGTTATAACCTTGGATTGTTTGCATATCCATTGATCGAAGGAATTTGGGGGTGGAAAGGATTAACATATGCCGCCATGTTTGATATTGGTAATTCATTTATCAATTTCATATTAACCTATGGCATGGGGAACTATTTCTCAGCTAAAGCCAAAAAAGGAAATATGTGGAAGCACGTATTTAAACGTATTATGTCGCTTTTCCCTTTTCAAGCCATGGTGATTGGATTATTGGTCAACCTACTTGAAATTCCCCTACCATTTTTTTTAACTAACATTGTGGATACCATTGCACAAGGAAACAAGCCTTTAGTATTACTATTAATGGGTATTTATTTCAGTGTAAGACTCCCAAAAAAATCATTCTTGAAAGTATTTCAAGTACTTGGTATTCGCTATTTATTAGGCCTATCCATAGGCTTACTTTTATTTTATAGCCTCCCCTTTGATGCTCATTTTAGAAATATGATGTTAATCTGCATCATACTTCCTGTAGGCATGACACTAATTACTTATTCGGATGAACTAAACTTTGATACCTCTATCGCAGGTGCATTGGTTAATTTTTCCATGCTAATCAGTTTTGCACTCATGTGGATATTGGTAGCTGTATTCCAAATGGCTACTGCCTAACCAAATAATTTTGGTAATTTGCAGAAACAAATGCCCCTAATTTACGTTTGGAGTTAAAGCAATTATTCAAAAATGGTAGTACCCTACAAAAATCAATCGCAAGGAAAAAAGGAACAAGTTGCAGAAATGTTCAATTCCATTTCACCCAAATATGATTTCTTAAATCATTTACTTAGTGGTGGAATCGACATTATTTGGAGAAAAAAAGCGATTAACTTGCTAAAAAACAAAGGGATAAAATCACTATTGGATATTGCAACAGGCACAGGTGATTTTGCCATCGAAGCCTTAAGGATACAGCCTGAAAAAATCACAGGGGTTGATATTTCACAAGGTATGTTGGATGTGGGAATCGAGAAAATAAAAAGACTGGGATTACAAGATAAAATACAATTGCAATTAGGAGATTCTGAAAAGCTACCCTTTTCGGATCAAAGCTTTGATGCTATAACCGTGAGTTTTGGTGTTCGAAATTACGAAAACCTAGAGAAGGGCTTGAGTGATATGTTACGTGTGTTGAAACCTGGAGGATATTGCTTGATTCTTGAATTTTCTAACCCAAGAAAATTCCCCATGAAACAATTGTATGCCATCTATTCCAAATTTATTCTTCCAATATTGGGCAGATTGATTTCCAAGGATCCAGCAGCATATACTTATTTACCAGAATCAGTTCAAGCCTTTCCAGATGGTCAAAACTTTTTAGATATTTATCAACGTGTTGGATATGTCGATACTCAATGGATACCCATGACAGGCGGCATTTGTTCCATTTATTTAGGTCAAAAATCAAAATAGGATTTGAAAAAGCTATTGATTCTTATTGTTTTTAGCCTAGTTGGCTTTCACTCTTTGGCCCAAGGGAACAAATACATTCGAATAAACAATGAATTCTATGATGATAAGAGAGTTCACTTTGGTTTCCTTTTCGGATTAAGCTCGAGTAATTTTAGTATGGAGGCTGATCCAAAATTAGCACCTAGTATTTCGCCTAGAAATTTTGGATTTCAAATTGGAGGTCTAGCCAATTATTCATTTAACCCATTTCTCGAATTAAAATCTGGAATCAATATTGCCCTATATGACCGAGAAATTACCTTCACCCAGCCTAAACCAGCGGAACCTATCAATATAGCGAGAGAATCTACTTGGTTTGAAATCCCCGTTTTATTGAAATATAAATCCATTCGTAGAATGAATCATCGAATGTATGTCTTAGCGGGCTCCAAATTTGGTGTCGAAGCCAACGTAAAAAAGAATAGTGCTGCTTTAAGTGCTCAAACCGTAGATTTCGCTTTGGAATATGGTTTCGGATTTGAAGGATTTTTCAAATACTTCAAATTCACCCCGGAAATCAGATTTTCACATGGAATAGCCAACTTATATTCAGCACCTTCCATTTCTACCAATCCCTATTTCAAGGTTAGTAGATTAAACACTCATAATGTAACCTTATACATTAATTTCGAATAATTACTTTAATCCCTTTCTTGCCAATTTAGGATCAACTTTCGTTTCAAAAACACTAACGGCAGAAACACCAAACCATCCAGCCCCTTGTAAGGAGGAATTAGCATTTAGGTTCTGAATATTCGTAGGAATATTAGCTGCAGGCCTAGAAAATAAACCTGCATTATTTAATTCTAGTCGAGCCTGAGAATAAAAGTTGAATTGATCCTGAGAAATAGAATATAACTCAACCTTAATTAAATCATTTTCCAAATACAATTCTGGAGAAATGGATCTACGAATAGGAAGATTAAATGTCAGACCATCAGATGCTGCTCCTTGTTGGAACGCCCCATCATAGATAACAGATATATTAGACGGGTCATTATATAGCTTGCCATTTTTATAGGTTTTAACTCGATAGCAATCTCCCAAACCTAAAAAGTCTTTGGCAAAGAATTGAGCATCATATCCCTCTTTTGGTTTATTGTCTCCTCTTTGTCGACCCGAAGCCTCATCAAATTGATATAATAAAGAATCTATCGTAGGTACTCGCCTCATCGTAGCTGAAGCAGTAAATAGCTCATTGGACCAGTTGATGGATAATTGATAAGTCATTCCCATCTTACCTAATATGTCTGTAGCAGCTTTAGGTTGCCAAACATAGGTACCCGCCTGATCTTTTTGCTCCACAAACACATATTCTTGACCCATGTTATCTCGAACTTTTACCTCTGCCCCACTAATTTTTGGACTTACTGTATTATCAAAATAGGCTTGAGATTTAGAAAGCATGATTTTTTGAGGCCCTGCTAAGTTGGTCAATGTGGCTTCAACCACGAGGTAGTTATTGGATTTAGGACTTTCTAATTGTACGATATCCTCACAAGAACTTAGTAATGTGATAAAAAGGATACTTAAAATATAAATAGCTGTGTTTTTCATGTTAGAACGAGAAGTTATAGGTTACTGCTGGAACAAATGACCCAATAATCGACAATTGTACTGCCTCCGTTTGAGCTGAATTTGTTTCATTCGGTCGAGTATAAACTGAAAAAGGATTTTTCCGATTGTATAAGTTATATACGGAGAATACCCATTCTGATGTGCCTTTTCCAAACAGGCCTTTTTTGTTTTTCTTGGTAGCAGATACATCTAATCGATGGTAATCAGGTACTCGAATATTACCTCTTGTGCCAGGTATAGTTTGTGGATAGGCAATACCTTCGTAAACATATTTTTGAACTGGAATTGAATAAGGCACCCCTGTGATGTAAGCAAAATTGGCTCCCAATGACCATTTTTCATTTAAGGCATATTGCCCAATCAAATTTAAGGTGTGTGTGCGGTCATAACGACTTGTATACCATTCGTTATTATTAATTCCCTCAATCTTACGCTCTGTTCTAGCCAAAGTATAACTCAACCAGCCTGTTAGTTTGCCTACATTTTTCTTAACAAATACTTCTAAACCATAGGCTCGACCATCTCCAAATAATAAGTCTTTCTCGAAATAAGGATTTAAAAACAAGTTTGCTCGGTCAGCATAATCAATCTGATTTTGCATTTTTTTATAATAGACCTCTACCGAAGCCTCATAATCATTACCGCCTTCTCCATAGTTCTTAAAAAATCCCAAAGCTACTTGATCGGCAATTTGTGGCTTAATATTATTGGTAGAGCTCGTCCATACATCTAAAGGAGTCGATGCTGCTGTATTGGACATTAAATGAACATATTGCGACAAACGGTTAAAGCTTGCTTTGAAAGACGACGCCTCATTCAATGTTAAATTCAATGCCAAACGAGGCTCAAAATTTCCATATGAAGCAATAACCTGATCTGAATTTACTTTATTAATCTGCAAAACATATCCCGATGGATTTTGCGCTGACATAGGAACAGCTATCCGATTATAATATTCTCCATCTAAACTTTGGTAATCATAATGTGAATAACGTAAGCCATATTGCGCTGAAAATTGAGGTGAAATCTTCAATTCATTTCCTACATAAAAAGAAGTTTCCAGTCCTCTTTTATTAGCTTGACCAAACTCACGCTTCTCTCCAATGGATGAAGCAACTGCCTGACCTGGTTTAAATTCATACGATAGAATCTGACCTCCAAAAGTCAATGTATTATCAGGAGTGATATAATAGGTAAAATCAGGCTTGAAACTCAAATTAACGATATTGGAAGTCCAACGAAAGGAATCATTTGGACGTTTATTTTGTAAGTCAGAATCCAACAAGTAATCATAATTACTATAAAAACTGGTGGCATTTAAAAATAACTTATTAGAAAAGACGTGATTCCATCGAGCTGATAATGTCCCATTACCCCAGTTAAAACCAAAACCTGTTCCAAAAACATCTCGACCAAAATAACCCGACAAAAACACGGTATTTTTAGAATTGATGTTATAATTGACCTTAGCCGTCAAATCATAAAAATTAAATTGGGCATTTGCATTATTACCTGTCAGAAATGGCTTAGCCAATATATCAATATAGGATCTTCGGGCAGCCACTATAAAAGATGCTTTGTCCTTAATTAAAGGTGCTTCTATGGAAAGTCGAGAAAAAATCACCCCAATTCCACCATTCACTTCTAATTTTTTTGTGTTTCCTTCTTTCATTTTAACGTCCAAGATCGACGAAACTCGACCGCCATATTGGGCAGGAATACCTCCTTTAAACAACTTAACGTCCTTTACCGCATCAGGATTAAAGACAGAAAAGAAGCCAAATAAGTGTGAAGAATTGTACACTGGTGCATCATCCATCAAAACTAGATTTTGATCTACTCCACCACCCCGAACATTGAATCCTGATGCCCCTTCTCCTACGGTGCTAACCCCAGGTAATAATTGAATGGCTCTAACTAAGTCTACTTCCCCTAATAATGCTGGAATCCTTTTGATGGTTTTTATATCAATCTTATTGACTGACATCTCGATACTCTTCACATTTTCATCCACTGCCTTGGCCGTAACTTTGACCTCAGCTAATTCGCTATCAGCAGGCTTCAACTCAACTGAAAACTGTTGGCCCTGATTAGAAAACACAATTTTCTTCTCCACTCGCTCATACCCAGTGTAAGAAAAAACCAAGGTATATTCACCTGGAGCAAGTGTTAAACTATAAAAACCATAGGTATTACTCTGATTTCCTACTTTGAGCTCTTTGACGTAAACATTAGCACCTATCAATCCTTCTCCATTGGAACTGTCTTTGATATATCCGCTTAAAGTAGCTTTTTGTGCATATATAGTGCTGTAAAACAGACTAAATATGATAATAATGAGATGTCGAAATTTCATTGATTTAGATTATTGAACACTTGAGTATAATGATTGACACAAAGATAAACTTACAATGTGACAATAAAGTTTCAAAAACTTATAATCTGAAAATTTGACCATATTTAATTTTTAAAAATAAATCAGTAACATATTACCGATTTATTTTTATTTTAATTTTTTGTACTACTTTTACATCACAATCAAGAGAAAAACGATGGACTTGAAAGTTTTTGGCGAAATCATCCGAGAAAAAAGAAGCGCACTTCGACTAAACCAAGACGAATTGAGTGAAAAAAGCGGAGTTGCCATTAAAACAATCCATTCCATTGAATTGGGAAAAGGAAACCCAGCCATTAAAACCATTCTTCGATTGTTCGATATACTGGAACTAGATTTAATTGTCATAGCCTCTAAACCTTAATCAATTTACCATGGAACAGGCCATTAGTTTTGAACGAGTACCCACCCACATTTATTCTGATTCAGAAAAAGCTTCTAAAGCTGTTGCTCTAGAAATTGCTTCTCTAATTCGCGAAAGAGCCAAAGAAAAGAAACCGGCAGTCTTAGGATTGGCAACAGGTTCCTCTCCTAAAAAGGTATATCAAGAATTAATCCGAATGCATAAAGAAGAAGGATTAAGCTTCAAAAATGTGATTACCTTCAATTTGGATGAATATTATCCGATGCAACCAGATGCTATTCAAAGTTATGTCCGATTCATGAAGGAACAACTATTTGATCATGTTGACATCCCATTGAATAACATCAATATTCCAGATGGAACATTATCCATCGAAAAAATCCCTGAATTCTGTCGTGATTACGATGAAAAAATTGAAAAACTTGGTGGATTAGATTTTCAATTATTGGGAATCGGTCGAAATGGACATATCGGTTTTAATGAACCGGGCTCCTTAATTAATTCGAGAACTCGTCTGATGACCTTAGACATTAGCACCAAAATTGATGCAGCCATTGATTTTGGAGGATTAGAAAAGGTGCATAAAAAAGCGATCACGATGGGTATTGATAAAATCATGCATGCTAAGCGTGTGATTTTATTGGCTTGGGGTGAACATAAGGCTGAAAGTGTAGCTCGTGCCGTAGAAGGTCCAGTGACTTCAGACATTCCAGCTTCTTATTTACAGCAACATAATAATGCTACTTTCATTTTAGATGAAACAGCTGCTGCGGCATTAACCCGCATCAAAACACCCTGGGTGGTAGATTCTGTTATTTGGGATCGTAAAATGATCAAAAAAGCAGTGACGCATTTGGCACTACAGTTGGATAAGCCTGTTTTAAAATTAACAAGTAAAGATTACAATGAACATGGTCTTTCCGAACTACTATCCTTGTATGGTCAGGCATATGATATCAACATTGAAGTATTTAACTACTTGCAACATACCATTACAGGTTGGCCAGGTGGAAAGCCTAATGCTGATGATACCCACCGTCCGGAAAGAGCATTCCCAGCCAAAAAGAAAGTCATTATATTTAGTCCACACCCAGATGACGATATCATCTCCATGGGTGGTACATTCCAACGTCTTCATGATCAAGGACATGAAGTCCATGTAGCATATCAAACAACAGGTAACATTGCCGTTGCAGATGATGAAGCACTTCGTTTTGCTGAATTCGTAGTAGATTTCAATGAAAAATTTGAAAACTCGAATCCAAAAGCTAATAAGATTTACAAAGAAGCTGTTAAGTTCTTAAGAGGTAAGCTTGATTCAGAAATTGATATTCCATCTGTTCGTGAAATCAAAGGTCTAATCCGTAAAGGAGAAGCAAAAAACACGTGTCGCTTCGTTGGAATCAAAAAAGAAAATACCCACTTCTTAGAAATGCCTTTCTATGAAACAGGTACTGTTCGTAAAAATCCGATTGGAGAAGCGGATGTCCAAATCATCATGGATTTAATTGAAGAAATTCAACCACATCAAATTTATGCGGCAGGAGATTTAGCCGATCCACACGGAACCCATAAAGTTTGTTTGGATGCCATTTTAGAAGCTGTTCAACGATTAAAGCATCGTGAATACATGAAAAATTGCTGGGTTTGGTTGTACAAAGGAGCCTGGGCTGAATGGGATATCGATCAAATTGAAATGGCTGTTCCTATGTCGCCAGATCAAGTGTTTCAAAAGCGTATGGGTATATTCAAACACCAATCTCAAAAAGATGGGGTTGTATTCCAAGGAGATGACTCGCGTGAATTCTGGCAAAGAGCAGAAGAACGCAACCGTGGAACCGCCAGCATTTACAATAAATTAGGACTAGCTGAGTACGAAGCCATGGAAGCATTCGTACGCTGGAGATTTTAATAAACCACCTCTAAACCAAAGCCTCAAATAAGATTTCGGCGGTATGCTTCGCTTCGCGTTGCGTACCGTCGTGAATCTGGTGACGACAGCTTGTACCTGATGCGGCTATAATAACTTCTGGAGCTTGAGCCCGAACTGTAGGAAAGAGTACTAATTCTCCTATTTGCATCGACAAATCATAATGTTCTTTTTCGTAGCCAAATGAACCTGCCATACCACAGCAACCTGAAGGTATCAATTGTACTTCATAATTCGGAGGCAAGGATAAAGCCTTTTTAGCTGGCACTAAAGAGCTAATGGATTTTTGCTGACAATGTCCATGCAATTTAATTAATCGCTTTTCTTGAGTAAACTGATTCGGTGAAATTCGCTTAGCTTCCAATTCCTTGGCAATAAACTCCTCTAGCAATAAAACATTTTTTGCCAGTTCCTTCGCTCGATCAACCCAAGCTTCCGATACTAAATCAGGATACTCGTCTCGAAAAGTTAATAAGGCTGATGGCTCAATACCCACCAATGGCACTTCTTGACTCACTAAATCACTCCACAACTCCACATTTTTCTGAGCTAATTCCTTGGCTTCGTCCAACATACCTTTTGATAAAAAGGATCTACCAGAGATTGGGTGGTCTAATGTTCTAACCTCATAGCCCAATGCTTCCAAAAGTAAAACAGCCTTTCTTCCTACTTCAGCATCATTGAAATTGGTAAATTCATCCACAAACAAAAACACGGCCTTATTGGAAGAAATGCTGGGCCTATTTTTCAACCAAGCTCTCAAGGTCTGATTCGCCAACAATGGCATACTTCTGTTTGGATGGAAACCTACAATCCGATTCGCAATGCGGCGCAAAAATGGAGTACCCATCACTAGGTTATAAGCAAAAGGAATTTTAGATGCTATGGAAGAAATGCTAGAGAAATGGCCTACCAACCAACTGCGAATAGGCAAACCTTTTTCTTTTTGGTATTGGTATAAAAACTCCATTTTCAATTTGGCCACATCCACATTAGATGGGCATTCCGATTTACAACCTTTACAAGCTAGGCATAAATCCATCACCTCTTTAATCTCTTCATGGGCAAATCGATTCTCTTGAGGAGAACGAGTTAAAAATTCACGAAGAATATTGGCACGGGCACGAGTGGTTTCTTTCTCATTACGAGTTGCCATAAATGATGGACACATCGTACCTCCAGAAATAGGCGTTTTTCGGCAATCTCCTGAGCCATTACATTGCTCAGCATGTTGCAATACATCCTGATCTTGATAGCGGAAAGCCGTTTTGAAATCAGGAGTTATTTGACCTGCCTCATAACGCAAAAAGCTATCCATAGGTGGCGTATCCACAATTTTATTAGGATTGAAAATCCCTTTAGGGTCCCACCAAGATTTCAACTCGCGCATCAATTGGTAATTGGACTCACCTACCATCCAAGGGATAAATTCTCCCCTTAGTCGGCCATCACCATGTTCTCCTGATAAAGAACCTTTATATTTTTTCACTAAACGGGCTATTTCTTCCGCAATATGGCGGAACATCTTATGCCCTTCTTTAGTCTTTAGATTAATAATGGGTCTTAAATGCAACTCCCCAGAACCAGCGTGTGCGTAATGCACACAATAAAGATTATTCTCAGAAAGAATCACATTGAACTCAGCAATGAAAGCTGGCAAATCATTGACATCCACAGCTGTATCTTCAATTACGGCTACAGCTTTTTCATCGCCTGGCAAATTAGATAATAAACCTAAACCCGCTTTTCTCAAATCCCAAACCTTCTTGACATTCTCACCAGTGATGTATGGAAAATGATAACCAAGGTTTTCTGAAAGCATCGCTTTTTCAACCTCCTTGGCTTGTGACGCTAATTCATTGGGATCATCAGAAAGTAATTCCACCACAAGAATAGCTCCAGGATCACCTTCCACAAAAAAACGATTTTGTCTTTGCTCAGGATTGGCTTTGGTACATTCCAAAATATAATGATCCATCAATTCTGAGGCTGAAGGATTAAATTTCAAGGCAATCAAATTAGCTCGTAATGCCTCATCAATCGTATTAAAGTGCGCACAAACTAAACCTAAATGCTTAGGTGGAAGCTTGTCGACATGCAATTTTATTTTGGTAGCAAAACAAAGCGTTCCTTCCGAACCCGCCAACAATGCACAAAAGTTAAAGGGTGCTTTCTTGGATTCAAAAGCATCCGTATTCAACAACATATCCACAGCATAGCCCGTATTTCGACGGTGAATACTTGGTTTTGGAAATTCATCTTGAATTTCCTGCTGTCTTTTAGAATCGGAAAGTGCTTCTAAGGTTTTAGCATAAATGGTATGTAAACGCGTGCCCTCTTTCAAACCTTTCAACGTTTCGAAAGGATTTTCAGAGCTAAAGTTGACCAAAGTCCCATCAGACAAATAACCTTCAACTTCCAATACATGGTCGCGCGTGGAGCCATATACAACGGAGTTGGATCCACATGAATTATTGCCCAGCATACCACCTATCATGGCGCGGTTAGCAGTAGACGTCTCTGGCCCAAAAAATAGACCGTGTTTTTTTAACTCAACATTCAACACATCTCGAACCACACCAGGTTCTACCCACACATAGGACTCTTCTTCATTGATTTCTAAAATTCGGTTAAAAAACTTGGATACATCTACAATGAGAGCTTTGCCCACAACTTGGCCTGCCAGAGATGTTCCAGCGGTTCTTGGAATTAATGGTAAAGCATGCTGATCCGCAAATCGAATAATTGTTTCTAAATCCTTTTGAGTTTCAGGAATAACAACTCCTAAAGGCATTTCACGATATGCCGAGGCATCCGTGGCATACAAAGTACGCATCACCGTATCGGTAAATAATGATCCTTGAATTTTCTCAGCTAATTCAGCTAAGACAGGTGTTGTTTCAACAGTAGAAAGCATGAAATCAATATCTAATTAAGAGCGCAATTTAACCAAACCTTGCGTGAGTAACAATTGAGCAAGGATATAAGTGGACATCACCCAAAAGGAATTCCCAGGAAATGAATGATAAAACTTGTTTATAGCCAATAAACTATCTGACAAAACAAATAATATCGCACCACTGAGTATACATTGATAATTCCAAAGTGAAACACTGGATTTTCTTTGTGAAGCGAACCAAAGCATTGTTCCTAAACTAATTGCATAGATAACAACTGGAATAGCTAATGCTAAGTTCATTTGAGGTAAAAGGAGACTCAATAAACCTATTACATAAATCGCCACCAAGACCGTCATCCCATTTACCGGACTTAACACTTTATTGGTCTGCTTTTTAAACATCTCAATGTAAATCCATTGCATGATCAAAAAACCACCAAGGCCAAGCTGAAAATACAAGGGATTACTACCAGGAATCATCAAAAATACATCTCCTAACCAGGCAAAAAACAAAGCTAACAAGATGGTTGGCTTACGTTCCACATCTTTTGAAACGAAGACATAGGCCATCAACAATAACATGAGGGCTGGTTTAGCAAGGTACCGTACTTGAGAGAGAGAAGGAAAGAGCATTGGAACAATCACATCCATGAAGGCTGCAATTCCATACAACAACAAGAAAATCCTTGGCCCTTTCATTTTATCCTATTTCAGTAGTTTCCCTTCACAAATTTCTTGGTCAATAATGTAATTCGGGCGATTTTTCGATTGGAAGAAAATACGTAAGATGTATTCACCCAAAATACCAATCGCCAATAATTGAATTCCTCCAAATAAGATGATTACAAATAATAAAGAGGTAAATCCTTCAATCACTTGACCTATAAACAATTTCTTGATTACGACATAAAAGAAATACAAAAGAGATGACGCAATGGCTAAGAAACCTGCTGAGGACACAAATTTAATAGGGAACTCGCTAAAATTAAATATCCCATTCAAGGCCAATTGAACCAACTTAGAAAAGGTATATTTTGAATCTCCAAAGGCGCGTTCTTGTCGATTGTACGAGATGCCTATTTGCTTAAATCCAATCCAGGTTCTCATTCCTCGAATAAAACGACTCTCTTCTGGCATTTGATTTAAAATATTCACTACTTTTCTACCGATGAAAGAGAAATCTCCACTATCCAAAGGAATATCTACATTGGCTATTTTCTTCAATATTCGGTAGAAAATAAAATAAGCCATGCGCTTATACCATGGTTCTTTGCGCTTCTCACGAATAGCATAAACCACCTCATAGCCTTCCAAATGTTTGGCATAAAACTCTTCCAATAACTCGGGAGGATCTTGTAAATCTCCATCTAACACAAAAACACCTTCTGTGCCACGAGCTACCGATAAGCCAGCCGTAAGCGCCAATTGATGCCCGTGATTTCGAGATAATAAAACCACATGGAAGCGAGGGTCAACTAATGCTAATTGTTTCAACATAGCTCGAGAATTATCTCGACTGCCATCGTCAATCAATACGGCCTCTAAACTTATTGGGGATTGATCCATTATCTTGATCAATCGCTCTACGAGTGTAGGTAAATTACTTTCTTCGTTATAAACTGGAATCACGAAGGAAACCTGGGGAATTCCATTTGTCATGCGTCTAATATCTATATTTCCCTTTTTTGAAGTCAAAAATAAGCAATCTTCTGCCATTTTTTTTCTTTAAAAGCACGGAATCTTGAATTAAGGTATCTATTTTCTGAACATATAAATCAGTCGGTTCAAAGTACACATTGGTTAATTGGGCATCACTCACATCCGCCGCTCTTACTTGTAAATGTGCTGAATTCAAAAAATTATTCATTTTTGAAGGATAAATCACGGTATCTCCTACTTGATACTGTTGCTTGATTTTATGTGCGATTTCGATGTAAGGGTTTGACCTTCGATCATGAGCAAAAGTATATTTCTGTACTTTATCCGAATAGAGTGGCAGCAATATTTGAACCAAATAATTCACCTGTATGAATAAAAATATACTGCTCACAATCCGTATCCAAATGGCTTGTTGAAAAGCATATTCAGCCAAACCCACTGAAATAAATATCCCAAATGGGAGTCCAAAACTAGCATAGCGCAAGAAAAAACCTGTAGTTGTACCTGCATTAATGGCTGATAGAATTAATACTAGAACTGGAAAAGCAATCTGGATAATCCCAAATATATAGAATGACCTAACTTCTTTAGAAAGGCTTTTTAGCCAAGAGATCACTCCTACGCCGAACAACAACAAGCAAATGGCGCCAATTTTAAATCCATGGCGAACATATAAATCATTGGTCCACAAAAATTGATCCGATAATATGGAAACCGTTCTTTTATACAAATTGCCGGCAGTTGCAGGCTCAATCCACCCAGCTATAGGACCACTATGTTCTAAAAACTCGCGGTATTGCTTGGCGGCATCTGCCTGATATGCTAAAAAATATTGTCCTGGCCCCCATAGCATCCAACTAGCAAATGGAATAATGACTAATATACCACTTAGGATATGTTTTTGCCAAAATTTCCAAGAGTTTCTTTGGGTTAAAGAGAAAATCAATTGACCCACAAAGACCAAAGCTGTAAGGTATGTGCTGAATAAAGCTGCCAAACTAGTAAGCATCCATAGGATCCACTTTTTACGTGTACTTTTCTGTTGGTTCTCTGCTTGCATAGCAGACCAAAAGTAAAAATTGGAGGCTGTAGTAAAGAAAATGCTGGTGGTATAATTTCTGGCCTGTTGGCTATAAATCACAAAAAATGGTTCTATGACAGCTAAAGCTAATATGATGATTGGAAAGACTCTTGATTGAGGTCGAATTTTTCGAGCCCAGTAGAAAAGTAGCCAAAGCGTCAACATATTAAAAAGGACTGAAACCGAGCGAATGACTCCATCTTCTTTGCCAAACAAAAAGGCAAACAATTTCAGCATCATGTCGTGCACTAAACTATTCCCACTGACATCGCCACGGGCATCTGCGTCTAACCAGGCCTTGATACCTCTAGACTTCCAAAAATCTTCTGGTGTAAATGTCTTTGGAGGAGCTAACATATCCGTCATTCCACCAAAATTGGTATTTCCTACTGCTAAAAGAAGGCTTTGCTTTTCATCTCCAAATAAGCCAAATTGACCAATATGATAGGTTCTTAGGCCCAATGCCAAGAGCATTAAAGCAAAAAAACTCAATACAAAAAGGCCTTTATTTTTCATCGAACACATTTAGCTAGAAAACATAAAAATCACTTGATGTTGCCATCAAGTGATTTTTAAACACAATTTGAAACTGAATAACAGCTTTTTATTAAGAACCACAGGCCTCACATGCTTCAGGATTGTCTAAAGAACAAGTCATATCGGCTCTATTCTGCGATTCTGCTTCGGTGAATGAAGCAGCTGATGCAGCTTGCTGTCTCGCATACTGCATTTCTGATTCATGCACATTATTAGTTTGCTCAATCGCCACTTCTGCTTGTTTTTCGATAGTGAATTTAATGGCATCAGCAGCAGCTTTGGTACGTAGATAATACATACCTGTTTTCAATCCTAGCTTCCAAGCGTGGAAATGCATGGATGTTAACTTGCCAAAGTTCACGTCTTGAATGTGGATGTTCAAGCTTTGCGATTGGCAGATATAGGCTCCGCGATCTGCGGCCATTTCTAAAATCGTTTTTTGCTTAATCTCCCAAACTGTTTTGTATAAATCTTTTAAGTCTTGAGGAATTTCAGGGATATTTTGAACCGAGCCATTCGCAGAGATCAGCTTATTCTTCATACTCTCATTCCACAAGCCTAATTTGATCAAATCTTTTAACAAGTGTTTATTAACAACCGCAAACTCTCCAGACAATACACGACGTGCATAAATATTAGAAGTATACGGTTCAAAACACTCGTTATTTCCTAAAATCTGGCTAGTAGATGCCGTTGGCATTGGAGCCACTAGCAAGGAGTTACGAACTCCATTTTCTACAACTAAGCGACGAAGTGATTCCCAATCCCAACGTCCTGATTCTGGAGTTACTCCCCACATATCGAATTGGAAAACACCTTTAGAGATAGGTGAACCTTCCCATGTAGAATAAGGTCCTTCAACTTTCGCTAGCTCCATGGATGCTTCCATAGATGCGTAGTAAATAGTTTCAAAAATATCCTTATTCAATTGTTTCGCAGCTTCTGACTCGAATGGCATGCGTAACATAATGAACACATCGGCCAAACCTTGTACACCTAATCCGATAGGACGGTGACGCAAGTTCGAATTTCTTGCTTCTGGCACTGGATAATAGTTCACATCGATAATCTTATTCAAGTTGCGAGTTGCCGCTTTTGTTACTTCGTATAATTTATCGTGATCAAATGCCAAGATTCCTTGCTCGTTCATTCGAACGTACTTAGGCAATGCCAATGAAGCAAGGTTACATACAGCTACTTCATCTTTAGAAGTATACTCCATGATTTCAGTACATAAGTTAGACGACTTAATCGTACCTAAATTCTTTTGATTTGATTTTTTATTGGCAGCATCTTTGTACAACATGTAAGGTGTACCTGTCTCTGTTTGTGACTCCAATACTTTAAACCACAATTCCTGAGCTTTTACAACTTGACTTGCTTTTCCAGCCAATTCATATTTTTCGTACAATGCTTCAAACTCTTCACCATAGGCATCAGAAAGACCTGGGCACTCATGAGGGCAGAACAATGACCATTCGGCATTTTCTTCCACGCGCTTCATGAACAAATCTGGAATCCATAATGCGTAGAATAAATCCCTAGCACGCATTTCTTCTTTACCGTGATTTTTCTTCAATTCTAAGAAGTCAAATACATCGGCATGCCAAGGCTCAAGATAGATAGCAAATGATCCTTTACGCTTTCCTCCTCCTTGGTCTACATAACGTGCTGTATCATTAAATACACGCAACATTGGGATGATACCATTGGATGTACCGTTGGTTCCTTTGATATAAGATCCCGTAGCACGGATATTGTGAATACTCAAACCAATTCCACCAGCAGATTGTGAAATCTTAGCGGTTTGTTTTAATGTATCATAAATACCTTCGATAGAATCATCTTGCATGGTTAACAAGAAGCAAGACGACATCTGAGGCTTAGGAGTACCTGCATTAAACAAAGTTGGTGTAGCATGGGTAAACCAACGCTCCGACAATAAATTGTAGGTATCAATCGCAGCAGCAATATCAGCACCGTGGATACCAACAGCTACACGCATCAACATATGTTGAGGACGCTCAGCGATTTGACCTTCTAATTTTAATAAATATGATTTCTCTAATGTTTTGAAACCAAAATAATCATAACCAAAATCACGATCATAGATGATAGCTTCATCCAACTCTACCGCATTTTTTTTGATGATATCATAGATTTCCTTCGAAAGAAGTGCTGCATTTTGACCTGTTTTGGGATCTACATACGTATACAAGCGCTTCATTGTTGCCGAAAAGGACTTCAATGTATTCTTGTGTAAGTTAGAGATAGCGATACGCGCTGCCAATACAGCGTAGTCAGGATGCTTAGTCGTTAACGAAGCTGCTGTCTCAGCCGCTAAGTTATCCAACTCCGTGGTTTTAACCCCGTCATAAAGCCCTGTAATCACTTTTCTAGCAACCTCTAGAGGTTGAACAAAAAATGGATCCAAGCTATAGCAAAGCTTCTCAATTCTTGCTGTGATTTTATCGAACTTGACAGATTCACGTCGACCGTCTCTTTTAATTACGTACATACTTTATATATTAGAAAAATTAGCGTCTCAATTATTCAGCATACAACCCTTTTAAAGCACAAAAGATTCCCATTCTAGAAAATTTCTCATCTAAAACATTCAAGTAAATATCACTTGAAAAATGGTTGGCGGTTTTGTTTTTAAGCTTTAACTTCATCCAAGGATTGCATACTCCTTGGGGGGTTGGGCACTACGTAAAATTAGAAAAAAAGAACACCGCTTGCAAACTATTTTTTCTCCAAAAAAAATAAAAAAATAAGGCTTATTTGAAATACAACATTCAAGTAACCTCATGTCAATTCGTTACGACATCTACGTCTTTGAAAAGTACCAGAAAATATTTTTTAAGATTTTTTTAAGCCGTCAATTATTGGCAAAAACCCCGAAAAATTGTTATGCATTTTTTTGGTTTTCCTTATTAAATCTTTAATTTTGCATCCCGAATTACCTAAACCTTCATCCCACAGGTTTCATTATCAAACAACAAGACGGCAGGGAATCGTCATTATACTACCCAACATGAAAAAAGACATTCACCCAGAATACAAAGAAGTTGTATTTCACGATTTATCAGCAGATTACAAGTTTTTAACTCGTTCTTGCGTTAATACAACTGAAACAACTGAATTCGAAGGAGCTACTTATCCTGTATTTAAAATTGAGGTTTCTTCTCAATCACACCCTTTTTACACAGGTAAAAACGTGTTATTAGATACTACAGGTCGTGTGGATAAATTCAACAAGCGTTACGCTCAGAAAAACTAATCCAAACAAAAAACATTACCTTGGCCTCCTCGAACTTGTTTCAGGGAGGCTTTTTTATTGTATTTTTGCCGCATGCTGGAAAATGTCAACTTCTACAATGATCCTCTCCTGGTTCAATCCATGAGGCCATTGAGCTATTATCGATCTCTAGATCAATTATGGCTCGGAACCAGCACGATACAGGATAAATGGAAGTCGTTTATACCAAACAGCCACCAGCCTACAAACACCTATCTTTCTATTTTGGGATCATTACTCCCCGATCAAGCTGTTGTTTCAGCAATCTCCCAATTAGAGCACAATACTGTTTTAGTTCAAGGCCAACAGGTATTAGCCTTTACAGGTTCAGAACCTCGTCCATCGCAAGATTCCCCATTCTCCGACAAACGAAAAGTAGAATACGCAGGAAAGGCCAGTTGGATTCAACATCCTGAAGATCTTTTAATACATCAAGCTGAGGTCTTGCAGCAAGAAATACAGCCTGCCCCATTTGATGTCGAAAAATATCAATCTCTGGGCAACATCATTTTATCTCCATCGAATTGTTTCATACATCCAAGTGCTCAGTTAAAAGGATGCATGCTGGATGCTAGTTCAGGTCCTATCTATGTAGGCGAAGATGTCAATCTGCAAATGGGAACCATCATCCAAGGACCGGTGGCTTTTTTAAAAGGCTCAACAACTAATTTAGGTGCTAAAATCAGACCTAACACCACCATAGGTCCAGGATGCAAAGTGGGAGGAGAAATAAATCACTCCATCTTTTTCCCCTTTAGTAATAAAGCGCATGAAGGATATATTGGAAGCTCTGTCATTGGTGCACATAGCAACATGGGAGCTCTCACCAGTAATTCCAATCTAAAAAATGATTTAAAACCTGTTGCTATCTTTGATTATAGCCTATCAAAGCCCAGAAATACAGGTATCATGGCCCTAGGGCTTATCATGGGAGATTTTGTTACAACAGGCATACATAGTAAATTCAATACAGGCAGCGTCATCGGTTGTCATTGCAATATTAGTAGCCAAGGTTTCTTACCAAAATTTATCCCTTCTTTTACTTGGGGAGAGTATCCCAAGGTCCAAACCTACCAAATGGAAAAGGCGAAACAAGTAGCCAGCCAATGGATCAACCTAAAACATCAAGCAATTCCTGAAAATCTAGCTCAGGTCATGGAAGAAATTTGGAAAGAGGAGGCTTCTTTCCGAACTTAGCCTTTTCGTTTACTCATTCCAAAAGGCATGCTTTTTAAGGATATTCCGGGCTTATTTGATATCAAAAAAACATTGAGTGCTGCTGTGCAAAATCAGCATATTGCGCATGCTCAATTGTTTCATGGCTCCTATGGAGGACCTCAATTAGCCTTGGCCTTGGCATTTACAACCTATTTATTTTGTACGAATCGACAAGGGGATGATGCTTGTGGAGAATGCGCGAGCTGTCAAAAAATGAAAAGAGCCGTTCATCCCGATTTGGTATTCCTTTTTCCTACCATCGTTACAAAAAAAGTAAAAGAACCCGAATCTGACTTATTCTTGCCTGAATGGAGAAATTTCATTGCTGATTCTCCCTATCGAACTTTGCCTGAATGGTTAGTTTATTTAGGTGCAGAAGGAAACAAACAAGGGAATTTTCCTGTGGAAGAAACCCGAAAACTGATTCCAAAGATTAGCTTAAAACCATTTGAGGCACCTTTTAAAGTTGTCATTTTATGGAATCCTGAATCATTAAATGCCTCTTCAGGAAATGCCCTGCTAAAGACTTTGGAAGAACCGCCTTCTACTACCTTATTTTTGTTGGTATGTTCTGATCCTCAAAAATTACTCGCCACCATCCTTTCTAGGACCCAACGTGTAAAAATCCCCATGGTAGAAGAGCATGCCATCGCTGATTTTTTAGTGGAACAATCTTCCATTGACTCTGAAAAAGCATTGCAATTAGCCCAAAGTGCAGAAGGGAATATTTCTTGGGCATTAGAAAAGTCGAAAACGGAAAATTTAAGTACTTCCACTTGGTTTGCCGAATGGATGCGAGCCATCTATTCCAAAAACTTGAGCAAGTTGGTGATTTTAGCTGACCAGTTTGACGGTTTTGCCAAAGAAGATCAAAAAGGCCTTTTAGAATATAGCCTTCACGTGCTTAGACAATGTTTATATCAAATTTCGGGTGCCCCTCAATTGATAAAATCATTGGAAAAAGAAAAAAAATTCATTGATAATTTTTCAAAGACTTTAAGTCAGGAGAAAATAGAAAAGATGTCTAGTAAAGTTTCGGATGTACACTACCATTTGGAGAGAAACGCCCGTGCCAAAATGGTCCATTTAGACTTATCCTTACAATTTGTCCGCATTTATCATGCACAACAAAAAGCCTAAACATGCAGCATATTAGAATAGGAACTCGAAATTCAGCATTAGCCTTATGGCAAGCAAACCATATTGGTCACTTGCTGGAAATGGCTGGATTTAGTTATGAACTAATGGCCATTAGTACCAAAGGAGATCAAGTATTAGATCGCTCTTTATCCAAAATTGGTTCAAAAGGGGTTTTTACTGAAGAGTTAGAAACGATGCTCCGAGAAGGAGAAATTGATATTGCTCAGCATTCAGCCAAAGATTTGCCCTCACATTTACCAGAAGATTTAGAATTAATAGCATATACTGAAAGAGAGGCTGCACATGATGTGGTGCTTAGTTTAGACCCTAGCTTACGTTTAGATACAGACAAGAAATTAAAAATTGGCACCTCTTCAACGCGCAGAAGGGCATTTTTAAAGCATTTCTATCCACAACATGAAGCAGTAGAAATGCGAGGTAATTTACAAACTCGACTAGAAAAACTGAAACAAGGAACCTGCGATGCCATGCTTCTGGCCTATGCTGGAGTACACCGCATGGATATGAGTGCTTATATCACGCAACATTTAGAAATAGCACAATTTGTCCCAGCCGTGGGACAAGGCTCAGTGGCCATTCAATGTGCCGTTACTTTGGATCCCAGCCTGAAAGAACAAATTAGGGCCGCCTGTAACCATATAGAAACAGAAAAATGCCTGCTGGCTGAAAGAAGCTTATTGTATCAGTTAGAAGGCGGTTGTAGTGTTCCCGTATATGGCCATGCTATTTTAAAAGAGGATTCCCTCCAATTAACGGGTGGTGTGCTGAGTTTAAATGGCCAACAAAAAATAGAATTCACACAAATTGGTACTCATCCTGAAATTTTAGGTAAACATTTAGCGGGAGATTTGGTAAATTCGGGTGCTAGAAAAATCCTACAAGCCATTAGGGCAGAGTTAAATCCATAATCTTGTTGAAATTTCGCATGAAAAAGAAAATTTTAATTACCGGTTCCAATGGCTTATTAGGTCAAAAATTAGTGCAATTGCTAATCAAGCAAGGGGACATTGACTTAATTGCAACAGCTAAAGGTCCCAACCGTCTTGCTTCAAGTTCAGGGTATACCTATGTATCCTTAGATATCACGCAAGAAAAAGAGGTAATGGATATTTTTCAAGCCTATCAACCTGACGTATTAATTCATACGGCAGCCATGACGAATGTGGATACTTGTGAGGTGGATCCAACAGGTTGCGAATTATTGAATGTAACAGCCGTACGTTATTTAATCCAAGCCTGCGAAGCTCACGACACATTTATGTGTCATTTATCTACTGACTTTATTTTTGATGGTGCAAATGGGCCTTATGATGAAGAAGCTCAGCCCAATCCTATTTCCATTTATGGAGAGAGTAAACTAGCCGCAGAAAAACTACTACAGGAATCATCAATTCGTTGGGCCATCGCTAGAACGGTACTTGTATTTGGTATTGTTCAAGATATGAGCCGAACAAACATCATTTTGTGGGTAAAAAAATCATTGGAAGAAGGCAAATCCATTCAAGTAGTTACGGATCAATTCCGCACACCTACCCTAGCCGAAGATTTAGCCATTGGCTGCTGGTTGATTGCCCAAAAAGAAGCAGAAGGCGTATTCAATATATCGGGTTCTGATTTTCTAACTCCTTATGAAATGGCCATCAAAACGGCTAATTTCTTTACTTTACCAATAGAATTAATAAAAAAAGCCGATTCTTCTACCTTCCAACAGGCTGCTAAGCGCCCACCTAGAACGGGCTTTGTTTTAGACAAGGCAAAAAAAATCCTAGGTTATCAGCCTAGGAGTTTTGATGAGGGAATTGCAATCGTTGCCGAACAAATTCGCGCTTAATCTTCTTCTATGAAAGGGGATTCTTCTTCTGGTGTAGCATCATCATTTTCCTCTTGTAACGACTTAGCTAATAAAGTATCTGCTTGAAACTTCGTGTTTTCTTCCTGTAAGGTTTTCCAAAGAACATCTTTCAATTCCTGAATACCTTCTTGAGTAATAGAGGAGATAAATACTACCGGCAAATCTGCTGGCAAGCTCGCCCTAATTTCTTCCTGCATTTCTGGTATGGATATATCCATCTTGGAAACTACCAATACACGCTGTTTTTGAAGTAATTCGGGATTAAATTTCTCTAATTCCCCTAAAAGAATCTCGTATTCCTTACCCCAATCTTTAGCATCAGAAGGAATCAAGAAACAAAGAATGGAGTTACGCTCTATATGACGCAAAAAACGCAAACCTAAACCTTTTCCTTCAGAGGCTCCTTCGATGATTCCTGGAATATCAGCTACCACAAATGATTTATAATCGCGGTATGCCACTACACCTAAATGAGGGACTAAGGTCGTAAAAGGATAATCTGCAATCTCAGGTTTAGCTGCGGATAAGACAGAAAGTAAAGTGGATTTGCCAGCATTGGGAAAACCAACCAAACCGACATCAGCTAACACTTTCAATTCCATAATCACCCAACGATCTTGGCCTTCTTCACCGGGTTGAGCGTGACGTGGGGATTGATTGGTTGAAGATTTAAAATGAGTATTACCCATCCCGCCTCTTCCTCCTGGAAGTAATAATATCTTTTGGCCTTCTTCAGTCACCTCGGCTAAAAACTCATTGCTTTCAGCATCTTTTACGATGGTCCCTAGGGGAACTTCAATGAAAATATCTTCACCTTCAGCACCTGACCTTCTTCCCCCTTCTCCACCTTTGCCATTATCAGCAATAATGTGTTTTTGGTATTTTAAATGCAGTAAAGTCCAAAGTTGAGAATTCCCAACTAAATAGATGTGCCCACCTCTACCACCGTCACCACCATCTGGCCCTCCTTTAGGTACGTGCTTTTCACGACGAAAATGGGAAGATCCAAACCCTCCTCTACCAGAGCGGACGTTTATCTTTACGTAATCTATAAAATTGGATGTCATAAGGTATTATACCGGGCTATTAACCCTCAATGATGCGGACAATCTGTCCAAATATTTCTTCAATTTCACCAATACCATTGATTCCTTGGAATTTTCCTTGGGAAGC
Source organism: Aquirufa nivalisilvae (assembly GCF_003143535.1). Taxonomy (GTDB): domain Bacteria; phylum Bacteroidota; class Bacteroidia; order Cytophagales; family Spirosomataceae; genus Aquirufa; species Aquirufa nivalisilvae. The sequence continues at coordinate 2,389,635 of NZ_CP029346.1, forward strand.
ATAGTGTCCTGCCACTGGAGCTGTTTTTTCTCCATATTCCTGCACTCTTTTACGAATTAGTTCTTCATTTTGATCATCTGGTCTACCAGAAGTCTTTCCGCGCTCTAATAATCGCTGCGTCAATTCTTCTTGATTCACTTCCAGCGAAATCATGTGTTTGATGGATAATTGATGTCCTTCTAACAAGGTATCTAAAGCCTCTGCTTGAGCTACTGTTCTAGGAAAACCATCAAAAATAAATCCAGCGGCCCCTTTATTTTCATTCAATTTATTTTCAATCATTCCTATCACTACTGAATCTGGAACAAGAATACCTTGATCCATTAGTTTCTTAGCTTCAAGGCCTAAACTTGTACCTGCAGTAATCTCAGCACGTAGCAAATCTCCTGTGGACAAATGAATTAAACCATATTTATCAATCAATTTAGCTGACTGAGTTCCTTTTCCAGCCCCTGGAGGCCCAAATAGTACAAGATTTAACATAAAGAATGTAAATGGTTGACTGTTAAACAAGATTAAAAATTGAAGGACAAAGGTAATCAATGCCAAAGGATAAAACCACCATTATCTAAAATATACCTTGCCTTTAAAGTCCTGAGTTCAAGAATAGTATATTAAATAAGTGAAATTTTTTTACCCTAATGTGCTAATCTTTAAATTGTAAGGCCTAACTTGCAGGCGATTAAGTCGATAAAAGGCTATTTTTTATAGACAAAATCAAATTTTCACTCAAATCTTTTACTAAATGAAAACAAATTTCTACGTAAGCAGAGTGGTCTTCTTAATGGCTTTAATGTTATCCGTTTCTTGGGTAGCTTGGGGTCAGGACCGAAAAGTATCTGGTACTGTACAGGACGCTAAAGGCGACGGTATTCCAGGAGTATCCGTCTTAGTTAAAGGTACAACCACCGGAACTACAACCGATGGTAATGGAGCATTCTCCATCACGGTAAAAACAGCCAATGCTGAATTGACTGTTAGTTCAGTAGGTTATGTGGCTAAAACTGTTCCAGTAGGAAACAGATCAAGCATCAACATCTCTTTGGATGAAGATGTTAGCCAATTAAGCGAAATCGTTGTAACAGGTTATGCCTCACAACGTAAAAAAGACATCACAGGGGCGGTAGCCGTAGTTAGTTCGAAAGAATTGACAGCAGTTCCATCTGCTTCAGTTACTCAAATGTTACAAGGACGTGCGTCTGGAGTAACTGTAGGTAATGATAACTCTCCAGGTGGTGGTACAATGGTTCGTGTACGTGGTTTTGGTTCAATCAACAACAACAGCCCGCTGTATGTAATTGATGGTGTTCCAACTCAAGGTACTTTGAACCAAATTAACCCAAGTGATATTGAGTCTATGCAAGTATTGAAAGATGCTTCTGCGGCTTCTATCTATGGTGCTCGTGCTGCGAATGGTGTTGTAATCATTACAACAAAGCGTGGTGGTGAAGGTGAGCCAAAAATCAACTTTGATATGTACACAGGTACACAAGATGTTGGTAAAACTTTGGACTTATTGAACACAAAAGAATTAGGTCAGTATTACTATGAGTCTGAAATTGGTGCTGGAAAGCCTGCAGGAACTTCTCCTTCAGTTCAATATCGTTTTGGAGCTGATGGAACTCAAACGATTGCGGATTACATCTATCCAAACGTATATGGTTCTTTACCTGCTAACTACACGTACACCAACGACATCACTGATCCTAACTTAGGAAAAACGTCTTGGAACATCACAAAGGCAAACAAAGAAGGAACAGATTGGCAAAAAGTAATTTTTGGACCAGCTAAAATCTCGAATTATCAAATTGGAGCAACAGGTGGATCTAAATATGGTAAATATGCTATCTCAGGTTCTTATTTCAGCCAAGATGGTATTTTGAAATACACTAGCTACCAACGTTACTCTGTTCGTGCAAACACAGAGTTCAAAAAAGGTAATTTGACTTTTGGTGAAAACTTCACTGTTTCTTATGATGAAAAAGTAGGTGTACCTTCAGGTAACAATAACGAATCCAACCCAATCATGTTTGCGATTCGTATCCAACCAATCATCCCAGTATACGATATCACTGGTGGTCCAGTAGGATTAGGTGGTACTAACTCATCTGACTTAAACGGATTTGCTGGTTCACGTGGTTCTAACTTAGGTAATGCTCCTAACCCATTTGCTCGTCAGTGGAGAGAGAAAGATAACCCTACAAAAGGTAGCCACATTTTTGGTAACGTATTCTTAGAATATGAAATCATCAAAGATTTGAAAGCACGTACTAGTTTAGGTTTTGAATACAATAACTACAACCAGTCGGCCTATTTCAACCGTGATATTGAAGCTGCTGAGGCAAGAAACTCAAACAGCTTAACTGTATCTAACTCATTTGATCGTGCAGTAACTTGGTACAATACATTGAACTACAACAAAACGATTGGTGATCATACATTCAACGTATTAGTAGGTACAGAAGCAGTTTCTACTTATGCTTTCGGTTTCAACGCATCTCGTTCGAACTTTGCTTTTGATGATTTATCTTACCGTTACTTGAACAATGGTGCTGCTGCTGGTTTAACCAATGCTGGATCAGGTGCTACACAAACAGCTTTGTTCTCTCAATTCGGAAAAGTAAACTACTCATATAAGGATTTCTTATTAGCTGACTTTACATTACGTCGCGATGGTTCATCTCGTTTCTCTTCTGCATACCGTTACGGAACGTTCCCTGCATTCTCTGTAGGTGCTCGTTTGACAGAATTGGCATTCATGAAAGATTTAACTTTCATCAACGATTTGAAAGTACGTGCTGGTTGGGGTAAAACTGGTAACCAGTTGATTCCAAACGTATACAATGCATATACATTGTTTACTCCAGACCCTAACAATAACGCGTATGATATTGCAGGTTCTGGTAGCTCTATTGCTTCTGGTTTTGATATTGCTCAATTCGGTAACTCATTCGGACGTTGGGAAACAAATACATCTACCAACATTGGTTTTGATGGTAGCTTGTTCAACAACAAATTAGATATCGCTTTTGACTGGTATACTCGTACTACATCTGACATGTTAACTCAGGTACCTATTCCTAAAACAGCTGGAACAGCGTCTATTCCTTATGTAAACATTGGTGAAGTAAACAACACAGGTATTGATATCAACGTAACTTACCGTAACCAAATTGGTGACGTGAGATACTCGATTTCTGGTCAGTATAGCCAATACAAAAACAACGTAGTGAAGTTGAACGACGATCCTAAAGCATCGATTTTTGGATTCTCAACTCGTCTTCCTGCAATTTCTGTAACTAAGGCTGGATTACCAATCGCTTCTTTCTTCGGTTATATCGTAGACGGAGTAATCAAGGATGATGCTGAAGCAGCTTCTGCAACTCAAATTCCTGGTTATACTCGTGCAGGTGTATTCAAATTTAGAGATGTTAACGGTGATGGTAAAATTACTGCTGATGACAAAACAATCATTGGTAACCCTCACCCTGACTTCACTTACGGTTTGAACTTAAACGTAGGTTACAAAAACTTTGACTTGACAGTATTTGCTCAAGGTGTTCAAGGAAATGAGATTTTCAACTACTTGAAATACTGGACAGACTTCAACACATTCCAAGGAAACCGTTCTAAGGATATGTTGTACAACTCTTGGAAGAAACAAGGTGACGTAGCTCAATTGCCACGTTTGAACTCAAATGACACATTCAGTCAGCAGATTTCTACTTACTTCGTGGAAGATGGATCTTATACTCGTATCAAGAACATCCAATTGACTTACACAGTACCTTCTAGCGTAACTAAGAAGTTAAAGTTAAGCTCATTACAAGTGTATGTTCAAGGTCAAAACTTGTTCACATTTAGTAAGTACAAAGGCTTAGATCCAGATATCAACTTGAGAACTTCAGGAAATGACAACCAAGATATCCACATGGGTATTGATGAAGGTGCATTCCCTGTGGCTAAATCATACAATGTTGGTTTAAGAGTAGGATTTTAATCTAGATATCATTTGAAAATAAATCATAAAAAAATGAAAAAGTTAATCACATTCGCATTAGTAGCGATCGTCGGACTGAGCACTTCTTGCTCAGATAGTTTCTTCGACATTCAGCCACAAGGAGCGGCTTCATTAACCTCCTTGAGCAACAAGAATGGAGTGAATGCATTATTGATTGGAGCGTACTCATTATTAGACGGCGTTGGTGCTGGTAATACGGGTCGTCAATCAACTATTTCCAATTACGTTTTTGGTGGTATCACATCAGGTGATGCTGTTAAAGGTACGGATGCGGGAGATCAGCCAGAGCAAAGTTTTATCGAGCAATTCAACTGGTTGTCAGATAACACGTATTTCTTAGGTAAATGGCAACACACATATGATGGTGTAGCACGTGCAAACGAGGCTATCCTTTTGGCAAAAAGTACTGACGTAAAAGACATGACTGATGCTGAAAGAACTCAAGTAGTAGCCGAAGCACGTTTCTTACGTGGTCACTATCACTTTGAAGGTAAAAAGATGTGGAACATGATTCCTTACATCGATGAGACTGTTTACAAGCGTGATGATCCAAACTCAACTAAAATTCCAAATGATAAAGACATTTGGCCAAACATTGAGGCGGATTTCAAATATGCTATGGAAAACCTTCCAGCTGTTCAAGCTCAGAAAGGTCGCGCAACTAAATGGGCTGCTATGACTTATTTAGCTAAAGCTTACATCTTCCAAAAGAAATGGGCTGCTGCTAAAACATTGTTAGAAGATGTATACAATAACTCTGGTAAGAAGTTAGTAGCTAACTACCATGATAACTATAGAAATACAACGAATAATAACATTGAGTCTATTTTCGAAGTTGAATTCTCTGTAAATGATGGTTCTACTGGTAACAACGGTAACGCTGGTGATAACTTGAACTGGCCATATTCTGCCAATGCTCCAGGTCGTGGATGTTGCGGATTCTATTTACCATCTCAAAACTTGGTAAATGCATTCAAAACTTCTTCTGATGGTTTACCATTAATTGGTGATAAAGCGGATGGAACAGCTGATACTTACAACATGGTTGACCTTCCTAACGATCAAGGTATTCGTTCTTCTACAATTGAATTCAACTTGAATAAATCTATTCCTGTTGACCCTCGTTTAGACTGGACAGTAGGTCGTCGTGGTGTTCAATTCTTGGATTGGGGCCCAATGCCAGGTTTCCCTTGGATTCGTGACCAAAACTATTCTGGTCCTTATACAGGTAAAAAATGGATGTACTACTTAGCTGATGAAGGTAGCTCAACTCACTCAACATCAAAACGTGCAGTTAATAACAACTACCGTTTATTGAAAATGTCTTCAGTGATCTTATGGCTTGCTGAGTGTGAAGCTGAGTTAGGTAACTTAAGTGGTGCTGAAACTTATGTAAACATCATCCGTAACCGTGCTAAGAATGGTTCAGTTCAAGATCCTACTGTGAACTATGTCATTAATCCATATCCTACAGGCACATTTGCTGCTAAAGGAAAAGATTATGCACTGAATGCAGTTCGTATGGAGAGCCGTTTAGAATTTGCTATGGAAGGTCACCGTTTCTTCGACTTGGTTCGTTGGGGAATTGCAGGTCCTTACTTGAACAAATACATGGCTGAAGAAGCTAAAAACGGTACTGATATGACAGGAAGAACTTACAATAAGAGAGGTTACTTAGCTGGTAAAACATTCACTACTGGTAAAAACGAATACTTCCCTCTTCCAAATGATGAGATCTTAAACTCTCAGAAAGATGGAAAACCAACATTGAAACAAAACAACTACTAGTCGTTTATTTCATGTTATTTAAAAAAGTCAGGACAGCCGTCCTGACTTTTTTTTTGTACTTTTTCATACTAAAATAACAATTATGAAATACGCATCAATTCTCGCATTAATTTGTATTAGCTGGACTGGTTTTTCGCAAATTCCAGCTGGAAAAAGTGTTATTAGTTCCTTACACATCTATGATGTGAAATCGAAAAAAAGCACCGAAATACTCAAAGAACATCGTCACTTTGAAGCACCTAATTGGTCTGTCGATGGATCTCATTTACTCATCAATAGTTTGGGCCTGTTAGAAAAAATTAGCCCCATTGGAGAGAAATTAGGCCAATTACCAACTGGTACAATTCAAAAATGCAATAATGACCATGGATATAGTTTTGATGGAAAAACACTTTATATATCCAGTTCTGACCCAAGCTCAGGCATTAGCGGCTCTCTAATTTTTAAAGTAGAAAGTCAAGGTGGCCAACCTATTCGCTTAACCAATCAAGGCCCATCCTATTGGCATGGTATCTCTCCTGATGGAAAAACTATGGTCTACTGTGCTGAAAGAAACAAAAACTATGATGTATATGCTATGGATACCCAAGGTGGTCCCGAAATAAGACTAACTACTGAAGACGGTTTAGATGATGGCCCAGAATATACTCCTAATGGGAAATACATCTATTTCAACTCTTATCGATCGGGGAAAATGCAAATCTGGCGCATGCGACCTGATGGAAGTCAAGCCGAACAAATGACCTTTGATGATTACTCCACCTGGTTTGCCCATATTCGCCCTAATGGCAAAGAAGCCGTCGTTATAAGCTATATCAAAGATCAGAAACAAAGTCACCCTTTTGGTCATCAAGTAAAACTTCGAATGTTGAATCTGAAATCAAAAAAAATAGAGGATTTGACTGAGGAATTTTATGGAGGACAAGGCACAATCAATGTACCTTCCTGGTCACCAGATGGATCAAAATTTGCTTACGTTAGATATGAACTAGAAGACAAAAAACCTTAATAATCAGGTAATTCTTTATATTTACATCGAAATATATGTCGATGAATCTATCACAAGCTTTTGATGAAATTGTACAAAGAAGAAGATCAAACAGGCGATTTGATACGCAAATTCAAGTACCTGATGAAGTAATTCAAAAAAGTCTTGATCGAGCTATTCTATCACCCAATAGTAGCAATATGCAACTTTGGGAATTCTATTGGATTAGTAGTCCCGAAGAAAAGGCTAAATATGAAAAGCTTTGTTTAGGACAATCTGCCGCACGTACAGCTTCTCATTTACTGGTTTTTGTCACTCGACAAGACCACTGGAAAAAGCATGCGCAGTGGAATATCGAGAAAATTAAAGCTTCCATGACTGGAGAACCTTCAAAATCTGAAAAAAGAGCTTTGGATTATTATGGCATTTTAATGCCCATATTATATCGAACAGATCTATTTGGACTCAGTACTTTAGTCAGAAGAGCCATTACTTTTGTTAAGGGATTTAGTAATCCATTTATGCGATTTGCTGGAATAGCAGACCAACGGGTCATGGTGCATAAATCCTGTGCGTTAGCTGCTCAAACCTTTATGCTTTCTATTGCTGCCGAGGGGTACGATACCTGTCCAATGGAGGGATTTGACGCTAAACTAGTCAAAAGAGCCTTACAACTCCCCAATCAAGCCGAAATCAATATGATTGTGGCAGTGGGCAAAGGAACAAACGAGGGAATTTATGGAAAGAGGAATCGCTTACCGATAGAAGATGTTGTTTTCAAACGTTGATTACAAACAATCCACATCGATAATAATTTGAACACCCTTGCAGGCTGCATGAGAAGATTGAATATCTATTTCCTCTCTCAAGGCTTCTTTAAATTTAGCTAATGCCAATCCTTTTTCAATTTTAATAAGGATCTCCATGGCATATTGATTCCTAATTCGTTCTATCAAAGGTTTTTCAGGTCCTAAAACGCGGCCATGACCAAATTTGTCTTTTAAAGCTAACCCTAAATGTCTAGCTGCCATTTCTACTCGGGCTGCCTCCATATTTCGTAAAGTCAATTTAATTAATCTGCTGAAGGGAGGATAATGATAGCCTTCTCTTTCCACTATTTCCTCCGCATACATAGCCTCATAATTATTCTGCAAAATATGATCAAAAATAGGATGAGTAGGCTGATTCGTTTGAATATAGACTTGCCCTTGTTCTTCTCTTCTTCCTGCCCTTCCAGCCACTTGACAAATCAATTGAAAGGCTCTTTCATGTGCTCTGAAGTCAGGAAAATTAATCACTTTATCAGCATCAAAAATGGCTACTGTGGATAATCCTTCAAAGTCCAATCCTTTAGCCACCATTTGAGTCCCTACCAAAACATCAATATTTCCCGAAGTAATTTCTGCTAATAAACTAGTAAATGCCGTTTTGGAGCGGGTTGTATCTAAGTCCATCCTTCCAATTCTAGCATCTGGCATATGCAGCTGTAGCTCTTCTTCTAACTTTTCAGTTCCATAGCCCATGGTCTTCAATTGGGTACTTCCACAAGCCGCACAGCGCCTCAATAGACCTTCTCTATATCCACAATAATGACAGCGTAGTTCTTGATCTCTGGCATGAAAAGTCAAACTAACGTCACACTGATTACAAGTCGCAATCCAATCACAATCCTGGCATTGAATGTAAGGTGAATATCCTCTCCGATTTTGAAACAATAAACTTTGCTTTCCCCGATTAAAATTATCTTCTAAAGCAGCAATCAAATCCACTGAAAAACCACCTTTCATTTGCTTCATTTTCTGAGCATACTTGGTGTCTAACAAGGTGATGTGAGGTAAAGTAGCTGTTCCGAACCGTTCTTTAAGTGTAACTAAACCATATTTCCCTTCTTTAGCCTGATAATAGGATTCAATAGATGGAGTGGCAGATCCCAACAATACCTTGGCTCCTTGCTGTTTGGCTAACACAACTGCAACGTCACGGGCATGATAGCGAGGTGCTGGATCTACCTGCTTGAAGGACGATTCATGTTCTTCGTCGACAATCACTAAACCCAAATTGGAAAAAGGGAGAAAAACAGAAGATCGAACACCCACGACAAACGGATATTTGCCTTCAACAATCGACTTCCAAACTTCCACCCGCTCATTATCCGAAAATTTGGAATGATAAATACCTACCTGCTCACCAAAAATACGTTTGAGACGTAAGACAATTTGGGTAGTTAAGGCTATCTCCGGCAATAAATAAAGTACTTGATTCCCATTAGCCAATGCTTCTTGAATCAACTTTATATAAATTTCCGTTTTACCACTCCCTGTGATACCATGTAACAGCACTACGTCTTTATCTTGGAATTGATTTAAAATGGCTTGATATGCCTTATTCTGAGCCTGATTCAAATCAAATGCAGCAGGAATAAAATCTTCCGAATCTTGTCCAAATCGGGAAACCACCACTTCAAAACTCTCAAATACCTGATTTTTCAATAAAGTCTGCAAAGAACTTTCCGATAGCTCAGCTTGAGAAAAACTAGATTTCTCTAGTCCCTTTTGATTGGTTTCAGGATTTCGTAAAACAGGAATAAACTGTAAATAATGTAAAATGATGGCCAATTGTTTGGGCTTCGACTCCAATTGCTGAATGAGCTCCACCAATTTTTCCTTATTTTCAAATGGTTCTGTCAATCGTATTTTACGCATCACTTTAGGCGTATACCGATCTTTCAACTCATCAAAAATTAATATGGCCTGTTTCCCTACCATGGATTTAATTAGGTGATAAGGACTCTTTAATTCAGCCAATTGAGCAATCTCATCATAAGACATTGACCCCTTTTCTTGAATGGCATTAAAAACCAATTGCTCCTTTTCATTCAGGGTAACTTCTTCCGAATAGGCAGGATTAATCTGAACTTTTGATTGACTGGAAATCTTCAATCCTGCTGGCAAAGCTATCTGAAAGACCTCTCCAGGATAGCACATATAATACTCTGCAACCCAATGAAATAACTTAATTTGAGAGGTAGTCACTAAGGGACTCTCATCTAATATTTCTAAAATATACTTAGCCTGATATTGCTTAGGCGGCTGATGATGAACCAATACAATAACTGCCGTCAAAACTTTGGAGGAGCCAAATGGCACGACAACCCGAATACCTGCTTCTACTAAATCAGCCCATTGCCTTGGCACACGGTATGTAAAATACCGTGGAATAGGTAAGGGAAGCAAAGCATCCACAAATACCGTTGATTCCTCTGAAGACGACAATGCTGTTGACTCGTTCATGCTAGCTACAAAGAAAAGGAAAGATTCGTGGACTGGCAAACCTAGATTTAAACCCCAATAATTAAGGTTTCCACTGCAAGGTTTGAATTAGATGCATGGCATCCTTTTTTAAAAACTGAATAACGGGAGCTAAGGAGTCATTTTGTGTTGCAGTCTTAACATAAACGGCACCACGTAAATAATGTTTGACACTATCGGTCGTATAAAATTGAAATGAAGTAGCCACTTCCCCATCCAACTCAATGATGCCCGCTTTTCTACCTGAACGGGTAGTCATGACATATTCTTGAATTCCTCGAGCCTTACCTTGGTGTTTAGATGCCAAAGTGTACGCATCATTTATCAGGTTAGCTAACTTCTTTCGATCCTTGTTCAAAGGCTTGTAAGTCAGCTGGATAAAAGCATGCCATTGAGGATAATAAATATATAACCAATGAGGCTCTGCCCATGAAACGGTATCGGGCAATACTTGGGCATATTTTGAGACTTCAAAAGTAAATGGATGCCCCTTTTCCACTTCTTGATAGGTCGCCTTAGGCAATATAATTCGATTATATCCTTTGGGGCGCGGTAAATCAGCCTTTTCTTCCTTAGTCTGATCAGAACAAGCAAGAAAAACCCAACTTAACACGACGATGGATATCCAGTGGCGCATAGCCTGATTTATTGAGGTTCGTCTAAAGAATAATATTTCAAGATCGGATCTTGAATAATATGGTACAATTTTTCTCGTAACATAGGAACATCATCCATGGTTAATCCCTTGGTAATGATGGGTGGATGTATTTCAGCACGAATAACCCCGGGACGAATCATCAATGGTTTATCAGAGAAAATTTGATAATTATTAAATAAACTAATGGGTACCAAAGGTATCTGTTGTTGAATCGCCATAATTAAGGCTCCATCTTTCAATGGTTTGGCCATATATGGGTATTTTTTAGAAACGATTCCTCCTTCTGGGAATATTGCAATACTTCTGCCCGATTGTAATGCTTTAAGTGCCTTAGATAGTGATCCTGCACGGCTGGCATTATCCGAACGATTGACCAAAATATTCAATCGTGCATACATATATCCGAATAATGGTAATTTCCCCAATGAACTTTTACCCACAAATGAAGTATAATGCTCTAATAGATAAACAATTACCGGTATATCTAAAAATGAAAAATGGTTGGCGCAAAAAACATAATTCTGCTTTTTATCAGGCACAAAATGATGCTTTACTTCAAAACGAATAAAACTGAAAAAAAAGAAACATTTAGACCAGATGCGCACCAATTTGGCCGCATACTTACGGTAGCTCAACTTTTGAAGTAAAATGAAAATAAAAGGGTAAAAAAGCAGAAAAACTCCAATGAACCAAAACATGGACCAAAGAGTAAAAAGTCCAGTGAAAGGACTAGAAAGAAATGTATTCTTTTTATTCATGCTTTAAACACCAAACAAAATATTAACAATTAGGGGTTGATTATTCAACCACCCCTAATTGTACTGTATTGGTCTTCTTACCCGAATGGGCAGGAATAGACAAGGTCGTTACAAAAACGTCCCCTGCTGATAATAATTGATCTTGCTTTAATTTATCGACCATAGCTGCTACCGTCTTTTCTGCGCTCTCAGCTGATGGATCATAAAAGAATACCTTCACACCCCAAAGCAAGCCCATGGTAGACATTAACTGCTTGTCCGAAGTAAATACATACAAGTCAGCTTTTGGACGGTGAGCAGACAAACGGAATGCCGTATGTCCAGAATTAGTAATACAAAGAATAGCTTTGGCTTTTGAGTCACGAGCTAATCGACATGCACCTGCGATCAAACGATCCGTCAATGCCACTTCTTTTGAACCTTGTGCCAAAGCATGGTTCTTGAAATAAATGGCTACTTCGTCACCTTTAACGACAGAAATGGCATTTTGCTGTTGCTCGACAATTTCATGAATATGTGCCATCGTTTCTACCGCTTTAATTGGGTAAGAACCAGAAGCTGATTCACCACTTAACATGGTGGCGGATGCTCCTTGAAGAACAGCATTAGCTACGTCTGAAGTTTCAGCACGAGTAGGAACTGGATTTTGAATCATGGATTCTAGCATTTGAGTTGCCACAATAACTGGCTTACCAGCTGCTGTACATTTCTCAACCATTACTTTTTGTAAGTAAGGAACTACAGCTCCATCCATTTCCACACCCAAATCCCCACGAGCTACCATGATACCATCAGTAGCTTCAATAATTTCATCTAAATGATCTATCGCCTCGGGCTTTTCGATCTTAGCAATCACACGAGTATTTTTACCGTATGCTTTAATTTTTTCCTTAATATCCCAGATATCAGATGCCTTACGGACAAATGATAAGGCAACCCAATCAACACCATGGTCTAAACCAAAATACAAATCGGCTTCATCTTTGGGTGTTAAGCATGGTAAAGAAACCTTCGTTCCAGGTAGGTTAATACCTTTCTTCGATTTCAAAATACCACCATATACCACTTCTGTTAAAACTTCCTTCTTTTCTTTATCGATGGCAAGTACTTTCACTTCTAAATTTCCATCATCCATCAAAATACGCTCTCCTACATTCACATCTAAATACATAGAGGTATATGTAGTTCCCACTTTCTCAGAAGTTCCAAGTAAATTTTCATCCATGGCAAAGATGAGTTGTTTCCCTGCTTCCAATACCACACCGTTATTCTCCACCATTTGAGTCCTAATTTTAGGGCCTTGCAAATCTTGAAGAATACATAAATTCAATCCTAACTCTTCACTGATCGAACGAACCGTTTTCAATCGTTCTAAATGATCTTCATGAGTTCCGTGAGAGAAATTTAAACGGAATACGTTTACTCCAGCTTTAGCTAATTGAATTAAGGATTCTCTTGATTCAGATACTGGACCTACAGTGGCTACTATTTTTGTCTTGCGTTGATACGACATATATACTTAATTATTCAATTTACCCTGCAAGTTACAGCTTAGTCATCAAAAAATTGAATAATTGTATTAAATCATGTCCAAAATTAGCTGTAATCTGACTAATCTAAAGAATAAACCAATTTATCAGACACAAAAAGTCGCAATTCGAAATCAAACTTGACTGGAGAACTGTATTTATAGCTCTTAATAACTGAGCAAAAGGTAATGGGGGCTCCCATATCTCGTAAAATCTCCATGTAGGAATTTAACTGGCGTGGCGACATATGTAAATGTTCGGCAAATGAAGCTGCTGAACCTGTGGATTCATGTTGAATTAATCTATGAATTCGATGTAAACGTTCTATTTGTTTAAGACATTGCATGGTTAGAAATTTAATACTACAATTTCCAATTTTGAATGATAACTCATCACAAAGAAGTTGATAATCCCCCCTAATTATCAAGTAATTGGGCATAAAAAAAGGAGGCCAAAGCCTCCTTCTCATTTGAAAATCTTAGATTAATTTTCCCACATATCGTGTTCTAACTCTAACAACTTATATTCCAATTGCTGAGACATTAATAGACCCTCGCGATCAGAGCTATAAATATCTGTTAAGAATTTATTTTCAGCATTTCCTTTTTTAATAATTCTTGCTTGAAACATTCTTAAATCGAAGGCATCCGCCATATTCTTGTGCTGCGTTTCATTTTCAGCATTATACCAAATACAGTTAGGATTACTTCTAAATAATTTATAAACATCTTTATAACGGAAAGAAGCTACAGGCTTATCAAATCCAGCTTTTGTTTTCGAAGCAGGAATAATCAAAGTAAGTGCTTGAATATCAAAATACAATCTTGAACGTTGACGATCAATGATAGCATCTTCTTTAATTTCTATTATGGAAAGTTCTTTCGGGAAAAAATATGAATCTAAATTCGCCACCGGCTTAGCGTCAAAATCATCTGTTTTCTTAGTGGCAGCTCCTGGTTTGGTTGTTGTTCCCCAACCATCATCTACTGCTGCTTTTTTATCTCCACCTTCAGCTCCAAAACCAGCCGCTTTTTCTGCCTCAGAAAGACTCCCTTCTCCTATGGAGTCATCCATGCGAAGTTTTTCTTTAAATTGAGCAGCAGTTAATTTAGTTGCTAATGAATCATTCACATAGGGAATTAAGATTCCTGCTTCTACCCATTCTACTAAGAACTTAGAAATCTCATTATTCACAGAGAAAAATGGTTGATTGATTTTTTCATTCAAATCCATTCTGCGCCATAGACGAGCTTTGTAGTGAATGTTTGCTGGATCAATGGGACGCACTGAATTCAACTTAGATTCATCTACTGGTTTCTCCTGAGCCATGGCACTAAATCCACAGATGAGAGAAACTAACAATAAAAATTGATTAACTGATTTCATATACCGGGTTTTCCTAATCACTCAAAGGGATATTTTTAACCATAGAAACAGGAATGGTTTCAATTGTTCCTTTGAAATTCTTTCTTTGAACTTCTTTTACTTCAATATAATAGCGATCTCCAGGCTGCGCTTGAGAAGCTAACTTAGCAATTGAACCTGAACCAGGTAAATTGGCTATCTCGTCAATTTTTCTTTGACCACGCACTAAAGCTACATAAACCTGAGCCACACGGTAGTTGGCATCTTCTGGATTAGTCGCTTTGAATGACTCATCTGCAATAGCTCTAGCATCTAAGGTTCTTAAACCAGAAGCGCTAGTACCTTTTTTCTCATTTAACTCTCCGCCATTACCAAAAATGCGCACATCTGGTCTAGGAACACGGCGTACTTTAAACGTCTCTTTTCCTAATAAAGTACCTCCATTATTCACATTTAATGTAATTGTTGCTGAAGAAGGTACCACGGTTACTTTTCCTCTATTTTGACCTGGTATAACTTCACCACCTTCGGCTGAGAACTGAGGATTCCACAAAGCGCCTAAACCTGGACTCACCACACTTAAGCGGTTAGCACATCCCAAATACAAAGCTGGTAAAGTAGCAGTTTCGATATTATATGTAGGCTTTAAAACAAAATATTCCTTTTGAATGGATTCCGTTTTGGGACCTGCTGGGCTCATATAAGCCACCGTAGCTGTGTAGGTCTTTTTAGAAAGTCCATTGGCATCATATCCACCTCCAGAAGTTTTGAATTTAATTTGACCACGTCCGTCTACCACAGGAATAGAAGCTCCATTAAAACTCATACGAGGTGTAAAACCAGATGAAGTAGCTGCAATAAATACTTCTGCCTGGTATTCCATACCCGCTACTACAGTATTCGCATTGGCCGAAACTTGAGCAAAAACTTTATCAAACTTGATTTCTTTAGCTCCTACCTTAGAAGCCAATTGACTTAACACCTCGGTTTCATAGCGTCTGATTTCTGCTTGCTTCTGACTTAATGTTGCTAAAGCTGCAGGAACAGGTGTATGTTCAAAATTTAACTCAGCAAAATCTTTATTGGATTGCGCGGCATCACGACTAGCCACTGGGTCATCTTTGGCAGCTAAGGCTAAAGATGGGAATTTAGTACCTGGATCAGCGATAGATTGTAGTTTGGTCACATACTGATCAAACATGGGAACTAAACGATAAGCTTCTCCTTTGGAGTTAGCCCCTACCATTAATTCGAATACTTTCTCTTCTTCTTTTGGATTTTTAATCGTTCCTGTTTCTGGATCAATTCCTCCTCCAGTTTCAATCACTTTTGATTTTAATCCATCGATGTGATTCACTAATTCATCTGACAATTTACGTACCTCATTGGCTTTCTTGAGAATGTCCGAATATGCAGCAGGATTAGGAAGATCTTTAATCCGATCTTCAATACCTGTAACCATACTCTTATTCTTAGAACTTGCTGATTGGTTCGCAATTTCCAAACTATTATTTAACAAGGTAAACTTCTGTAATAAAGCATCACTTACCTGTAAAGCTAACAGGGCGGTGAGTACCAAATACATCATCCCGATCATTTTCTGCCGGGGGGTCTCTTTTAAACTTGCCATATACTTATGAGATCAAAGCTAAAGTGGAAAAATTAGCCTTTCATAGCTGTTAACATACTACCATATACTTGGTTCAATGATTGAATATTAGCATTCAATTTAGCTAATTCTGCTTTGAACAATTCAGCATCCTTTTGAGTAGCTGCCATCTGTTCAACAGTCAAATTAACATTACCATAGTAACTATTAATAGCTTTCAAGTGCTTGGTCGCTTCTTGAATCTCTGTTTCATATATTGTATTCAAAGTAGATAATTGATCACCTGCTTTGGCATATTGTTGTGCATATTTAGCTGCTTCAGCAGAAGATACCGAAATGGCCCCTAGTGAACTAGCTGCTTCAGAAACTGATTTATTCAATGTTCCTAATGATTCTGAAGAAGAAGATAGCGACTTTACAAAATCTTGTGTTGCTACTGTTGCCTTAGAAATATCTTGTAAACTGTTGGCCGTTTCAGTCAATCCTTTCAAACTCTTTGTCAAACCTTCAACAACCTCAGGACCTAAACCTTTCAAACTTGCTAAAGCATCTACACCTCCTGTGGAAGTAGGTCTCGCTACTGGAGCCCCACCCACTAACTCTGGATAAACCTTTTCCCAATCATAAGATTTCTCTGGTTTTGCTTGTAAGTATAAAACCCCAAACAAAATAAAAATGGCCGCTTCTGTGAACATACCAACCATTAACATTTCGTTGGCTCCATCCCAGTGGACAATTTTAAATAAGGCTCCTACAATTACTACTGCCGCACCAAAACTAGCGATGACATTGATTGATTTTTCCATGTTAAAAAGAATGTAATATAATTTTAAAAAAGAGTATAATTTAGTTTTGCTTAGGACGACCCAAATAGCGCATCATACATCTAAATCCAATATATGAACGTTTGTTTTGTTCTAACTCGTAAGCTCTAGTACCTGTTTCTAAGTAATAAGCAATATCTTTCCATGAACCACCCCGAGTTACTTTTCTTGGCTCATCCGAATCTTTATTGACCGTATTTAAATCCCAAGTCACTGCCACGGCATTATCCGCATAAGCATCTTCACACCATTCGGCTACGTTACCAGCCATATTATACAATCCGAAATCATTGGGATCATAGGCATTGGCTGGAGCAGTATAGGAATAACCATCAGCATCATAATTACCTCTGTGAGGTTTAAAATTAGCTAACAAACACCCTTTGGCATTTGAAATATATGGATTTCCCCAAGGGTATTTAGCCGATGCTCTTCCCCCACGTGCTGCCCATTCCCACTCAGATTCCGATGGAAGCTCAAAACGTGGTAAAATAAACTGTCCTTGTTTTCTGCGATAATCATTCATCAACTTACTTCTCCACAAACAGAAGTACTTCGATGCTACCCAACTAACCCCTACTACAGGATATTGATCAAAAGCCGGACTAGAAAAATAATATTCAGTCATCGGATCACCATTGTGATAAGTAAAATCACGCTTCCAAACCGTTGTGTCTGGATAATATTCCGACATGATTTTATCTTCTCCTAAAACAGAGACCGAATCTTTCAATAATGCATAGGTAAATTGACGATACTCATGATTGGTAATTTCCGTATCATCCATGTAAAAGGCCGCCACAGTAACTCGCTTATTAAAGTTAACACCAGCATGTGACACCTCTTCGTCTGCTTGACCCATCATATAACTCCCTGAGGGAACTAATACCATTCCATAAGGTGTAGGTTGGGACCATCCTTTACGAGTAGTAGCTACAATCTCTCCATTCTGAACACCAGGAACCTCTTTATTAGCTTTGCCAATTCCTAAAATTCCTTTACCAGAAGAGCCTTTCTTACTACTTAGCGTCTTAGAACCACCCGAGTTTTTGGATCCACAACTGTTCAAAACAACAGCCATAGCCAAAATCGACAGTCCTACTATTAATCTCTTTTCAACAAATTGAAAATTCATAGAAGCAAATTAAAATTACTGTTTGTTAACGTAACAGGGTTCAAAAAATTGTTTTTACACATATTTACCCTACTCACACTCTTTCAAATTCCTCAAATTTAAAGCATTTTCTAGGAATATTTCAGCAAAAGTACAAAATTTTATACCTTAAATTGAAATCCTATAAAATCTTAAACCTAGGCGTTCTCACTGGAAGACCCTTAATTCCATTGGATTGAAATGAAGGCAATTGAAAACGAACAAAAATCTCATGAGTCAATGGTGCTTTAACCGCTGCTTGCACCATAGCTACATCTAAAGAATAACCAATATCTAACTTTTGTTGTAATAAAGAGACTCCAGCCATTCCAATGGCAGCATCATTCAATCGAAATGAGCCTCCTAACCAAAATAAATCTTTGTATCCAAACCGAGTACCTAATTCAGGCAAAACTTTGCCTGAATAGTAACGCACCTGAGCAAATGGCATCGCAGCCAAACTCTCTGACAAAACAATTTCGGCAGTACCGTGAAGTGCTGCCACCATATTTACTGGCATATTACCTTGAGGGGTATCCATGGTAAATTTAGGTGAAGTTAGGTGGTCAGCTGATAAACCTATTTGCCAATTATCCTTCGAATAAAGTAAACCTAATCCAAGATCAAATTGATTTTGGCTAATCACTTTACCTGACAACTGGCTAGCGATAGGATCATTCTCATCTCGAATTCGATAGGCACGGCCATCGAACGATTTTCCTTGTAATCCACCTCGTAATCCAAGCGATAGAATTGCTTCTCCTAAAGTATAATGATATGCTAATTGAATTTTCATGGATTGCTGTCCAACGCCCGAAGGAGTTTTATCAGACATCACCAATACACCTACACCAAAATTTAATTTGCTAAATGGTAAAGAAACACTCAGTAACTGAGTTCCTAGATTTCCTGGTCCTTCTACGCTTGCCTCATATTGAGTCCATTGGTTCCGATAATGTAATTGTGCAAAGGAAGCTCCTCTCAATCCTGCATTTGCCGGATTTTGATTCATGGCATTTAACTGAAACATGCTTAAACCTGGGTCTTGTTGCGCCAGCATCATATTAGGGCTCCAAAATAGCAGCCCAATGCCAAAGCACACAAAAATCCATGAGGGTAAGACTGATTGCTTTTTGAAGCGCATGTTCAATTTTTAGCTTGTTAGGCGATTTGATGGCTAAAAATAAGCATTATTTTCAAACGAGAAAACTCCGTGACAGATATTAACAAAAAAGCCCCGAATCGGGGCTTTTTGATTTAAGCATTTGCTTGCTTGATGTAATGTTCCAAAGCTCCTGTCATGGATGGCGCATTAGGCATCGGGGCTTGTATATCTAATAGTAAACCTGCGTCTGTAACCGCCTGAGCAGTAGTAGAACCGAAGGCGGCTATTCGTGTATTATTTTGCTTGAAATCTGGGAAGTTCTCAAATAAAGAAGTAATTCCTGATGGGCTAAAAAATGCTAGAACATCATAGAACACCTCTTCTAAATCCGACAAATCAGCTGAAACGGTTTCGTACATAACAGCCTCCGTTAATTGAAAATCATTCGTTCCCATGTAATCTGGTAAATCCTTCTGACGCTTGTTAGAACAAGGGAATAAGAATTTCTCCGACTTATGCTTTTTGATAATTTCCAATAAATCCAACGCCGTCTTCGTTCCAGTAAACACTTTGCGCTTACGTATAACGATGTATTTCTGAAGGTAATTAGCCGTTTGCTCAGTAATACAGAAATACTTCATGTCAGAAGGCACCTCAATTTTAGCTTCCTTACAAATACGGAAGAAATGATCAATGGCATTGCGACTTGTAAAAATGATAGCCGTATGCTCTAAAATATTAATCTTCTGCTTTCGGAACTCTTTGTAGGCGAT
Organism: Aquirufa nivalisilvae; assembly: GCF_003143535.1. Classification (GTDB taxonomy): domain Bacteria; phylum Bacteroidota; class Bacteroidia; order Cytophagales; family Spirosomataceae; genus Aquirufa; species Aquirufa nivalisilvae. The sequence continues at coordinate 2,409,514 of NZ_CP029346.1, forward strand.
ACCGCATACCTCAATAAATGGACGAAAATCCACTTTAACACCATACTTTTTCTCAATCTCAAAATAAGGAGACTTGGCATCAGTAGGCGCTGCTTGAGTAACTAAAATACTTTTAACTTTTTTTAACCGCTTGATATCCGGCGTAGCAACGTTAGCTATTTCACTCATAAATCAAATTTGTATTAACTCGACAATCTAGAATAGTCAACTTTATGTTGCAAATATACAAAAAAAAATCTTGATAAACACTCTCTTTAGTCTAGGTGTATTGTGGAAATATCAATTCACGTATTCCAAATAAAATAACGATGGCCTCTGTAATAATCAAATAAGCATATAGAGATAACCTGTTGACTGATAGAACCTTATTGAAAACTTGAGTGAAATAGATAAACCGAATAAGGAAATACGCATTTAATAAATAAGAAACGATTTCCATATCAATAGAATAGGCTGGACCTTGGTAAACTGCATACAATCCAATTCCTACAAATACCAAGATAAAGAATTGAATATTAGTTTGTATCGATTTAAAGAAGTGTAGATTGGCAACTGATTTAAGTTTAAATAAATTGGCAAAAAGTTGAAAAATAAAATACTGTAAAATAAAAATAAAGTAGGCCACCAATGTTCTGGAAAAAACAAACCATAAGGACGGCATTAAGGTGCTGTAATTCTCTTCATTCACAAAAAAAGCATCTCCAGAACGATATGTAATGCCATTATAAAAAGCCATTAATGATATCAAGAGGCTTAAAATAAATAGCACATAAATATTGGCTAAAGAAAATGGACTTTTAACGATTGCATTATCTTTACTCTCCCAATTGACCCAATCTGTAAATCGAAAATAGACTTGAAAATATCGAGGGAATCCAGCATACAGTAAACCCAAAAAGGCTAGGAGTACTAAAAATCCTAATGTAAAAAAATGGGTATAAACAGCTGGAGCTCGATTTAAGAATAATTGAACTTCCCGATTTTGAGCGATTACTTGATCAAATTTTTTTTCAATGCTTAAGTCGCCAGGTAAACCCTCCAAGGTGCTACTATAAAAAGTAGCGATAACTTGCTCTTTATCATGTACTTTAAGCAGGCTATCCAATGACATTCTAACTAATTCACCTTTCTCTAATTTACGCTGAAATGCTCCATCAATAAATAGATGATAGGTCTCTTTGGGTTTAATAGTCAAATAAGCTTGATAGTAATCTCTATTGTTGAGTTGGATAGACTTGGAATGATAAGCATAATGTTGACTTGGTATATAAGGCAAAAAACTATTCCAAGCTGATTGATAAACTAGCCATTCCTTTTCAATGGAATGCAAAGGCTTCCAGACCGCAGCCTGGGCACTTGCTGTAAAAAATATGAGAGCCAATAAAAAAAATCTGCTCCATCGTAGCACGAATGCGTGGAATGAAGCAGATTTTTCAATAAAAGGAATCATCCTTTAGTATTTTACTTTGCAGATAATGCTTTCAACATCGTTTCTCCAATATCAGCTGGAGAATATACTACGTGAATACCACATTCTTGCATGATTTTCATTTTTGCCTCTGCCGTATCATCTGCACCACCAATAATGGCACCTGCGTGACCCATACGACGACCTTTAGGAGCAGTTTGACCTGCAATGAAACCAACAACTGGTTTTCTATTTCCATCAGCTTTGATCCAACGTGCTGCTTCTGCTTCCATTCCACCACCAATCTCACCAATCATCACGATACCTTCTGTTTCAGGATCATTCATTAATAATTCTACCGCCTCTTTAGTGGTAGTACCAATGATAGGATCTCCTCCAATTCCAATAGCTGTGGTTTGACCCAATCCAGCTTTCGTCAATTGATCTACTGCTTCATAAGTTAAAGTACCCGATTTAGATACAATACCCACTTTACCTTTTTGGAAAATAAAGCCTGGCATAATACCCACTTTACATTCTTCAGCTGTCATTACTCCAGGACAGTTTGGCCCAATTAAACGACATTCTTTAGTAGAAATATATTCCTTCGCTACAATCATGTCTTTGGTAGGAATACCTTCTGTGATACAAATAATCACTTTAATTCCAGCATCAGCAGCTTCCATAATGGCATCAGCAGCAAATGCAGGTGGAACAAAAATGATGGATGTATCAGCACCAGCTTTAGCTACAGCTTCAGCAACGGTATTAAAAATAGGACGATCTAAATGCGTTCCTCCTCCTTTTCCAGGAGTTACACCGCCTACTACATTGGTTCCGTAAGCGATCATTTGTTCGGCATGAAAACTACCTTCCGTACCTGTAAAACCCTGAACTATAATTTTGGAATTTTTATTTACTAAAACACTCATTTTGTCTGGTTTAATTATTCTAAGGCGAAAAATTTTTCCAAAGGTACAAATTATTGATAAATTAATTTAAAAAGCTTTAAGAGCGAGTAAATAAATATTTCAACAAATAATTTTACGTAAATTTAAGCTTCCATTTTAGATACATGCTAAGGCACTTAGAGGTTCAAAATTATGCATTGATTGACCAGCTTGATTTACATCTAGCTGAAGGTCTGACTGTCATTACAGGTGAGACTGGTGCTGGAAAATCCATCTTGTTAGGTGCCATTTCTTTGCTTCTAGGACAAAGAGCTGATAGTAAAAGCTTATACGATGACCAGAAAAAATGTGTCATTGAAGGTACGTTTTCGGTAGCTGCTTATCCGCATTTGAAGGAAATTTTCCACCAAGAGGATATTGATTTTGAAGATCCTTGTTTGATTCGTCGAGAAATTAACCCTCAAGGAAAGTCAAGAAGTTTTATCAACGATACACCCGTTACCTTAGAAAGCATGAAGCGTATTGGCCAAGAACTGGTTGATATACATTCACAGCAAGACAATGGCTGGATGGGCCATCCCGAATTTGCATTGGAACTTGTTGATGATTTTGCTCAAAATCAATCCTTGAAATCTTCCTATGAAAAGGCTTATAAAGCATACCAAATAGCATTGAGTCATCAAGAACAATTAGCTCAAAAAGCCCGACAGGGAAATCAAGCCATTGATTTTCTCAATTTTCAATGGGAGGAATTAGACAAAGCTCAATTAGTCATTGGAGAATATGAGCAACTGAGTGAGCAACTACAAAAATTACAAAATTCGGAGCAGATTTTAGAAAAATTAGCTCAATTAGCCAATCATTTAAGTTTGTCAGAATCAGCGGCTATTGAACAAATTGGACAAGCTCGACAATTAAGTCAAAGTTTATCCAAATGGGGACAATCTTTTGAACAATGGAATCAACGAATTCAATCACTTTGGATTGAATTAAAAGATCTTTCTGCTGAGGTAGAAGGTGAAGCTGAATCTTTCCAATCGGATCCGATTGAGTTGGAAAAATGTCAAAAAAGACTGGATCTCTTACATCGACTTTTACAGAAATATCAAATAAAAGATATTGAAAGCTTAATCCAATTGAGAGATCAGGTGGAAGAGGAATTAGCACAGCATGAAAATCTAGATCAGGCTTTACTGGATGCTAATCAAGCTCTTCAGTTGGCTGAGAATTTTGCTCAGGAAAAAGCGCTTGAATTACATCAGAATCGCGTAAATTCTTTGGATGCCATTGAGAAAACGTTGCTTCAATCTCTACAACAATTGGGTATGCCGAATGCCAGTCTTGCCTGGGATATTCAAGCGACAAAACTAAGTAAATCTGGGCAGGATAAGATTCAACTTCTTTTCTCAGCAAATAAAGGTCTAGCACCTAAACCCTTTAAGCAAATAGCTTCTGGGGGAGAATTGAGCCGCTTGATGTTATCTATCAAGCATTTATTAGCACAAAAAAGGGCCTTACCTACCTTGATCTTAGATGAAATAGATACGGGAGTTTCAGGTGAAATTGCTATCAAAATGGGTCAAATGTTAACTCAAATGAGTCAAAACCATCAATTGATAGCCATTACGCATTTACCTCAAATAGCAGTTACTGGCCAAACTCACTGGTTTGTGTATAAAAACCATGAAGGTGAAAAAACTGTATCTAGTATTAAAACCTTGCTAGGTGAAGAAAGAATTGATGAAATTGCTAAAATGATCGGTGGCCAATCTGGCTATGTCGATTTGAAAGAAAATGTCCGCAAACTGATGAGTAGTCACCAATCTTAATGAAATTATGATCATGAAATCCAATCCATTTTTCCATATTCTCTTACTACTAGGACTCCTAGCATCATGTAAGCAATCAGAAGAGACGGCAGTAAAGGAATTAAATGATTCTGTCATGACGTTGCATGATGAATTAATGCCGAAAACAGAGCAAATCATTCAACTTAAGGGCAGTTTGGATAGTTTGAGTAATGGCCCCGATTCTGTTCATGTTAAAAAACTGATTCAGTCCTTGGACAAAGCCGACAATGAAATGATGAATTGGATGCATCAATTTTCGATTGATTCCTTGTCGAGCATGGATTTCAAAGCTAAAATCAGCTATCTCCACGAACAATTGAATAAATTAAAATCCGTAGAAACATTCACAGACTCAACGCTCAATGCTGCCAATCAATATAAAAAATAAGTTTGGAGGAGTATTCTTTTTCTCCCTCCTACTATTGACAGGGTGTCAAGAGAAGAAAACACTGCCCATATTAGGGCATAAAGATACGGAAGTAAAAGGAGGGAAAGTAGACACTGTTTATCACCAAATCCCGGCCTTTCAATTTTTAAATCAAGACTCTACTTGGGTTAGTGATCGAGATTATGATGGGAAAATTTATGTAGCTGATTTTTTCTTTACTTCATGTCCTACGATTTGCCCCAAAATGAAAACGCAGATGTTGCGCTTATATGAGCGCTATTCAAATGAAAATCAATTAGCCTTATTATCGTTTAGTATAGACCCAGACTTTGACCAACCCCATGTGTTAAAAGCTTATGCTTCAAGGTTGCATATTAAATCCCCTAAATGGAATATGGTAACAGGGGAAAAAGCTAAAATTTATGAATTAGGCCAAAAAAGTTTTATGGTGACTGCCCAAGAGGACAAAAATGAAGCGGGAGGCTTTGTTCACAGTGGTGCATTCATTTTAGTAGATAAGCAACGACATGTTCGGGGTATATACGACGGAACAAATGAACAAGAAGTCAATCATTTAATAGAAGACATCGAATTATTATTGAAAGAAAAATAAATGAAAAGCACTCCATCCATTCTAGGCTTATTGGCCATCTTAACAATACTTATTGTTCAATCGTCCTGTCAAAGCAAGGAAGAGATTTTTAGACAACAATATGTAGTCGAAGGAATGATGCAATATGAAAAACACTGCGAAAATTGCCACCAAAAAGATGGATCAGGATTAAAAGATTTGTATCCTCCCTTAGCTAAAACGGATCTTTGGAAAAGGTTAAATGCTAGTCAAATAGCCTGCATCATCAAAAATGGTCAAAAAGATGCCATATTAGTGAATAAAAAAGCTTTTCAAAATTACATGCCGGGGAATAGCAAATTAGAAGCTTTGGACGTTGCGGAGCTTGTTACTTATCTTCGAGATAAATGGGGAAATGATCCACGGATTTTTTCTTTAGATAGTGCTCGAATAGCCCTGAAAAACTGTCCTTAGTCAGTCGGTAAACTCTCAACTGTCAACACTGAATTAGTCACGTGGCGCAAGGAATAATGCGTAAAATCTTGGGCAGCATCCATACCGACACCGTAGATAATTTCTTTCTTCGTCCGTATTTGAACAGGCTTTTCAGTAAAGACCCGTTTTTCTTCTGGCAACCAAGTAAATTCCTCTGTTTTTAATGTTTCTTCTTGTTGCACATTAAAGATTTGAACATTTCCCATTAGTTTATACGAATTTCTTTGCTTAAAAAAATGCGCGGAATCGCCTCTAATTTGGGAGGTAACATTTCCCATTTTATCGTAAAACCATAGTTTCACTTCTTTGGGATATACTCGATCTTCTGAATAAAGTGTTATTTGAGAAGGGGTAACCATTCGAACGACTGTTCTGGCTGAATCGGAATAGACCATATCAATATCCGTCAATTCGGATTTTGGACCTACATAAATCAGGTTTTTAGCCGTTTTTTCTTCCCGACAAGCTAGAGAAACACTGGTGAGAACTAGCAGCAAAAAGAGATTTCTCAAATCGCGCATGGGCTAAGTGTTAGTTGAGTTTCACCTTTTGGAACCAAAGGTCACTTAATGTTAAGCCGATGGTAATTCGCTGGTATTGCTCTTCTAATCCATTGTCTGCTAATACTCCTCTTTTACCAATTTGATAAGCTATATTCAAATAAGATAGATTTCGTAAAGGTAAAGCGACTCCAAGGCTAACATACTTATCTACTGCATATTTACCATTTCCTAAGTAATCGTATGGAGTTGTAGAATAGCTAAATCCTGCACGGTACGTTACTCTTTTGAAATAATTAGATATAGCTTCAAAATCAGGAGTATATTCACCACCTACCGACCAGCGTGAACTAACAGGGAGTCTTGAAGAACGGCCTAAATTATTGTCTACTTTAGTCCAATCTGTTCTAGAATAATCTATACCAACCATCCAGTTGGCTAACTTTTCTAAACTAACTCCGAAATGCTGAGAAACGGGTAAATTTTGAGCAAATGGAGTTGATTTATTTAATGTATCTGCATTGATGACGGTTATACCTGATAAATCCATGATGGCAAAACGCTTTAACTGCTTAGAACTAAGCGTTGAGCTAAGATCAAATGAAGTTCCAACATTGATAAACATGTCATTCTTTAGATGCTTACGATAGGCCAATCCTCCTCTAAATAGGAAGTCTGAATAGTCAATGCGATTTTCTAATTGAATTTTGTAGTACTGACCGTCTGAGAGATTTTGGGTAGATACATTTCGGTTGACAGTTCCGAATAAATAATCGATACCTATACCTACATAAAAATCTTTACCAATTCGTACACCGTTATTAAATGTCAGTTTGGTTACACCACCCTTTCCTGCATAGCTATAAATTAAGCTATCCACACCTAATAAATTTAAACGACGGAATGATCGGGTTTCATACTCCACTGAGGAGTGAGGACGAAAACCGATAGAAGCAGTCCAGCGACTTGAAATCGGTAAAGTTAAATTCAACGAATGATAATTTCCTCCAAAAATTTGCTGGTGTTGACGTGTATCTTGTAGTTCTTTTAATTCAGCTTTGGCGCCAACTTCAAAAACCGTATATCTATTTCTGGCCAAAAGAGCTGGGTTAATCACATTGGCATAAATCCCGTTAGAGTTCGATACACCCAATCCACCCATCATAGCATTACTTGGGCTTCCGCCTTCATCTAGTTCACCCATTCCAACATAAGAAAGGGGAGAATTCAATATAGTTTGTGCTGAAGATTGAAAACTATTTAAGGCACTAAATAATAAGCTAAGTGCTAAAAACAAGGCACGGCTTGTTTTTAAATTAGAATTTTGGATAATCAAAGGACGAAGAATCATAAAATAATTTACCATACAGCTTAGCCTGTAAGTCTGCAAAGGTCGTACTTTTTTTTCACATTCGACTAAGTTATTCTCTATATTTGGGGGCAAAATTGATAATTCAGATGAGAGAAGCATTGGCTAATTGGTATTTATTGGAAAATTCGGCGGAGGATATATTATTTTTTGTTGGGATATTGATTATTGGCCTAGTAATGAGAAGGTTCTTTTCCAATTCCTTTTCTAAAATCATCTTTCGTTTTTTGCCAAATCAATTTATCCAGGTTCAGGATTGTATCCAATTGTTGAGAAAGCCAGTGGAGCTTTTGTTGTTTTGGATATTCCTTTATTTCAGTATTCAATATTTGCATGTTCCTATTGCTTGGCATTTCAATCCAGTTGAGAAATTTGGTTTGTTATTTTTACTTCAAAAAGCCTTTGAAACAGCCGTCATTATCACTTTTACGTGGTTAGTAGTTCGGATGTTGAAAGTGATTATTTTAATTGCTCAACAAAAGTGGCAAGGCGTTGAACAAAAATCAAAGCAGCAATTCATTCCATTCCTGAACGACTTAGGTATGGTATTTATTATTGCGGGCTCAGGATTTGTCCTATTAGGTCGGGTGTTCCAAGTAGATGTGATGGCACTCATTACCGGATTAGGTTTGGGGGGATTAGCCCTTGCCTTGGCTGCGAGAGAAACCTTAGAAAATCTATTTGCTTCATTTACTATATTTTTGGATTTACCCTTTGTGGTAGGAGATAGTATTCAGGCAGGAAGTATTTCAGGAGATGTAGAAAAAATTGGTTTTAGAAGTACTAGGTTGAGAGCCGTGGATGGCAATTTAATTATGATTCCCAATCGATTATTAACGTCTCAATCCTTGGAAAACATGAGTGAGCGTAACTTCCGAAGAGCGAAATACACCCTATCGTGTTCTCTTCAAAGTAAATCTGAACAGATAAAATCCATTTTACCTCAAATTGAACAACTTATTTTGGAAGAGCCATTGTGCAAGAAAAAAGCCCCCAAAATTATTTTTGAAGGCTTTGGCACTTATTCTTTAGATATCTCTGTCACCTACTTTGTTCAAACTAGTGATTTTGGGAAATTCCAAAACGTCAAACAAGAGATCAATTTAGGTATTTTAAATTGTTTACATCAAGCAGGTATTAACTTGGTGAGTAGTGCTACTGCACCAAACATGAATTAACCTACAAGTTCTTTCAAATCCTCATCATGAATCATTTTACGCTCGTCAGCCATTAATAGGAAACGAGTATATAATTTATCCAATTCTGGCTTTTCTAATTCAAAGCCCAATAATTGCAAACGGTGACGTAAGGCTGCACGTCCTGAACGGGAAGTCAAAAGAATCGCTGATGATGGAACGCCAACATCTTCTGGATTCATAATTTCATAGTTTTGAGCATGTTTCAAGAAACCGTCTTGATGAATTCCTGAGGAGTGAGCAAAAGCGTTAGCACCAACCACCGCTTTATTGGCTTGAACAGGCATTCCCATCAAATTAGACACTAGATTACTGATGGGGAATAAATGCTTTGGATTAATTCCAGTGGTAAATCCTAAGTCTTTATGGACATTCAAAATCATGGCAACCTCCTCTAATGAAGTATTTCCTGCTCTTTCACCGATTCCGTTAATGGTCACTTCCACTTGACGAGCTCCTGCCTGTATACCAGCTATAGTATTGGCAGTTGCTAATCCTAAATCATTGTGATTGTGCATGGAGATAGTTGCCTGATGGATATTATCTACATGTTCGAAAAGGTATGAAATACGGTGGTGCATTTGATGTGGCAACAAATAGCCCGTTGTATCGGGTAGATTTACTACGGTAGCACCTGCTTTAATAACTGCTTGAGTTAATTGGGCTAAGAATGGTAAATCCGCACGACCTGCATCTTCAGCAAAAAACTCAACATCTTCTACATATGATTTGGCATATTCAACGGCCCAAATAGCTTGCTCAATAATTTTCTCACGAGTAGAATTGAATTTATGCTTGATATGAACATCAGAAGCTCCAATTCCAGTATGTATACGAGGCTTGCGAGCAGGCTTTAATGCTTCTGCTGCGGCATCGATATCTTCTTTTCTTGCACGAGTCAACCCACAGACTGTTGCCTCCGTAATTACCTCTGCAATGGCTTTTACCGAAGCAAAATCACCAGGTGAGGAAATAGGGAAACCTGCCTCAATGATATCGACACCTAATTTTTCAAGTTCTTTTGCTACTTCAATTTTTTCCTCACGGTTTAACTGACAACCGGGTACTTGTTCTCCATCGCGTAAAGTGGTATCAAATATTTGTATACGATTATTCATAGGGTTTGTTTCTGTTAAATGGTTGGCAAAACTAGCTTTAATTACATTATTTACCAAAAAACAAAAAAGCCCCGAAGGGTATTTTTTAGATTAAAAATCCGAACAAATTGATATATTTAAACATAAATGGATTAAAAATCTAATTATGATATTAATTCAAGACTAAATCGCTTTTTTACAACTAATGCCTAGAATAAAATTTTATTAAATAAAATCAATTTTATTTTACAAAAAATGAATTCCATTGTAAGTCCCAAATTTGAAAAATAAAGGTATTACCGTTAAATAAAATGAAGGATTATCAAGAACTTGAATGTGTAGAAGCAATAAAAAAGTTTTGAAAATCGTTTAACGCTCAACGCTGTCAAGGTTTGAAACCTTGACAGCGTTAGAAAAAGGTGAGCGTTTTTTGATTTTTGGGTATAAAAAAAGGGGCAATAAATTGCCCCTTTTTTATTTAACATCAATAGACTAGCTACGCTCAGGACGAAGGCTACGTACCGCAGCACCAGCTCTCCACATTTCTGATTCACGTAACTCAGTTAACTCAGCTTCTAACTTCACTCGGTAATCTGGTTGTGAGTTCAAATCAATTGAACGAGCAGCCTCCGCTTGCGTTTTTACTGAATTATACAATTTCTCAAATACTGGCTTAGTAGCCTCTTTGAATGGTCTCCACCAATCCAATGCACCACGTTGTGCTGTAGTAGAACAATTGGCATACATCCAATCCATTCCGTTTTCAGCTACCAATGGCATCAATGATTGAGTCAATTCTTCTACTGTCTCATTGAAAGCTTCCGAAGGAGAGTGACCATTTTCACGTAATACTTCATACTGAGCAGCAAAAATTCCTTGGATAGCACCCATTAAAGTACCACGCTCTCCAGTTAAGTCAGACGTTACTTCTTTATAGAAATCTGTTTCAAACAAATAACCAGAACCTACTCCGATAGCCATCGCAATACATTTCTCACGAGCTTTACCCGTTGCATCTTGATATACAGCAAATGAAGAGTTCAAACCTTTACCTTCTACGAACAAACGACGAAGAGAAGTACCAGAACCTTTAGGTGCAGCTAAGAATACATCCACATCTGCTGGAGGGATAATTCCTGTTTTCTCTTTATAAGTAATACCGAATCCATGAGAGAAGTACAATGACTTACCAGCAGTCAAATATTTCTTCACTGTTGGCCACATTTCAATTTGAGCCGCATCTGAAAGCAAATAACAGATAATCGTTCCTTTTTGAAGCGCTTCCTCAATTTCAAATAAGTTTACACCTGGAACCCAGCCGTCAGCAACAGCCTTATCATAGGTTTTTCCTTTACGTTGACCCACAATCACATTCAGACCATTGTCTTTCATGTTCAATGCTTGACCTGGACCTTGTACTCCATAACCAATAACTGCGATTGTTTGATCAGCCAATACTTGTCTAGCTTTCTCTAATGGAAACTCTTCTCTTGTTACTACATCTTCAACAACCCCACCGAAATTAATCTTTGCCATTTTCGTTTTTGTTTAATTTATATTCTTTTCTAATTAATCTATTATACTTTCAAATTTTATACAATTTCCCAGTTACCTTCCGGTAAATACTCCACTAATCCTTTTTCTGTTTTACCAACAGCTACACGGCCCGATTTGATATATTCCAATATTTCCCATTGCTTTAAATAAGCATAGAATTCATTGATTTCCTCTTCAGATCCGTTTTTTTCTACCACTACATAGTCTAAACCCCAGTGAACAACTTTAGCATTCCAATCCAAATTAATGGTTTTGACATCCAAAGCTGGTGATCCTAATGGCGTAGCTATTTTAAATAAGGCGATTTCATTGAACACAATTTCGTCGTCTAAATAACCAAATACCGCCAATACATCCGTAATCTTACGTATTTGACGAACCAATTTTTCAACAATCTCCCGATTTTCATTGCGAATAACAATGGTAAAACGAGATACTCCTTTACGCTCAGTTTCTGAAACGGTCAAACACTCAATATTCAGTCTTCTGCGCGTGAATATAATCGTGATACGATTCAATAAACCAATCGTGTTGGTGGTAAATACCGATATAGTGTAAGTTGTTAACATATAATTTCTACTCAAGCATTACTTTAGTCACACAAGCACCCGCAGGTACCATAGGAAATACATTCTCTTCTTTCTCACAAATAATCTCTAATAAATAAGGCTTTTTAGAATTCAATAAAGTATCTAAAGATTCCCCTAAATTATTCCGATCACTTACGGTATGTCCTTCTATTCCAAATCCTTTAGCAATTGTAATAAAATCAGGATTTTGCAGTTCAACAAATGAATAGCGATTATCAAAGAACATCGACTGCCACTGGCGAACCATGCCTAAAAAATTATTATTCAAGATAATGATCTTCACAGGTAAGCCACTTTGTGCAATCGTACCCAACTCTTGCAAAGTCATTTGGAATCCACCATCTCCAATTACGGCAATCACTTCACGCTCTGGAACAGCCACTTTGGCTCCAAAGGAAGCTGGCAAGGCAAAGCCCATGGTTCCAGCACCTCCACTAGTTACAATGGAATTATGCTTTTTGAAACGGTAATAACGGTTGGTAATCATCTGATGTTGACCTACATCGGTTACAACTACCGCTTCTCCTTTGGTCTTATCAGACAATAAAGCTACCGCCTCTCCCATTTTGATTTGATTACCTTCATGATATAAATCTTTCTTGGTAATCTTCTCATACTCTTCATCATCATACTTCTTAAACTCAGCTCTCCACTCAGTATGATCAGCTTTCTTTACCAAAGGTAATAAGGCTTTTAATGCTGCTTTGGCATCTCCTACAACAGGTGCATCCGCTTTTACATTCTTATCAATCTCACTAGGATCTACCTCGATATGCACCACTTTAGCTTGTTTGGCATAAGTACTTAAATCACCCGTGATACGGTCATCAAAACGCATTCCAATGGCAATCAATACATCACAAGAATTGGTCAAGACATTGGCTCCATAATTACCATGCATACCCGGCCATCCTACAAAAAGTGGATGATCAGCATCCATGGCTGACATACCTAACAAGGTTGTTGCTACTGGAATGCCTGTTTTCTCAACAAATTCCTTTAATTCATTTTCAGCCTGAGAAATTAGTACACCATGTCCGGCCAAAATATAAGGGCGTTTAGCTCCATTAATCAATTTAGCTGCCGCCTCCACATGCTCTTCTTTAGGCTCTAATCTTGGCTTGTAAGATATAATCGATTCACATTTCTGGTATTTAAATGGAATCGACATCATTTCTGCTTGAGCAGAACGTGTTATTTCAATTAATACGGGACCTGGTCTTCCTGTTTCCGCAATATAAAATGCTTTGGCAATAATTTCAGGAATCTCATTTGGATCAACAATTTGATAATTCCACTTGGTGATGGGCATGGACATACCAATGACATCACACTCTTGAAATGCATCTGTACCTAATAGATTAGCTTTGACTTGACCTACTATACATACCAAAGGAGTAGAATCCAACATCGCATCGGCAATAGGTGTTATTAAATTAGTAGCTCCAGGACCTGAAGTTACCAAACAAACACCTGCCTTATTTAGCATACGCGCATAACCTTGTGCAGCATGGCCAGCACCTTGTTCGTGACGCACCAAAATATGCTTCAATTGATCACGATAATCAAATAAAGCATCATAGGTAGGCATGATAGCTCCACCTGGATATCCGAAAATAGTACTCACCCCCTGCTCTACCAACGATTGCATAACCGCTTGAGCCCCAGTTTTAAAATTTGAGGATTGAGTTGTTGTGGGTTGAGTAGCTTCTATTTGGGTTTTTCCCATGATAACAGTAGGTCTTTATTTTGTTTCAGTTAAACGGTTCGACTAATTTAAGTCATACGCATTTAGAAAAAAATTGAATTGGTCATTTTTTACAAATCAGTGACACAACCTAAGCTGGCTGATGACACATTTTTGATGTATTTTCTCAAAACTCCCGAAGTATGTTCCGAAACCAATGGTTTCCACAACTTACGGCGTTCAGCCAATTCTTCATCGGATACGTGTAAGATAATCTGATTATCTACCGCATCGATCGTAATTTTATCTCCGTCCTTAACCAATCCAATATTTCCTCCTTCTTGCGCCTCTGGCGTCACGTGACCTACGACGAAACCGTGCGTTCCTCCTGAGAAACGTCCATCCGTAATCATCGCCACACTATTACCTAAACCCGCTCCCATCAAAGCAGAAGTTGGTTTTAACATTTCTGGCATCCCAGGGCCACCTTTAGGTCCTTCATTTCTAATAACGACCACATGACCCGGCTTAATTTCTCCTTTAGAAATAAACTCGATTACCTCTTCTTCACGCTCACACACCTTAGCTGTACCTTCAAAACGCTCTCCTTCTTTTCCTGTAATCTTAGCTACAGCACCTTCCGTAGCTAAATTGCCATATAATATTTGTAAGTGACCTGTAGCTTTTATTGGTGTAGCTACCGGATAAATAATTTTTTGTGTTTCAAAATTCAAATCTGGAGCATCAGCTAAATTCTCTGCCATGGTTTTACCAGTCACAGTCAAACACTCTCCATGTAAAAAGCCTTCTTGCCACAAATATTTCAAAATAGCTGGCATACCGCCGATAGCCAATACATCTTCCATGTAATATTTACCAGAAGGTTTCAAATCAGCTAACAATGGAGTCCTGTCCGAAATATCTTGAATATCTTTCAAGGTAAATTTAATTCCTGCTGAATGAGCAATCGCCAAATAATGTAAAACAGCATTGGTAGATCCTCCTAATGCCATCACCACTGTCATCGCATTTTCAAAGGCGTGGCGTGTCATGATATCACGTGGACAAATATTTTTCTCCAACAAGACTTTCATTGCCGCACCAATAGCTAAACATTCTTCTTTTTTGCCTTCGTGTGTAGCTGGATAAGTAGATGAATTAGGCAATACTAAACCCATTGCCTCCATAGAAGAAGCCATGGTGTTCGCTGTATACATACCCCCACAAGCACCTGGACCAGGAATAGAATTACGAATTACTCCTTCATAATCCTCATCTGAAATGTTTCCAGCAAATTTCTTACCTAAAGCTTCGAAAGCTGAAACAATATCTAATTTCTCTCCTTTATATAAACCCGATTTAATGGTTCCTCCATAAACCAACATGCCTGGACGGTTCAAACGCGCCAAAGCCATCATAGCTCCAGGCATATTCTTATCACATCCAACCACTGCAATTACACCGTCATACCACTGCGCACCCACTACATTTTCAATGGAATCAGCAATGATATCTCGAGATGGCAAAGAGTAGCTCATTCCATCGTTTCCATTAGTCATTCCGTCAGACACACCAATGGTATGAAAAATCAAACCTACCATGCCGTTCTCCTGAATTCCTTTTTTCACATGGACCGACAAACCATTTAAATGCATGTTACATGGGTTACCTTCATAACCTGTACTAGCAATTCCAATTTGTGCTTTTTGCATGTCCTCAGAAGTTAATCCGATTCCATACAACATAGCCTTAGCTGCAGGGTTTGTTATCTCTTGAGTAAGAGTTTTGGAGAATTTATTTAATGACATAGTCTTTTGGTATGAAATTTTTTCAAACAACAAATATACGCAATCCTATTTGTTCGAAACAAAAGATTCCCAAATAATGTATGGGTAATCAAGGAATTGCAAAATTTTTTAAAGGTTTCTTACAAGCTTTCGCTGGATTTGTTTTCTCCAACTTGCTGACGCCACATGGCATAGTACAAACCTTTGCTTTCAATTAGCTGCTCATGAGAACCTTGCTCTACAATGCGTCCTTTTTCCAACACATAAATTCGGGTAGCATGCATGATGGTTGATAATCGGTGAGCAATCAAAATAGTTAAATGTTCTGCTTCTTGAGAAATGGCTCGGATAGTTTCAGAAATTTCTTCTTCAGTCAAGGAATCCAATGCTGAGGTTGCTTCATCAAACACCAATAAATTGGGGTCACGTAATAAAGCCCTTGCAATACTCAAGCGCTGCTTTTCACCTCCAGACACTTTGACCCCGCCCTCTCCAATTAAGGTATCCAAACCTTTGTCGGCCCGAGCTAACAATGTTTGGCAAGCTGCTTTTTCCAATACCTCTAGGCAATGGGCATCGGTGGCATTGGGATTAACAAACAATAAATTTTCACGAATCGAACCTGAGAACAATTGTGTATCCTGAGTCACAAATCCAATCTTCTTTCTTAATTGATCAAAATCAATGTGTTCCCCTTCCTCTCCATTGTAAAATACTTTTCCTTTTTTGGGACGATATAAACCCACCAATAATTTCACTAAGGTGGATTTTCCTGCGCCAGATGGACCTACAAAGGCGATGGTTTCTCCCCCTTTCACATCAAAACTGATGTTATTCAAAGCTTCGGAATTGGCTGATTGATGCTGGAAACTAACCTGATCAAATTGCAAAGTTTGAATCGAAGCAATGGCTTTAGGATTATCTGGCTTCTTCTCTACAGGAATATTCAAAATTTGTTCAAAATTTTGCAAAGACACTTCCGCTTCACGATAGGTATTCACCACATTACCAATCTCTTGTAATGGATTGAATAGGAAGAAAGAATAGATATTTAAAGAATAAAACTGACCGATGGTGATTTGACCTTGGTAAATCAAATAAATCAACACCACGACCATCAACATGCGTAATAAGTTCACGCATGTACCTTGAACAAAAGCCATAGAACGTACATAACGCACTTTCTTAAGCTCTAACAATAAGATTTTCTCCGTAGTGGCATTCAAATGACGTATTTCCTGATCTGCTAATCCTAAGGATTTTACTAATTCTATGTTTCGAAGCGATTCAGTCGTGGATCCTGCTAAGGCCGTTGATTCTTTAACAATTTGAATCTGAATGGTCTTAATTTTTCTACTTAATACAGAAGAAACAAAAGCGATTAGTGGCCCTGTCAGTAAAAACAAGGGCAAAATCATCCAATGTACTGAAAATGCATATACCGAAATGAAAATGAGCGCTATGACCGATTGGAAAAGAATATTAATACCTACCGTGATTAACTTCTCGACGTCAATACGTACTTTTTGTAATTTGCCTAAGGTTTCTCCCGACCGTTGATCTTCAAATGTTTCATATGGTAGCTCTAACGAATGTCGAATACCATCCGAATAAAGGTTGGCACCTACCTTTTGAGTGACGGTATTGATAACATAATCTTGAAAATTTTTGGCCACTCTAGAGACGAATGCCACGCCAACTGATGCCAATGCCAAAGGCCAAATAGCCTGGATAAATTGGTCCATGGTATGCGTATTCGATCGATATACGGCCGCTACATCATCAATGATTTTCCTGAAAATGTAGGGATCCATCAAGGAAAAAATCTGATTGGTAGCAGCTAGAGCTAAAGCTCCTACTACACGCCAACGATAATGACTCAAATAGGTAAATAATAATTTCATGGGGAGTCGTCTAATGGTGAAGGTAAAATTCTTGAACGTGTTCAAGTGAATTGGGGTTCCCTAAGCCCATAAAATTGTTAAAATCTAGTTAAAGCCATACCTGCCACTGTTTTACCAATAGACAATGAAGAAGTAGCAGCTGGACTAGGTGCATTTAAAATATTGATAATTTTTGCGTCTTCAATGATGGAAAAATCATCCAATAAACCACCATTACGATCGCAAGCTTGGGCGCGCACACCAGCTCCACCTTCCACTAAATCTTGCTCCTGAATTTCAGGAATTAACACTTGTAAGGCTTTAGTAAAGGCTTCTTTAGAGAAGCTTCGGTACATTTCGCCCAAACCAGTTTCCCAATATTTAGTAGCCACTTTCTGAAAGCCTGGCCAGGTTAATGTATTCCAAAGTTCTTTGAAATCTACTCCCAATTTCTTGTACCCTTCTTTTTTAAAGGCCAAAACAGCATTAGGACCCGCCTCCACACCTCCGCGCATCATGCGTGTGAAGTGCACACCCAAAAATGGGAAATTAGGATCCGGTACAGGGTAGATCAAGTTTTTAACTAAATACTCTTTCTCTTTTCTCAACTTGAAATATTCCCCTCTAAATGGCACAATCCGCACATCCAATGGCTCTCTTTGAGATAATTGGGCCACTTCATCCGAATATAGTCCGGCACAATTAATGATCAATTTGGTTTCATATACCCCTTTGACCGTCTCCACGATGGAATAACTAATTCCTTTAGTAATACCGATCACTTGTTCGTTTAAATGTATGGTACAACCAGCTTGTTGGATTTTTTCAGCCAATTTAGCCGCAACCACTCGGTAATCTACAATCCCAGTTTGCGGCACCCACATCCCTTCTACACCGGTCACATAAGGTTCATATTCTTGCATTTCAGCCAAAGAAAGTTTCTTTAAACCTTCCAAACCGTTTTGTTGACCTCTTTGATATAAATTTTCTAACTGACTTCTTTGTTCGTGATTACTTGCCACCACAATCTTTCCTGTCAATTCAAATGGAATGGATTCTTGCTCACAGAAAGCAATTAATTGATGATAGCCTTCAATGCAGTTTTTGGCTTTTAGAGAACCTGGTTTATAATACAATCCAGAATGGATAACACCCGAGTTATTCCCAGTTTGATGTAGAGAAACCATATTTTCCTTTTCAAATAGGGCGATTTGCAAATCGGGTTTTGCTTCCAATAATCGCTGAGCTGTTGCCAAACCAACGATACCTCCTCCAACAATAATTACATCTAAAGCCATGAATGTCAAATTGTTTAAAAAATGATACAAATATACGAAATCAGGTGCTGTAATTATCAATTAATTATCACTTGCCTGATAATTAATATCAAAAGGAAAGACTGTTTTTTTGTAACTTCGCTTGAGATTTGACAACTTTTGAAAAGTTGTCAAATCTACATGTCAAATCAAGGTATCTTATAGTTCCCATGTAGACCCATTCATATAATAACCTGCCCACCTATTTTAAACCATCCGTAGAAATTGAACCCACAAATCGCACAGCTGTATCGGATTTCCCAACAACCTAATCGTTTGATTTTAGGTTTGATGTCTGGAACTTCCTTAGATGGTTTGGATTTAGCACTTTGTCGGTTTAGTGGTTTTGGATTAAATACTCAGGTGGAACTAATCAAACACCAAACCATTCCCTATCCTGAGGATTTCAAACAGTCCATTCGTGAAGTATTTGCCAAGGAACAAATCTATTTTCCGAGTTTATCTACCTTGAATGCACAAATTGGTCGATTACATGCACAATATATTTTAGATAGTTTACAAAGCTGGGGAATTGCTCCAAATGAAGTAGATGCTATTGCCTCTCATGGTCAGACAGTAATGCATCGCCCAATCCGTTCCGGGAATTTACCCAACTCTACTTTACAAATTGGCGATGGAGATCATATTGCTCATTTGACAGGGATCATTACTTTATCCGATTTCCGACAAAAACATATCGCTGGTGGCGGTGAAGGAGCTCCTTTGGCAGTGTATGGGGATTATTTTTTATTTTCTAAAAAAGGAGAACATCGTATTTTATTGAATATTGGTGGCATAGGAAATTTCACCTATTTATCAGCCAGTCAAGATCCCAAAGATATTTTAGTTACTGACACTGGGCCAGGCAATACTTTGTTGGATGCATATGTACGCCAACATTTTCCTGGTTTTAATTATGATAAAGATGCTAGATTAGCTAAACAAGGTATTTTGCATCTTCCTTTGTTGGACTCCATGTTGAATTTACCGTTTTTTCATGAGGCTTTTCCAAAAAGCACAGGACCTGAATATTTCAATCTAGAATTATTAAATCAAGTTATCCAAGAAAACGCTTATTCTTTGACCCCAGTAGATACTTTGAGAACCTTGACAGAATTAACCGCTCAAAGCATCTCACAAGCTATGCAAAGCTATATTCCTGCAATTCGTACGACAGATTGTCAATTGATTGTTAGTGGTGGAGGAAGTAAAAATCCACTATTAATGGAGCGACTGGCCAAGATTAACCCCAACATGCAATTGATGGAAAGTGATCGTTTAGGGATTGCTTCAGATGCCAAGGAAGCGGTGCTTTTTGCTTTATTGGCCAATGAGACATTGATGGATGATCAAGTAGCGCGCGACAGACAATTAGGGGATTCCCCCTGGTTAAGTTTAGGAAAAATTAGCCTACCGAACTAAATTTGTCTATGAAATGGAAAATAGAGGACGCTATCCTTTTCGAAAACAGCGATTTTTTTGTTATCAATAAACCTTCTGGAATCGCCACATTGGATGAGCGCAAGGATGTGTTTGCTCCCAATATCTTACGATTGGCCAAGGCCTATTCAGATGATGCACAAGTAGGACATCGATTGGATAAAGAGACCTCTGGCGCCCTAGTGATAGCAAAAAATCCAGAGGCGTATCGACATATTTCTATGCAATTTGAGCATCGGGAAACGGCGAAGCGCTACCATGCTGTAGTAGAAGGGATGCATGATTGGGATGGCATGTTGGTCAACTTGCCAATTCTTCCGTTGAAAGATGGCATCGTGGTGATAGACCGAGCAAAGGGAAAGCATGCCGAAACTTGGTTTCAGACTTTGAAAGTGTTCAAGAATTATACTCTGGTAGAATGTATGCCTATTACAGGACGTATGCATCAGATTCGAATTCACTTAGCTTGCTTAAAAGCTCCGATTGTCGCGGATGCCATGTATGGAGGCAAGGATATTTATTTATCAGAATTAAAAAAGAAGTTTCATCTCAAACAAGATACAGAAGAGTTGCCATTGATTCGTCGTGTAGCCTTACATGCTCACAGTTTGAGTTTCAACCTACTTGACGGTAGCCCTATTACTGTGGAAGCTCCCTATCCGAAAGATTTCGGAGTGCTTGTCAAACAGTTGGAGAAGTTTTCGTAATTTTGGCCCTTTGGCTCCGTAGTTCAATGGATAGAATGTAGGTTTCCGGTACCTAAGATGCAGGTTCGATTCCTGCCGGGGCTACAAAATGACCTCAGGTCAACAAAAAAGGACATTTCGCAATGAGATGTCCTTTTGTATTTTAGGTAAAAAGGGAACTTGTGTAGCAGATTTGTGTAGCAAGTGTGAATTATAATTCAAAGCTGTCCTCGAAAACCTTGATTGCCTTATCAGCGAATTTCTGCGGGAATTGCTTCAAATACCCTTGTGTTTGTTGAACCGTTGCATGACCAAGGGCAAAAGAAATCTCCTCAATTGAAGCACCACTCTCTAACATGTGGTAAGCAAATGAATGGCGACTAACATGACTTGAAAGTTCCTTAATACCCAAATCTCTTCCGATTCTTCGCAATTTTGAGTTATATCGGGAACGACCTCTTGTCAGTAATTTTATTTGGTCTCTGTTCAACCTTTTCTTGTCAAAAATCTTCAAATCTTTAAATTCCTCATATGGGAGATAATCAAACACATGTCCCGGTTCTTTCTCCCCCATAATTTCACACATTGAGTAGGCAACCATTGACTCCATTCTACGGATTAAACCATCGATAATCACAACCTCCTCGCTATAATCATCAAACTTGTTTCTTTTAAGATGGTTGTTAAGGTTGACAACGTCCAATACCGTCAAGGAACCGAAATCCTTCTCGGTATGGATATTGAGTATTGTTTCTAATTCTATCACGCTAAGATTTAACTGACCAATCGGATTTAATTCCAAGGCTCGTTGAAATTCAATTGGGTAAAAATAAGAAAGTAGCTTCGCAGATTTGAAGGAGAAAGGAACGGATAACAAATCATCGTTCTTCTGAATAATCAATTCAAGTCGTCCATCTACGAAATGTTTAAAGTTCATTAGAAGAATATCAGATACACGAAGACCGGAGGTGAAAAATTGAAAAAGGAACTGGTACTTCCCTTCCATTGTCTTGATTCTCTTTTTACCATCCATCTCTTGATAGTTGATAATCTTATCTATTTCATCCTTTTTCAACATGCGAGACTTAATCTTCTCTAAGTTCTTTTTGGGCACTTGGATAATGTAATGGTCCGTCTTTATCGTCTCAAGGTGCGGATGGTGTTGGTTAAACTTCCTAACAAGAGTTTGGATTACAACAATGTAGTTGAACCTCGTGTTGTTTTTCTTTGTTGCGGTTGGGTCCTTAATTCGATTGGTTTGCTTTGCTATGAATATCGCATACTCATAGATAAAGTCAAACCGACGCAAAATTTCAATTGGAAGTCTATCTAAGTTGTAGCGTTCCTTGATGAAGAGAACCATAGAATTGACGATAGTGGTGTACTTGTTTTGGGTTGCAATAGAATCGTAATCCTTAACCAGTATCTCCCTGCAGAACTCAATAAAACATATCTCTTTCTCAGCAATTAACGTAGGTGTTTGGTGGTCAAATCTTTTCTGAGTTTTAAGTTTTTGACTGAATTGACTTTTCAACATTTGAATCCTACTGTTGATTAGAATGTAGTCTACCTCTTCGTTCACCTTTACTTTTTCATTATTGCCATCCCAAAGTTTAACCGGTATTTTATATCCAACTGACTTTCTTGATACAGGTGTTCTATCATCGAAAATACTTTCAATGATGGTTCCTGTGTTCTTGTCTTTTTGAGACTTTCTTAATGAAAAAAACTGGTACATGACTCTTACTTAACTATTTTAAATCCTTCACCTATGAACTCCTCAATGAACACATTACTTCCATTAATTTGAACGAAGCTGTATTTCAACCTTTTGTAGGCAAAGTATCGTTTTACTCCATCTACAATTAGGTTATTTTGATTGACTTCAATAGGGTCCAATACTTCTCCATTTTCTATTTTTTGACAGAAAAAAAGGATGTCATTCAGTTTACAATGGTATCCTTTTTTAACGTGCAGCTCTTTAATAGAAATTCTTGTAGTACCTTGATTGTAACCAAGGGTTGACTGGAGACCACCTGGTTGGATGGCCTCCTTCAAATCCACTAAAATTTGATTATTTGTCTTCACTTTCTGTCATTAAATTAGGAACAATTTTTTAACAAAAAAGGACATTCAATGCAATGATAAGCCTTTTCTGTATTTTCAACTACTTTTTTAAATGCCGCTAATTATGCAGCAATGGATAATTCGATTTTTTCCTGTTCTCTTTTCTGAAGACTCTCTTCAAATCTCTTTTGGCAAAACTCGATTGATTTAGGGTCCAAATCAAATCCAATAACATTTCTTCCAAGGGTCAGACCAATGGAGACAGTCCCACTACCTACAAATCCGTCCACAATTAATTCGTTTGGTCGAGAATACGCTTTAATGAAATCTGTATATATGGATGTAGGACAGGGAGCATCATGTTGGAAATTTTCATCCACAGATTTCAACTCTTTGTTATTAAAAACAGACGTTAAAAAGACATTTGTTTTACATGTTTCAGAGGATTTTACATAAGGAGTTCCAAGAGATGTTCTTCCCAACTTAAATTCAGTAACTGAGGATTCGACTTTTACTTGTTCTTCAAAATATGGTTCTCCACCAGGTTTTCTAACTACGATAATGGCTTCCCATGAATTAATAAATCTATGGGGATGTGCCGTATACTTTTGATTAGACTTAACCCAAATATTTGAGTCGATTGATTCCCATCCATTATCTTCCAATCCAACAATAACTCTATGTATGATATTTCTACATAAACCATTGGAGTAAGATTCTCCTAAAACAGTTACCAAATATCCGCCGGGCTTTAATTTTTTCTTTTTTTCCTCACAAAACGCAAGAAAATTTGAAACGTATTCCTTTGCAGTTTTTTCCTTACCGTGTGGATTTTCACCTTGATTACGATAATCTCTTTGGTCCATATAAGGATGAGAATCAATGAAAAGTGACACGGAATCATTTTCGATTTCATCCATCACCAAAGATGATTTGTTATATAATTTGTACCAAGCATGTGCGTTCTGACCCTCAATAGCGTTCAATTTTCTATCGTCAGAATCCTTCTGTTTTTTCAATTTATTTTGAAGTAATTTATATGCTCTGTCTACCTTGAAGTCTCCATTATCCAAACCCTCCATAAGCCCAATTTTATTGTCAAGATTTTCATCTTCGTACCACTTTACTGCCATCAATTTTCGTAAAGAAGATGCTCCAATTGAAAGATTCATCAGATATGATACCAACTGGTATCTATCCATTCCAACAATTCCAAAATTATCTTTGTTATCGAAGTCCCCGAATCCCAACATGTCACGTTTCTTACCTTGTGACTTTCCAATCATTCCCAAATATTGCTCCGCACATTTCGCCATCTCCGTGTATGACATGTGAGTACGTTGATTACTTGTCATTCTAGCAGTAATCACCTCTTCGTCAGAAATATTGACATGAAGACATTTTAAGGTATTTAAACCTAATTTCTTTGCTAACTCATAACGTACCACTCCATCGGTGATATAGAATGTTCCATCTACCAAATTCCCTAGTACTGGCAATTGCTGACCGAATCTATTCATGGTATGTTCGATGTGGTCTACCTTTTTAGATTTGATGATGGATTGTAATTGAGGATGAATTTGAACATCCTTAAGCGGTAATTCAAAAACTTGTGACACGTTTTTTAATAACTTATTCTCTTTCATTTTCTGTTTGTTTAATTGTAAGTCTTATATTTTTACTTACAATATGAATAAAAAAATAGGGGCGCTGCAAAAGACTTGAAGTATGTCTTCAAATCATATTGGCCTGGCAGAGCACTGGCCATTATCAATCCACCCTCTCCCGAGTTGATTGATGACTAAAATTTATCCTATTTCTACATGTTTAACTTTTTAAAAGACTTACAATTTGAGTAAAAAAAACCACTAACTATATAACTCCTGATACTTAGCAAATGACATTTCTTGTATTTGCTTGGAGGCATCCATCAACATCTCTCTATCATTCTTTCCGTCAACATAACTATCTTCTCTTCCCAATGACTTAGTGAATACCTTTACCTTCTTGTCATTATCATCAAGCCAGAATCCTCTAACAGACAGATACGGTATTTTGCTCACAGGGTGAACGTTCTTTATTACATGAAACTCCGGTTGTATTACTAATCTAAGTCTCTTCAATTGAAGACTCATTTGGTAAAACTTGGTGTGGAACTCATGAAACTGACCACCTTGATTCGACTCACAGACATTATGTGTGTAATAGTCTAACATATTTTGCTTCAATTGAGTCAATTTATTCCACCTACTCATGTCGCTTGTATCGTTGTATATCTCGTCTTTAAAATTATCTTCCAAAATGAACTCAACTACTGTCTTAGCAGGTGGAATCGATTTTAAGGCCGGAAATTCATCAAAGAATTTATCAGTCATCTCTTTGTTTAACTTATTGCTAGGTACCTTGGGCATCAACAACAATAATAGAAGAGCTTGCTGGTAATTACCCTCACACCCATTCATGGCATTCAGCGCGTGCTGAACAATTTCGTTACCGTAAGTAAGAACCTCCTGAATGAATGACATTTACAATTTGCTTGTTTGGTTTGACAAATGTACAAACATTGTTGTACTTTCCAAAAAACTTACAAATATTTTTATAAATATTTTTCAGCCCTATTCCTACGGTATCAAAAAACCCACTTTACTTCCTTTAACTAACATGAAGTTGCTCATAAATGTTATTCCATATTTGGGGAGGGGGTGAGCGCAATTGGGGGTGGGGATTGAAAGTCCGAAGGACTTATACAAAGCGGTCGTTACACTCCCGGTTACCGTTGAGGAGCTATATCCAATTCTGTTGCCGGAGAAATCTATCCATATTATCTCTAACAAACTGTAAGTCCTGGCGGACTTCATAGAAGTTTGACGAGCCGTATATTTCATATAGTTTACTATTACTTTTAAAAATATGGCAATTATCAATAAAGTTATGGCCAAAGAAAAGATAAAGACCAGCAAAACAATCTTGAAATTGCTTTACAAAAGGATTAGTAATTTGTGCTGGGTCTGTAGTTATTAATTCTATTAATTTTAAACAAGCATCTTGGTATTGGTTATCAATATTTTCAATAGTAGAATTAACAGTTGCCCCAGTATATTGTAGTTCTTCTTGTAATAATATATCTGTAATAGTAGATGTATTAGTTGTGCCACTATGATGGCAGGAGGTGTCTTCTGTGGTAACAGGTACCTGTATCTCTGTATCACACCCCATATCATCTATTGTGGCAGGTTCCTTAATTTTATCCCAAAAATCAGCAACAGGTTTTGTTCTTTTCCCTTTCCCTTTAACTTCTGTGATTTGAATATAACCCTCTAATTCAAGATTTTTCATTCTCTTATTAACGGCAGAGCGCTTTAAATTTACCAGTTGTCCAAACCTTGTGTCTGACTTAAAACAACCTTTAGGGAGTTTACTCAAAGAAAGAATCTCAGCCAATAGTATTTTATCTACCGCGTCGAATTTATTACATTCTAATAAGGAATAAGGAATGTTTAGATATGTATCCATATTATAAAAAATCCCCCATTATTTCACCGGTAGTGGACGGTTACTTTAATGAGGGGGAGTACTCTAAATCTTTATGGTATCAATCAGCTCCACTACAAACTAATTCTTACCGTTTTAATAAATATATCGAAAATGGATAAAAAAGGGAAGGCTTCAATGCTAAGGAATTGCTAAGAAATCTAACCCCACTTCCTGTAATTTAAAGGAGGTTTTTGTCGTACAGGATGTAGGTGTAACTTCTAATAGACAAAAAATATAATACTTGGGATATTTGTATCATCATCCACAATTTTAGTACACTAAAAGAAAGGATTTCGCCGTAAATTGGCTAGGTGGGAATTGACCCATGTTCGAAGCTCAATCCATTTTAAAAAAAATGACAAAAAATGACATTTCCTCAGATGAATATTCACCGGCAAAAGGTACAATTACTTCATTATCCCAATTAACCAAGGAACAGTTTCATGACCTCTTGTCAAGTGACCATCCATCGGCAAAGAAATACCGGGATTATGCAAAGAAGGAGTTCGATTACAGGATGAAGTCTTACCAATCCCTTAACGACTTCTTCAATCATAACTCAAACACATAATATTAGAGTATACCTTGAAATGTGAAGCTCTCACATGTAGAAATTGAACAAAAAATGCAGCATTCTAGCGTATTAAGGCATAATTTTAGGGTTATAACACCATAAGTCTAATATTATGAAAAAACTAAGTATTCTATATGTTCGTACCAGTTCGATTGACCAAAACTTAGATAGACAACGAGTTCAAGAGGCCAACTTCGATAAGGTAATAGAGGACAAAATCTCAGGAGCGGTTGCATTATTTGAAAGACCCGGTGGAAAGGAACTATTCAAACTAATCTCAATGGATTTGGTAGGTTCTGTATCCTTTTGGCAAATCGACCGCTGCGGTCGTGACCTGAAGGGAATTGTTGATTTTCTTCATTTTATGGTCGAGAGGAAAATACCAGTTCATTTTATTGAGCAAGGTCTATCAACTCTTAACCATGATGGAACTGAGAATCCAATTTCAAAGATGTGTATTGCCATGATGTCTGTAATAGCGGAAATGAATCGTAACATGATTAAGTCGGCACAGAAAGAAGGAATTGAATTGGCAAAACTGAAAGGCAACGTATTTTTAGGAAGAAAACATGGTACCAGCGAAGACCCGCTAAAATTCTTATCCAAGTCAAAAAATAGACGTGCAATGGAATTACTTAAGAAGAACTACAAATCTGTTGAAATATCAAAGATTACTGGTCTTCATATCAATACGATTACAAAGGTCAAAAAATTGATGTTGGTAATGTAAATGAAATGAATCATATGTGGTGTGGTTGCCGAGACCCAAAGGATATTTGTACCTATCCTGGTAACATGAACTATAAAAGGGGTGCCCATACGGAGTCCCTGCTGGAGGTCCTGGAGGAAGTCCCTAAACCGGCCCTCCCTTATATATGAAATACCTTCGTTTTTAGACCCCGGTCAATTCCCCGTTTAAAATCCGGCCCAAATTTTAGTGGAAATTGGAAATGTCTACCCGCTAAAACCTTACAAACACCTTTTAAGGTGAAAACCCATTTTAAAAATTTTGGCATTTTTTCCGGTATTTATAGTAAAGAACATTTATGAAAAATACCATCAAGAATAAGACTATTTCGAAGAAAATCATTCTCTCAGAATCCCAATTTGAGCGTTTATCTCAGAACATAATAAACGAATTGAAAGTAAAGAATACACGAAAATGAGATTACAAGGATTTACTCAGATAGAAGACAATTTTGATAGCGAGAATTTGTCAAAATTAAAGGTCTTGAATATAACATTTACTAACCCTGATGCCTCGCATACAATTGGAAACCTTGGACTTCTAAAGGAGGTTAAGTTCTATGAAGCGTTATTCTACAAAGTATTGGAAGAACTAAAACTGGAAGAAAATGACTTGGTAGCAATTACAAGTACCTCGTTGAAAGAACTTATTTTTAATCTATCGATAATTTCAGCAATCCAAAATCAACACATTGAATTTGTTAATGAAAACATGTTCTATACCGGTCCACTCAGAAGGAATATTCATTTAAGTGATGAAGACTTCGAATTCAATCTCGAGGACTACGACTTAGACAATTTGGATGAAAGTCGACACTTGAATAGGTAAATTAATTTGTGCTTTAATTCAGTAAAACTTCATTCTTTGAATTCTAACTGCATTTAGTATTGCCAATAGTGCAACTCCAACATCAGCAAATACTGCCTCCCACATAGTAGCTAAACCACCTGCGCCAAGTGACATTACAATAATTTTTACAGCAAATGCCAATACAATATTCTGAATAACAATACGATGGGTTGCTCTTCCTATTTTTATAGCAGTTACAATTTTTGAAGGCTGATCTGTCTGTATTACTACATTTGCTGTTTCTATTGCTGCATCACTTCCCATTGCCCCCATTGAAATACCAACATCACTTAATGCTAAAACAGGGGCATCATTAATCCCATCACCAACGAAGGCAATTATTTTGGATTTGTCTTGTTTTAATTCTTCTACCTTTTGTACTTTGCTTTCGGGCAATAAATCACCAAAGGCAGACTCTATACCTATGTGCTTTGCTACTTTTTGCGTAATAGAATTTTTGTCGCCACTAAGCATTACAATTTGAGTAATACCATTTTGGTGCAATTGCTTAATGGCTTCCTGTGCATCTTCTTTTACTTCATCGGCAATGAGCACATAACCTGTATATTGATTATTTATGGCGACTACCACTATGCTTTCTATAATTTCATCCAATTTCGTATCGTACCTAATACCGAATTTATTTAACAGCCTGGTATTGCCGGCCAACACATCGTTGCCATTTACTTTTCCTTTTAAACCATGCCCGGGAATTTCTACTACCTCCTCTGCCTGATACATCTTTGTTTGGTTCTTTTCATATTCGGCTATGGCTTTGGCAATAGGGTGTGTTGATTTTGCTTCCAATGCTGCCAATGTTTTGATGAACTCACTTTTGTCCATTCCATTGGTTACAATTTCCTGTACTTTAAAAACACCTGCTGTTAATGTTCCTGTTTTATCCATCACCACGGTATTTAGTTTGGTTATAAGCTCCAGGTAATTTGAGCCTTTGAAAAGAATACCGTTTTTGCTGGCTGCACCAATGCCGCCAAAATAGCCTAAAGGAATGGAAATGACCAAGGCACAAGGACAACTGATAACCAAGAAAATTAATGCCCTGTACAGCCATTGTGCAAATACATAATCGCTTACAACGAAGTAGGGAATTACAACCAACGCAACGGCTAAAAAGAATACAATGGGTGTATAGATTTTTGCAAACTTTCTTATCAATAATTCTGTTTTTGCTTTGCGGGCTGTTGCATTTTGCACCATGTCTAAAATGCGTGCCAGTGAACTGTCGGCAAATTTTTTGGTTACTTTTAGTTCAATTACTTTATCAAGGTTTAGCATACCCGCCAATACCGGGCCTCCTTTGTAAATTGATTTTGGTTTGCTTTCGCCTGTAAGGGCTGCTGTATTGAAGCTACTGCCATCACTTAGCATTTCGCCATCCAGCGGCACTTTTTCACCCGCCTTTATTTGAATAGTTTCGTTTATTTGAACTTCTTCGGGTTTTACATCTTCGTACCTATTATTTCTAAAAACACTGGCAGAGGATGGACGAACATCCAATAAGGCTTTAATGTTATTCTTTGCTTTACTGACTGCTGCACTTTGAAACAATTCTCCTATGGCATAGAATAACATCACGGCTACGCCTTCTGGATATTGCCCTATGGCAAAGGCCCCTGAAGTTGCCAAAACCATTAATGTGAACTCTGTAAAGAACTCCTTTTTAAGAATAGCTTCCCAACCTTCTTTTATTACAGGAAAGCCAACTGGCAGGTAGGCCATTGCATACCATGCAAAGCGAATATATTGTGTAAAAAAAGCAGGCTTAAAATAATTATCTGCGGCAATGCCAATAAGCAGCATACTAAAACTGATGATAGCCGGAAGATATTGTTTGAGTATACTACTTTCAGCTATTTCCGTTTTTTGAACAGGCTTACTGTCATTTGCTTTTATGTCATGTAGCAAATTATCTGCACCAGCTTTACCGTACACTCTATCTTCTAAAGTACAGCAACTAATCTTTCCTTCTGCATCGTAGGTATGAACGTGATTTGGATCTGTATTTATCATTTTTTTCCGTTTAATTTATTATGCGAGGAAATGTAATCCTTAAGTTGTTCCTTCAGGGTTTTAAGGTATTCTTCTAAATATAAGATACAGATTTCATTTTTATTGGTTTCACAAATCTTGAAGGGAGTTTCATCCAAATATTTGTATAGTTCAGGATAATCTGATTCAATCGTTGAAGAGATTGAGATTATTTCTTGCATAAGTTGATTTACATTTTTCATTGATTTTTATTTTTTCATGTTTAAAACTTCATTTTTCGGTATTCTTTGAACATCGGAGAATTGTGTTGTGTTTGTCATAATATACTTTTATTATTCTTCTTCGCCCCCTGCTGCTTTTGATAGAACATAGAAAGCACCTTTGGTAACTATCATCGCATCTTTAGGCATTTCTTCAAGCGGTGTTATTTCTACATAGCCTAATTCTGTTACGCCTGTAATTACTTCAACCTTTTTAAACCGGATACTTTTTTCAGGATTGGCACCGATAGCTTTTTCACTCTTTTCTTTAGGCCCTTTTTCTTCTGTGTTTTCTTCCTCCCCACTTACTATAAAAATGAACGTTTTCCCTTCTGCATTTACGACTGCATCAACAGGAACAGCCTGCACCGTTTGATTGCCTACATTAATCAATGCAGATACATACATACCAGGCAATAACCTGATGCTACCTGTATTGTTTATTTTGGCATGAACAATTACGGATTTGTTTTCATTTTCGAAGGACTGATTGATGCCGAAAATTGTACCAGTGATTTGCTTATTGTTTTGATTGGTAAGAATGAACACCACTTTTTGCCCGCTCTTCACCTTGAACAAATCTTTCTCGTACACCTGCAAATCGCAATGCACCTGCGAATTATCTACAATATCCATCAGGGATGTTTGCATATCTACATAGCTGCCGGTCTTAATTCGTATATGCCCTATGACACCGCTGATGGGTGCAATAATTGGAATTTGGCTTACAAATTTACCATTGGCTACGGATGCAGGGCTGATATTTAACTGCTGTAATTGTGTTTCCATTCCCTGCATCCTTGCTTTATCTGTTTCGTATTTTGCTGCTGCTTGTTGAAATATCTTGCCCGTTCCTGCACTTTCGGTATTGAGTTCCTTTTGTCGTTGGTACTCCTGGCCGGTATAAACTAATTCCTTTTTGAGCATCAGGTAATCCTGCTGCAGCTTCACTATGTCTGTATTTTCTAAAATCGCTACT
The DNA here is from genome assembly GCF_003143535.1 of Aquirufa nivalisilvae. GTDB lineage: Bacteria > Bacteroidota > Bacteroidia > Cytophagales > Spirosomataceae > Aquirufa > Aquirufa nivalisilvae. The sequence continues at coordinate 2,441,266 of NZ_CP029346.1, forward strand.
GTTTGGCCCTGGTGAACAAAACTGCCTTCTAATACCAGCACTTTTTTAATAATGCCGGAAACCAGTGAATTTACATCGGCTTTGTTTTGAGGGGGAACTTCCAGCTGACCGCTTGATTTTACCACACTGTTGAGGTTTTTCATTTCTATTGTACCTAACTCAATGCCCACGGCCTTCATTTGTTCTGCGGACACTTCTATTGCTGCTGTATTTTCTTCTTTTGCTTTAGGCACTTCTTTTGTTTCCGTTTTATTGCTTTGCTTGCAGGAAGAAAAAATAATTGCACTTGCAAAAAATGTAATTGCAGCGATTGACTTTATATTAATTGACTTCATTTTATTTGTTCCCTTTTAAATAGTTTAACAATATAATGGACTGATTGAACTGGTTTACTGCATCGGTATATTGCAGTTTTGTATTGATAGCGGTTTGCAGATTTTGGATATACTCCATGTAACCAATTTCACCTTTGGTATATGCCGTGTTTGAAATACGGATAATATCATCCGCCTGTTTTAAACCTGTGGTTTCGTAGTATTGTAAACCTTCCTTTGCTTTCAGGTATTCGTTGTACTGAAGAAGATAACTGCTTTGCAGAAATAGCAGTGTTTGCTGCTTCTCTGTTTCAATTAAAGTAGTATTTATTTGAGCAGCCTTAATTTTTGCTTTTTGTGAGCCGAAAAATAAAGGAATACCTATGCCTACCTGTAAACCTGCTATCCTTGTGCCAGGGAAATAATTACGGTTAGTTTTTGCAGGATCAAAACCACTAACAACCATTTGATGGTAGTAGCCTGCATTCAAATCCGGTAACAATTTGCTTTTTTCAACCTTTACCTGTGCTGTATTTACATTCAACTTTTGATTGTAATACTGAATTAATGGGTTTGATTGTATAGATGCAGTATCAGCCATAAAAATATCGGGCAATTTTGCCAACTCATTTTCTTTTGGCATAATTGGCTCGGCTGAGTTCAACCACTTTTGCAAAGCCAACTGATAACTGCTTACAGTAGTATTTGCCTGTTTCAATTGTAAAAGGTTTTCTTTGTATTTGCTTTCGGCTTGCATTTTCTCCAACTGATTAGTTTCACCTGTATTATAACGAAGGGTAGCCCTTTTTAGAAAATTGCTGTATATGCTATCCTGCTGCTGCAAAAGTTTTACTCTTTGCAAGCCATACAACAAATTGTAATAGGCTGTGGTTACTTCTTTGATAATTTCATTTTGCGATAGCAGCTTTGATTTTTGAGCCAGCATAGTTTCCTGTTTCAATAGTTTATTTTGATTGGCATACACTGTTGGAAAAGAAAACGTTTGAGTAATACCAATACTGTTATCAATATTTCCGCCACTGGTAGGGTCCTGGGTGAGTTGTATGTTTGTTTTATCAGGACTAAAGCCGGTCTTTTGCATTACCTGCGATTGCTGAATGTTTAAGTCTGCTACTTTCAGTTGCAGATTATTTTTAAGTGCTATATCAATGCACTCCTGCAACGTTTTTTGATTGCTTTGTGCATAAGTTTTTCCTGCAAATAAACCGATAAATGTAAACAGCACTAACACAACCGTAGTATTGACAGGTGGCTTTGCTTTATTCATTTTATTTGGTTTGAAATTGATTTTAGTGTTGAATAAAATATAAAGTGCCGGAAGCACCAGCAGGGTTAATATGGTAGCGGTAATTAAACCACCGATCACAACGGTTGCTAATGGTTTTTGTACTTCACCACCTGCACCTGTAGAAAGTGCCATTGGCAGAAAACCTAATGATGCTACCATAGCTGTCATTATTACGGGTCTTAATCTTACTGCTGTTCCTTTTCTAACTCTCTCATATATGTCGGTAATGCCTTCGTCTTTTAACTGGTTGAAATAACCTATCAATACAATACCATTTAATACTGCTACACCAAACAAGGCAATGAAACCTACACCTGCCGAAATGCTGAATGGCATACCTCTTAACCATAATGCGATGATGCCTCCAATGGCTGATAACGGTACGGCAGTAAATATGAGAAAGGATTGTTTTAGACTTTTGAAGGTGATGTAAAGCAATATTATAATGAGCAATAACGCTACAGGAACTGCAATTCCTAATCTTGCCTTTGCTTCTTGAAGGTTTTGAAACTGACCGCCATAGGTGTAATAATAACCAGCCGGAAGTTTAAGATTTGCATCTAAAATGGGTTGTATTTCTTCCACCGTGCTTTCCACATCACGACCATGCACATTAAAGCCTACAAAAATTCTGCGTTGGCCATCTTCATGACTAATTTGTGCGGGTGCTGTTTTAAATGAAATATCCGCTACCTGGTTAATAGGCACCTTATTTCCAGATGGTAATGGCACATATAGATTTTCAATGTTACTGAAATCTTTACGCAAATCTTTTTGTAACCGCACCACCATGTCAAACCGTTTATCCCCTTCAAACACCACACCTGCAACATTACCTGCAAAAGCAGTTTTCAGCACCATGTTTACGTCACTGATGGTTAACCCGTATTGGGCAATTTTATCACGGTTGTATACCACCTGTATTTGAGGCAGTCCACTTACTTTTTCTACGAAGGGCTCACTTACTCCTTTTACATTTTTGATAAGCTCTGCCACTTTATTTGCCTGTGCATTCAGGATTTCCAAATCGGAACCATAAATTTTTATTGCCACATCCTGTTTGATGCCTGTAATGAGTTCATTAAACCGCATCTGCATGGGTTGTGTAATTTCAAAACTTACACCGGGTAAAATACTTAGTGCCTCTTCCATTTTTTCCATCATGGCTTCACGGGTATTTGCCGATGTCCATTCTTCTTTCGGCTTCATGGAAAGCATCATATCGCCTCTTTCGATGGGCATAGGGTCGGTAGGTATTTCAGCACTGCCTATTCTTGTTACCGCCTGTCTTATTTCGGGGAATTTATCTTTTAATATTTTTTCTGCCTTGCTGAATGTTTCTACCACCTGTGTTAATGATGTGCCTTGTTCCATCCTTATTTCAACTGTGAGGTCGCCTTCTTCCAGTGTAGGGATAAACTCACCACCTAAGCTGTTGAACAATATTATGCTGCCAGTAAACAATACTGCCATTGTAAACACAACGGTTTTTTTCCAGCGTAAAGCCCAACTCAGTATAGGTTCATAAAGTTTTTGACAAAAGCCAATTATTCTATCGGAAATATTCTTTTTATGCGTAGTTTTTTTACTTAGAAAAAGAGCACTCATCATTGGCACATAGGTTAATGAAAGTATGAAGGCACCCAATATTGCAAAAGCCACAGTTTGAGCCATTGGCTTAAACATTTTCCCCTCGATGCCTACTAACGCAAAAAGCGGCAGGTAAACAATTAAGATGATGATTTCGCCAAATGCTGCACTGCTCCTGATTTTTGACGCAGCTTGAAACACTTCATCATCCATTTGTGATTGTGAAAGTTTATTCAAACCAATATGATGATGCTTGCTCATGTAAATTCTGTGTACAATTGCTTCTACTATGATTACCGCACCATCTACAATAAGCCCGAAGTCAATAGCTCCTAAACTCATCAGGTTGCCGCTTACGCCAAACAGGTTCATCAGTATTATGGCGAAGAGCATCGCTAAAGGAATTACAGAAGCTACAATAAGACCCGCCCTTAAATTACCTAAGAGCAAAACCAATAGGAATATTACAATTAAACCACCTTCAATTAGATTTTTTTCTACTGTACCCATTGCCCTGTTCACTAATTCGGTTCTATCAATGAATGGTTCTATTACTACACCTTCAGGCAATGATTTTTGTATTTGTACCATTCGCTGTTTAACGTTGGCGATTACCTGTGCAAAGTTTTCACCTTTGAGCATGAGTGTAATTCCTGCCACTACTTCGCCCTCACCGTTTCTTGTAACTGCTCCGTAACGGGTGGCAGTACCAAACTGTACTGTTGCTACATCACGGATTAAAACGGGTATTCCGTTTATAGTCTTCACAATAATTTTTTCAATATCACTCAACGATTTTACTAAGCCTAAACCACGAATAAAGTAGGAATTGCTTCGTTGCTCTATATAGCTGCCTCCGGTGTTTTCGTTGTTGCTTTCTAAGGCTTTATAAATTTCAGGAATGGTAATATTCATTGCATTGAGCTTTTCGTTATCCAAAGCAATTTCATACTGCTTTACATAGCCACCCCAGCCGCTCACTTCTGCTAAACCCTCTGTACCAGCTAACTGCCTGCGGACAATCCAATCCTGCATAGTACGCAAATCGGTAGCAGTATATTTGTTTTCATAACCTTTTTTAGCATGAATGATATATTGATAAATCTCGCCTAAACCTGTTGTGATGGGTGCTAAGGTGGGTTCACCCAATCCCTGTGGAATTTGTGCTTCTGCTTCTTTGAGGCGTTCGCTTATCTGCTGTCTTGCCCAATAGATGTCGGCATTGTCTTTAAACACAATAGTGATTACCGAAATACCACTACGACTAATACTCCGCTTTTCAATTACATTGGGAATGTTGGCCATCGCGAGCTCAATAGGAGTAGTTATGAACTGTTCTACTTCCTCTGCGCCTAATGTTGGGGCTTGTGTAATTATCTGTACCTGATTATTTGTGATGTCAGGCACAGCATCAATTGGCAACAGCATAGCGGATATAACGCCCCAAATAATGAGTACCAACGTGAATGCACCAATTATAAGTTTGTTCTTTATTGAAAACTGAATTATATTTTGAAACATTTTTTTCTATTTAGTAATATGACTGTATTTATGCATACTCCTTTTGGCAAAAGCTGCTAAAAAAATGATACAATAAAAGGGTTATAAAATTGTACTTAAATACTCTTAAACCCAACGACCGTTTTGCCTATTGGATTTTTTTCTTTTTGCCATTATATAATGGAAAAAGATTAATTAAAAATGCCATACATGACATTTCTATGGCTATTCTACAATTTCAATAAAAGGAGTAATTAAGCTAATTTAGGCGGTTGCCAAATTGAATAGAAAACCTCTATATGAAAAGAGGAATTGTAAATAGGGTATTTTACCGACTGAAATGATATTATAACCCAATTGAAGTGCTGTATGGGTTGATAAAATGCCGATGACGGGCAGCATGAACAGTTACAAAATGGCGTACATGCCTCTGAATTTTGTTCATTATGGTTATGATTATTTTCCGCACTCACTACCTGAAAACTACTATAAAAAGACAGATTTAACTCGTTGCATGCGAAACATGACAACGTCAATAGATAAAAACTTAATGCTAATGTAGAAATTTTCATTATGGCAATATTAAACTTTTAAATGGAAAAAACCAACAATATCATAATAGTTAAGAAAGTATTTTTAATGACGAAAACATTTAAATTTTCGTCATTTTTTTCCATAAATTCAATTACCTATTCTTAAACGGAAACTCAACGCTCAAAAACTCCCAGCTCAATTTTATCTTGCCTTCGTTTGCCATGGTCGGCAATACTTCATACATAAGTGCTTCAACTAACTTATCGCTTTTGATGGGTTTTACCTTAATTCGAATGATGTCATTTTCTTGTTTATAATCATCAGCCAGATGCATATCCCATGCTTTACTCAAAATCAAAGTCCACGTTTCTTTATCAGGAATAGTAAAAAATCCATATTTGCCTTTTGGAATAACTTTACCTTCAACCATTATATCCTGACCAAAATCTATCCATGTAGCTTTGTGCGCTCCCGATGACCACACTTGATTGTAGGCAACTAATCCATTCCAAATATTCCGTCCTCTCACACTCGGTGAACCATATTCTATATGTATGTGATTTGTCCCAATCATAGCCATTGCTGTCATTTTAGGACTTTTGGGTTTTACTGCTGTCATACTAGTATCGACTTTGGGTTGGTGGTTTTCGTGTTGGGCAAAAACACCCGTTGGTAGTGCCCCCAAAAGCGTTAAAACGATGATTTTTTTCATGATTTTGTTTTTCGTTTAATTTAAACTTTCATTTTGAATTCTCTCAACAGACTTTTATTAAATTTTAGTAAGAAAAAGTTATTCCAGCACCAAATCCCATATCGCTATCATAATGAGATGAAATGCCCATGTTTTTGTTTACGATGTAACGAAATCCTGCCATGTATTCCTTATCTGTGTTAAGCATAAAACTCATTCTAAGTCGTTTCGTAATAGGCATATCTTCCCTCATAAGTTGAAAACGAACATTTCCATCTTGATAGATTTCAGCTTGACCAATTATAAGCAATGGCAGAGTGTAATTCACACCGACAGTAAAAAGACTTCTTTGGTCCTTACTATTTGACTGACCAAATAGATTTGTTTCTTGTTCATCAATTCCAAACTTTCTATAACGCCAATCAAAACCAATAAATGGCATTAACCATTGCATTTTACCAATGTATCGACCGATATGTGTTTCTACTTCGTATCCATGAAAATCATGATAGCCTAATCGCCATTCTGACCCAATACTCCAACGAGTACTTTGTAACATTGCCATTCCATCATTCCCACTGGTGGCAACATCATTTTCTACCATAAAATGAAATTTACGGTCGTCTGCGAATAATTTACGTTGGGCAAGTTTAGGATTGGGAATCAAAGGATTTGGCTTTTGATTTTCATAACTTAATACTCTTCCCATTCCGCTCATCATGTGATATAAGATATGACAATGGAAAAACCAATCTCCTTCAACATTGGCATTAAATTCTAATGTATCTGTCTCCATGGGCATTACATCTACGATGTTTTTCAAAGGAGCATTTTCTCCTTGACCATTGAGCAATCTAAAGTCATGACCATGTAGGTGCATTGGATGGCGCATCATTGAGCCATTGTAGAGAATAATTCTAACATTTTCTCCTTTTTTAATTAAGATTTTATCTGCTTCTGAAACGACTTTATTATCTATACTCCAAACATATCGATTCATATTACCTGAGAGTTTGAAGAACAATTCTTTGACTGGAGCTTCCTTGGGTAAAGCTGTGATAATCGGAGACTTCAACATCGCATAATTCAATGTAATAATATCTCCTAGCGCATTAGCATTATAACGATTTGGGTTATTATCATCTTGTTTAGCATCAGCATCACCTGTTATTTCGGGATACATCACCACATTCATATCCATTTGATTTAAACTCATAGCCATACCCATATCATCAAGTTCGCCATTCATCTTCATCATGTCATTCATCATCTTCATACCTTCAAAATATTTTAATCGAGGTAAAGGTGATTTTAATTGTTTTACTCCGTTCCCAATAAAAATAGAAGCAGAATTTGTGCGGTCTTCAGTAGTTGCTAAAAACTCAAAAGCTTTGTTTTCTGAAGGAATATCGACCAAAATGTCATACGTTTCAGAAACTGCAATAATCAATCTGTCGACCTCTACAGGTTCTACATCGTTGCCATCGTTTGCGACAACTGTAATTTTGCCACCGGCATAAGTCAGCCAAAAATAGGATGATGCGCCCCCATTTGAAATCCTTAACCTAACCTTATCTCCTGCTTTTAATTCTTTTCCTGAGATACTTTTAAGTTCAGAACTTGGTTTACCATTCATGAATATTTTTTCATAATAGACGTCACTCACGTCCATCGCTAACATCCGCTTCCATTCATTTTGCAACTTGGTCTTAAAATGTCCAGCGGAGATAGCTTCGCCATAACTTTGAACGGAATTTTTTTTCAATGCAGGATAATCGTTTGCATTATGTAGCATCCTGTGAATGTTCTCGGGTTTGAGATTGGTCCACTCACTCAAAACAATTGGCAGGGTAGGTAAATCGTCTATCCCTTTTCTAAACGTTGGGTCATTCGGTCTTTTTAACATGACAAAATTGCCATACATTCCTATTTGTTCCTGTAATCCTGAATGCGAATGGTACCAATGTGTGCCATTTTGGATAATTGGAAAACGATAGATATGAGTTGTATTAGGCCGAATGGGCATTTGTGTAAGATTGGGAACTCCATCTTCCTTATTTGGTAAAAAAAGCCCGTGCCAGTGCAATGAGGTTTCCTCCTTAAGTAGGTTATGAACGTGTATTTCAGCCGTATCACCTTCGGTAAATGTTAAAGTAGGCATTGGTATTTGACCATTAACTGCAATCGCTCTTTTTTCTTTACCTGCAAAATTGACTAACGTGTCTTTTACGTATAGGTCGTAGCGAACCGTTTTTTGAGAATAAAGATTTAATGAAAATAAAAGTAATATGATAACTATTGAATTCGATTTATAAAAAACGAATAATGGGTTCCATTTCATGTTTAAAATATATTAATAATTATGTAGCCACTCATGACTATCATCAATGCATCCTCGATTATTGTAATTGTACTCATTGGCAGATTAAAAACTGCTCCCAAACAAGCACATTGTATTTTCCTTTTATTAAAAACTGACTGCAAAACTCCAATGATACTTAAACTCATCACAGTAAAGGTGAATATGTTAGTCACTAGCGGATTAAAATTAATTAGATAAGCCATCCCTAAACTAACTTCTATAAAAGCATACAAATAAGCCCAAATTGGTATTCGCTTTGCAAATACATCGTACATCACATAACTTTCTGCGAATCCTTTAAGATTCAAAAATTTAAAGAACGAGAAAACCAAAAAGAAGCCTGCCATGAAATATTGCATAGCCATCATAATATTAAATCGTTCACTATTAATTTGTACCAATACAACAACCAAACTTATATAAAAGAAAATCAACAAAATAGGTTTATAGGTCTCAAACCATGATTTTGCTAGTTCCTCTGTTTCATTAAATTGAATGGCAGAAATCGTATACTTGGGGTCTAATGCTTGCTGTAAATCTGATAATGGAATGTGTTTATTCATCGTAATTGTGGCTGAATTATCAGCCTTAGTAACTACTACCTCAGTCACATTTTCAATCATTTGCAGCGCTGATTTCACTTTAGTTTCACAACTACTACAGGTCATACCTGTTATTTGATATGTGTGTTTCATTATTTAAAAAATTGAAATAAGCGTAACCGAAAATGGTTACGCTCATTTAATAGACATGCATCAAAAAAATTATTTATGCTTATGCTCGGCATCCGAAGGCATACAATGATTTTCATGTAAACAATGTATCGCACACGCGACTTGTTGTTTATAATTATTGTGTAGAAGCATAACTGTTTGCCCATCACTATTTTTTACTTCACACATGCCATTATGAGAAGGCTTGCCGATTGTATACTTTTCGGTTTTATCATTAAAATAATACACAAATGAACTACCTTTAGCCAGTTTGCCAAGCTGTTTTCCATTTGAATCGATAATCTCTCCATTACCATTAACTTTCGTAACAACCATTCCATTATTATCAAGGCTGCCCTCTTTTGTTAAATTACCAATTTGTTTATTTTGATAATAAATATGCCCCTTGTAATCAACATAAGGCACTTTAGTTTGTGCTAAGGAACAAAACGAAGTAAATAGCATCAAGGCAATTAATAAATTTTTCAACTTTATATTGTTTAAATAGTTTAACGGAATTATTTGTAATGGAAAGTTCTACTTTAAAAACCATTATCGTATTACTTTATTTTAAGGAAAAATTGTAAAATTTTGGATTTCAAATCCTATCTATCCCATTCCGTTTAATTGTTTTTAATCTTTTAAAGTTTGAGGGTGTAAAACCCGTTTCCTTTTTAAATTGATTGCTTAAATATGCGACACTACTGTAATTAAGTTGGTCGGCAATTTGACTTAATGTCATTTCTTCGTACATCAACAATTCTTTCACTTTTTCTATTTTCTGTTTTATAAAAAAATGCTCAATTGTTATTTGCTCAAAAGAAGAAAAAAGACTACTTAATGAATTGTAATCATGCTTTAGATTTTGAGATAGGTAACTTGAAAGATTGATATGTAGGTCATTGTTTTTCTGATGAATCAAATCAATTATTAGGGTCTTAACCCGTTCAATTAATCGACTATTTTTGTCATCAATTAACTCAAAGCCAAATGAATTTAAAACTGCATTTAATTCATTTTTTAGATATTTTATATTGTCTTCTTCCAACTCCACTTCTCCCAAATTTACCGAAAGAGGGTGTAGCCCAAGCTTCGCCAGCTCAGACTTCACCACTATTTCACAGCGTCGACAAACCATATTTTTAATATATAGCTTCATCATTTAATTGTTTCAACCGTTTTACCGCATCCTAACATTTTAGCTCCATAATATGGATTCTTAACTGAGCTTTCCTTACTTAACCAATTTGCACCCTTTCCTTTATTCGCCATTGGGCAAAATTGATAATATACCGGTTCTTCCTGTTTAGTAACCTTTGCTATAGAGTACATGTTTTTAGAGAGACTAATAAAATGGTCCCTTTGATGTCCTGCATCCTTAGTTTCTGAAATATGCTCAGCATCAAATGCTAATTCTTTCATAACCTTTATCCATTCATCATATTCGTTTTTTGCTAATGATTCCTTGTTAATGGAGTTAATAGCTTTTAGCAATGCTTCAGCTTTTAGGGATGCCGTGTTTCCATCGGTTTTAACCAATGCATCTTTTAATTCAAAATAATTGTCAAGAAGGGCTTTGAGTTGTGACACTTCACTTGATTTATCAATTAGCGATGACATCTCCTGATAAACCAATTGCGGAGACCCAACATTGATAAACGAATTAAATTCAGGTAGTCTAACATTTCCTATTTTCGCATAACACGATGTGATAGACAGCAATAATGACATTGCCATCAATAATTTTATTGATTTCATTTTTCAAAAATTTAGATTTTAAAAATACTTTACAATTAAGCAAGGATTGCTTTCGATGGGACATACCTATCCCTACAAAGTATTGAATTATACTATATTGGGAGGAATCCAAATGTAGCCGAAACCCGAAGAACTATAGGTTTCATTGTAATAAGATTTTAATCTATTAATCTCAGAGAATCTGTTTTCTCTATTTAATTCAACCCTATTCTGTAAGGCAAAGAGGCCAATTGAAGTTGGACAACTACATTTTGGATTATTACAGTTTCCGCCACAACTTTTATCTTTACTTTCTCTTGTCATTTTATGACTTTCACAACAATTATTTTTCTTACTATAGTTTGATTTATCCTGAATACAGCAAGATTTATCCGTTTTTTTTGAATTAGTTCCACATGCATACCCATTTTTAGGTGCCATAAGACACACGAAAAATGAAATCATTAGCAATATGTACACTTTACTTGTCATAAAATTAAAAACACTTAAAAGTACGAATTTGTTTAATTATTCAATATTATTTTGATTCAATCGTCAAATTATTACAGATTTGGATTTCCTATAAATTAGTAATATTTATGAAAGAAGAGAAGGATTGTGGTATCCGACTCAGATTTACTCAAACTTAATGATAATTTAATTACGGTTTTGACCACACAATGTCATAGAGTTCTTTGCGGGATAAATTGTTAATTTTCATCGTTGGAAGGGGTCATAAACTTCCTCCAATTTACGGAATTACACAAATTTCAACCCTTCAATTTCCTGATTGTCACATACTCAATCATCGCATTACAGTTGCATCTTTCGTATCTAAGGGGAGCACAAATCAAAAAGAGGTAATAGTTTACTTCCTTCAATTTAAACGAAGTTTTAAACTTTAATATTTGTGCAGCACTTGTGTAGCAAAACACATAAAAACTACCATTTTGCTACACAAAAAGACCTCAATATGGTCTTTAAATCAAATAAACACATGTTTTGTGATAATGTAGGTTTCCGGTACCTAATATGAAGGTTCGATTCCTTCCGGGGTCACAAATTGACCAATCAGTCAAGCAATAGGACATTTCAACAAGAGATGTCCTTTTTTATGTCTGACACTTTCTAATATTGAGAAACAAAATCAATCACCATTTACCCTACTTAAAAAGACCCCAATATGGCTATTGAACTTAATAAACCTGCATTTTAAATTCATGTAGGTTTCCGGTACCTAAGATGAGGCCGGGGTCGTGATCGACTCGATTCCTTTCGGGGTCACAAATCAAAAGGAACCTGATGTGTTCCTTTTTTAATGGTAAATGGTGAATGGCAAACGATAAATGGAATTTTAAAAAATCTAAGTTCATTTATTCAATAACGATGCTAACAATTGCTCCAAGTTATCAATACTCATTTTAAAGCCTAGCTCAAATCCCATCTCAATCATCTTTTCAAAACGAGTAAGCGATTCATTCACAATGGTGATATGGACTTTAGTCATGCCATTTTGCTCACTAAAGTTATACTCCCATGCCGACCCAGGTAATTCCCGGTTTTCTTCTGCATCAGCAAAGGAATTGTACATCTTAAAATTAGTTTTTGGAGTAATAGACGTATATTCTTGTATCGACCACCTTTCTAGCCCTTCTGGACTTACCATGGCATAAAATCTACGCCCTCCAACTTCAAAGTTCATATATTTCGTTTTGGCCAACCACGGCTTGGGTGCCACCCATTGATCTAATAGCTCTTTTTTAGTGAAGGCATCCCATACCAATGGAAGTTCAGCGGCAAATTCCCTCGTGATGTAAACCGTTTTTTCAGGTTTATTGACCGTAAATTCAAATAATAAGTTCGTTTCCATTTTGTTAAATTTTTAAGCCTGCGTTTTCATTTTTTCTAACAACTCATCCAGTTGATTAAACTGGATTTCCCAGATTGCCCTAAACTGCTCCAGCCACTGATCTACCTCTTTCATTTTATCTACTTCCAAAGAATAATAAATTTCTCTTCCTTGATGTTCCTGTTTAACTAATTCACATTCGCTCAGTATACGTAAATGCTTGGATACAGCTTGCCTAGTCGTATTAAAATTTTCGGCTATTGCATTTGGTGTCATAGCCTGCAAAGCAATTAAGGTAAGAATAGCCCTTCTTGTTGGATCTGCAATTGCCTGAAAAATATCTCTTCTCATCTAACAAATTTTATTTGACACCGTTCGTTTGCAAATATATAAGCAACCGTTCGGTTTCGCAAAAAAATGATAACAATATTTATGCCGAAGATTGCTAAGCTTAGTAGAAAAAAGCTCCGACCTAATAACAAAAATTCCTTCGACGAAATAGTCAAAGGATGCATTACTTCTGAGTTTACTAAAACTTTTAATTTTTTGATAAATACATAGCTAAATTAACAATAAGCCACGGGTCCTAAGATTTAAAGGGTTCTTCTTTGTCAAAATAAATCCCATTTATATCTCCATCAAAATACATAAATACTTCATACATTATGTTCAAAAAGATAAATAGATTCAATGAAATTATGAACGATTACATATATACGTAAAAACCGTTTAATCAAAACCTTTTACCTATTGCTTTGACATTAAGACTTTTTCTATTTCTGATTTAACTAGGAGCAAATCACTTTCTTTTAAGAGGAAATCGTGATCAACGTCGATAAATGACAATTGAATATGGGAAGATAAGGTATATTGATTAGCGACTTCTCTTCCTCCATAGGGATCTCTTTCTCCTTGAAATATCATCATAGGTTTTTCTACCCAAGCCAAATGCTCCGTACGAAATGCCGCATCTCCATCTTCTGGATGTTTAAAAGGATATCCTAAACAAATGATATGATCAACTGTTATCTGATTGGCTATACTACTAATGACAATAGAGCCTGCTGACCTTGCTAAAACAACTAAATGAGATGTATGAGGAGCTATTCCCGCAATGTATTTTGCCACTACTCTCGTCCTAAATTCTAAACTCGAAATACGATTCATGATAAATAATAGGAAATCGACCCATTGCCGCTGAACCAAGACAACATACATAGCTCGAAAAAGCGGCAGAAAAATACGATTAATCAACATATTCTCAGAACCTAGCCTTCGCATGAAAGCAAATCGAATTCGATCCATCGGATCAAAAACTACTTCAAATCCGCCTAACTGCAAATTCCCTAAAATCTCCTGATATAAATAACTATCTCGGTCCAGAGCTTCTCGACCCAACACCAATAAATATTTCTTTTTACTCTGTTTCCTCATTAAAAAACGAGTCCTGATAATTAACAGGATTCGGGTTTAAAAATTCCGGGTCAATTACTGCACCCTAAACGATTATTCAGGTAGACATTTCTACCTCAGAAAATTCTTGAAAGTAAATAAAACTTAGTAGCTAAAATCTACCATTGAACGTATCGATACTCACGTAAATTTCGCAAATATATTTCAAAATTATTGTCCATTAATGAGATAAATACAGTACCATCTTCAAAATAAGCTAGACAATTTACGACATCAGATCTTTCAAAAACTGAATGCTCAATCTAATAAATTAACAAGTATTAACTATAACTATTCAAAGTCTAGCCTATCTTCTATATTTCAAATTAATTCATGTTAAGACTTGTTAATTACGTACACAATTGCGACGAAAGTTTCATTTTAATCTACGAACAACCCAGCTAGGCTCTCTCGATAATATCCAATTCCCACACTAATAAGAACAAGATCTAATATAACCGAATTAGATTTTCACTTTGACCACCTTTAGTTAGTCAACTTGTGAAAAATCTCTAAAAAAATTAAAATAAGGCCTTTTTATACTTTCCATATAAGAAATCAAAGTACTTACATTCCATAAAAACCACTGGACACAATTTTAGACCTTAAGTAAATTGTTCAATTTTTCATTCCTACCTTTGCTTTCCCAAAGGCACATGAGCATGACTATTATTACCATGTGTTGATCAGAATGACTGATAAAAACAGCGTAAAGAAACTGTAAAAATTAAATTAAATTTTAAATATCAAATTAGTACAAATCCAATTTTTCGTTCTCAAATGACATTTTCTTTTCTCAACAATTTCATCTTTCATCTATACATTTCCCAGCTGCGAAGAATAAAATTTCAAACCTGGAAGCCCAATGTACCTTTGCGATACATTTATTAAGAAGACAACCACCGATTAAACCCTAAATAAAATTATCAACCCATTTACTCATTGAAATTTTAAAAAATTAATACCCGTTCTACCCAGATTTTGAATTATTGCAGCCCTTCTAAGTAGACAAAACAGTTTAACAATCAACCCATGAAAAACTACATTTTAACATCCATCATTGCACTGATCTCTTTTTTCAGTTTCGCACAAGGACCTGCAGGTGCCGGCGGAAACAGTGCTCCCAATTTTAATCGTGGCCATATTTTCGGTAAGGTAGTCGATGAGCAAGGTAAACCCGTGGAATTTGCATCTGTGGTATTGCTTAAGACCGTATTAGATCCTGCTACAAAACAAAACAAAGACATTTTAGTAAAAGCTCAACAAGCTGAACTTAACGGAGATTTCAACTTCAAGGAAATTCCGGTGAATGTTCGTCTAAAATTGAAAATCAGTTTTGTTGGTTATAAAAATTACGAAGCTCCCGTTCAATTTGAAATGCCTAAAATGGATCCAAGCTCTGCTCCAAAACCTGGACAAGCACCTGATCCAGCTGTTATGGCAAAAATGATGGCCGCATTTGAAAAAGATTTAGGAAACATCAAATTATTATCTGATTCTAAAGAATTAGAAGCTGTTGTCGTTACTTCTACAAAAGCCTTGTTGGAAATGGACATTGATAAAAAGTCGTTCAATGTAGGTCAAAACTTAGTAACGTCAGGTGGTACTGCGGTAGACGTAATGAGAAATATCCCATCCGTTCAAGTAGATATCGATGGAAACGTTAAAGTTAGAAATGCCAATCCTACTTTATTTATTGATGGAAGACCTACTAGTTTAAGTATGGATCAAATCCCTGCGGACATCATTGAAAAAGTGGAAGTTATTACCAACCCATCTGCCAAATACGATGCTTCTGGTAGTATGGCGGGCATCATCAATATTATATTGAAGAAAAACAAAAAGAATGGTTACAATGGTATGTTGAATTTGAGTGCAGACCGTTTTGGTGGTTCTAGCATCATGGGTAACTTCAGTTATCAACAAAATAAATGGAGCTTGACTTTGATGGGCATGAAAATGAACATGAGAAACAATACCGAAGGAAACAGCCAAAGAAGTAGTAACATTGGTGGTGTTGAGTCAAGTGTTTACCAAGATATCAATAGTAAAAACAAAGGATCGATGTTTTTCCCTCGTTTCAGTGTTGACTATGCTGCCACAAACAGAACTACGTTAACATTAGCTGGATTCTTTGGTGGTGGTGGAAAGTTTTCACCAACAGAAGATATCAAAATCACTAGTACAGTAAACAACTTTACCACATTTAGCAATCGTCTTTCTGAATCATCTAGAGAATTTAACCCTAGTGGTTTACAACTAGGATTCAAACACACATATCCGAAAGCAGGTGAAGAATTGAGCATGGACTTCAACTATTTTGGAGGTACTAACAAAAACGATGCTACATACACTACTCACTATTTGAATAACGGTGCTATCACTGGTACTCAAATTCAGAAAAACATTGGATCTGGAAGTAATAACTTCATGACGTTCCAAACGGATTATGTGAAGCCTTTGAAGAATGATGGCAATATTGAAATGGGAGTAAGAGCTCAGCTTTTTGAATTGGTAAATGAAAATAACAATACCTTGAAAGCTGTAGGTTCTGACGTGTACAAAGCCATCCCATCTGCATCTACCAATTACGAAAACAAAAACAATGTATATGCAGCTTATGTATCTGTTTCTGGAAAAACAGCTAACAAAATTTCTTATAAAATTGGTTTACGTGCAGAGAGCTCTAGTTATGATGGAAAATTGTTGAATACCAATCAAACTTTCAGCAATAGCTATCCTTTAAGCTTATTCCCTTCCATCTTCTTGAAAAAAGATTTAACTCCAACCGATCAGTTACAATTAAGTATCACCCGTCGTGTTAGCCGTCCCAATTTCTTCCAGATTATTCCATTTGTAGACTATAGCGACAGTTTAAATATCACCAGAGGAAATGCCAACCTAGTGCCAGAATTTACCACTTCGGGAGAACTTTCTTACAGCAAAACAAAAGGTTCAGCTACTTTCTTATTGTCTGGTTATTATAAGTATACAGATAACTTGATTACTCGTTATTTAAGTCAAGAAATCAACCCGATCAGTGGTAAATTGGATTTGATCAACACATTTGTGAATGCCAATTCAAGTATCAACTATGGTATTGAAGGAACGTACACAAATAAACTTCAAAACTGGTGGGACTTAACAGCCAATGTGAACATGTATAATTCTAAAATCAATACAGCTAACATTGATAAAGCTCAGGTAACAGATGGTCTTTGGACTGTATTTGGTAAAATCAACAATACCTTCCAACTTCCTAAAAAATGGTCTATCCAACTTTCAATGGATTATCAAGGAAAAACTAATATGCCAATTACACAAAACCAAGGACAAGGTGGTGGCGGTGGTGGACCTATGGGACAAGCACAAAGCTCATCTCAAGGATACATTGAACCATTCTATGGAGTTGATTTAGCTATCAAGAAAACATTCTTGAAAAACGATTTAGCTTCCTTGACCTTAGCTGCTAATGATATCTTCAGAACAAGAGGAAACACAAGATACTCTTATGGCGAAGGATTCACTCAGAAATACTATCGATTGTCTAACCCTCAAATGATTCGTCTTACTTTGTCTATCCGTTTTGGACAATTTAACATGAACAGCATGAAGAAAAACAACAATCAGAACCAAGATGGTATGCAAATGGGTCAATAAGATTTTTGTAGGTTAATGATATTATTCACAAACGGGTCAATCTTTGATTGACCCGTTTTGCTTTTATGATAAACCACTAAGAATTTAATTCCTTAAAGACCAAAGTATCCCTTGCTCGATTAGTTGAGTAAAGGCAGGATTAGCCCATACCTCTTTGGAATGTCCCATAGAAGTATAAAAAGTCTTTCCTTTGCCAACTGTTTTATGCCAAGCTACTGGGTGATATTTTCCCATTCCAAAATTCTTATCCTTCATCCACAACATATTTCCACTAGGTAAAATCTTTTCTCCATCAATAAAATAAACTACTTGAGCATCTTTAGGTTGATTAAAAAAGACATACCATTCGTCATTTCCTTCCCAAGTAGCTAGTAACTTGGCTTTTAAACTAGAATCAACCTTTGCCTCCAAGGTTACTATTGCTTTTTGAAATTGAGGACTTAAAGGATGGTGAGAAAAAGTAGTACCTAATAGATTATCTACATACCAATCCCAATGATGCGAATTGTCTCCTGCTCCATGAATTCCCATCAATGATCCACCATTTTCTACATACTTTTCTAAGGCCAATTGCTGTTCATCATTCAATACCCGACCTGTCGAATTATTGAATATGACTAGTTTGAATTTGGCTAATTGCTCCTCATTAAAAACCCCTCCTTCTTCAGTTTCAAATACTGACCAACTATTTTTCTTAGCCATAGCCTGAATGATAGGTTTAGATGCATCGATGGATTCACCGTGTCGAAAACCCGTTGTTTTTGAAAACAATAAAATAGCTGGTTGATTTTCCGCTAAAGTTAAAAGTGGTTTTTCTGTTTCATATGATACTGGGAAACCGTTTTGCACTTTGTACATAAACAATGCACCTAGAGCAAAAAGACTAATGACCAAGCCAAAAAAAGTCCAAGCAATGATTTTAAAAACTCGTTTCATAGGATATTTTTTTAATTTAAAAACACTCAGATTGGGCTCTGCATAGAGTTGAGCACAGCTAGACGGTTAATTTAATGATAATTGTCAGAATCCAGTAAATTTTCAATAAATGAATAGATATTTACAAGACACTTACATTAACACAGTCGAAATAATCTTCCATTCATGTGCAAGAAACAAGTCATTCTCTGCCTAATAGCTCTATTCTTTTTTTCTTGTTCGAAAGAAACCATTGAGCATCGATTATCTGTGGTGGCTGTTCCCAGCATAGGAGGAAGCGTTACACCATCTACAGGTACATTTGAGCAGGGTACGATGATCTCTCTATTGGCAAATCCTGCTCCCGAATACCTTTTCCAAGATTGGAGCGGAAGTATTTCTGGAACTTCTAATCCATATAGTCTGAATATGAATTCAGACAAAAGCATCACGGCTAATTTTGAAAAAAGAACTTACCCTTTAAGCATTGAAATAGATGGGCAAGGAACTGTTCATGAAACCATCATCAGTACGCAATCCTCTACACCATATTCCTCTGGCACTGTGGTTCAATTAAAAGCCAATCCCGTCGATGGTTGGGTATTTAAAGGCTGGACTGGCGATCTAAGTAGCGAGTCCAATCCCAGTTCTATCCGTGTAGATAAAGCCGTGCAAGTCAAAGCCACTTTCGTAACGGATTATCCTATTAAATTAGATCTAATAAATAAGCCTAGCAGTTTATTTGTTTCTCAAAACTACCCGATTAAGCTAAAAGTAAGCTACAAATCAGGCACAAAGAAAATAGTAGAACAAGGATTTACAAGTTCCATCCTTGACAATGGCAGCCTAGTAGCTAAGCTTACCAATCAGAATCTCTTGGCGATTAAAAGTGGGCAAATTCAGCTGAAGATAGATCTTGAAAATCTAAGTCAGACTTATCCCATTAGCATTAGTCCAGTGGAAGATGTGGCTGATTTTGATGTGTTTCTAAAGACACCCGTAAGTTCGAGTAGCATTGTGGTGCCAGTAGTAGTCATTAGTTTTTTACCAACCAAAGACGGCATTAATCTTGATATGAATTTAGCGCCAGACGATTACTGGGAATTAAAGAACTCGACATTACAAGAAGCGAAAAATCGGTTTACAGGAGAATTAAAGATTACCAAATTTGGCATAGAGGAAGGCACTCGATTTAGACAATACAATACCACTCAAGAGGCTAAACCCTACGCTGGGTTTAAGGTTATTAAATTTTTCAATGTCTATGAAGTAGAATTCACAAATTATATCACTGGCCTTAAAACCTTTGATTACCATAAACTATTCCAAAAACTAGGAATGGATACCTTAGTTAACCAATACCAAGTGAAAGAGATTTGGTTCAATGCATTTGTCAAAGACAAAATCCCATCTGTAGTCAATTCACCTTATAATGACCCCAATACTTATTACAATTTCCCCGAATCCAATATGTCGAGCCCTACAACAGGTGATGTCTCGAATTCCTATTATTTCCCAAATGATTTACCTATTTACAAAAATACCTACGTCGTATACGGAAACTCTGGCCATCGTGGAGCAGATACCAATTTACACAACCGGGGTCATCAGATTGAGGCTCAGATGAATTATATTGAGAATTTGGTTCATAAGCCCGCCATTGGGAGTGCACTATTTAAGAATTACTTTGTAGGAATCAAGCCTTCCTCAGGCCTACCGTTAAATCGGGTTGGCATGACCCATTTTCCACCCAATACATCTGTTGATTATGACTATGATAATACAAATTTAGTCAGTAGTGATATTTTAGATTGGCAAGCCTCTGGAGGAGCAATTACCAAGGTTAATCGAGATCTCTGGAAAAACATTGTTTATCCTTACTCTCTCGTAAACAAAAATTACGGCCGCAATCAGACAACGGATTATAGTCAGGATGCCCAAGTAAAGTGGCTAATTTTTTGGTGGCAGTCTATTCCAGGTTTAAACCATAATTTGACCTATAACAATCAAAAACTAACAAATTGGTGGGATCTATTTTACCATTGGGATGAGGCCATCAAAAATGAGAAAGGCTTATATGAGGTCCCAGCAGGAAAGTCGAAAGGCGTTAATTCGACAGCTCAGAATAGGACTCAAAGTAGCGATTTTGAAATTTGTACAGAAAATGAAATACCTTTGAAAAAAACATTTTCATCCCGAATTAAATAAGCGATAACATTATATGAATCCATCTTTTGGCAAGTTTCAAAGAATCATTACCAATCCCATTTTATTCAAGTTTTTTATACTCCAACGCTTATCTGCAGCTTTCTGGGCTGGATTGAATATTCAGCATTTTGATGACAAAACCTGTGTTGTTCGAGTGAAGAAATCCTGGTTTAACCAAAACCCTTTTAATTCCATGTATTTTGCCGTGGAGGCCATGGCCGCAGAAATGAGTTGTGGCATGCTGGCTTTTTCCCAGGTTTATGAAAGAAAACCCGCTATCAGCATGTTGGTAGAAAAAATAGAGGCTTCCTTTTTAAAGAAAGCCTCAGGCATTATTTTATTCACGTGTGAAGACGGAGAAGCCATTCAAAACACCATTGAAGCTGCCATTCAAAGTGGAGAAGGCACCAAAATGATTTGCAAGTCGACCGCCACCAACCAAGAAGGAATCATTGTAGCTGAGTTCTTATTGACTTGGTCATTTAAAGTAAAAAGCAAATCTTAGGAGCTATTTAATCAAATTACCAGTTAACCAATTCGTCATCTTCTCAACTTGTTCTGGGTAATTCCAATGTCCCGTGTCCAAGGCCAGATACAATTCTTTGGGCGCTGAAATCACATTATAAGCTGCGTACATAGAAGTAGGTGGACAAGTTTCATCGTTAAATCCCCAAGAATAAAAGCCTGGAACTTTTAGTCTTCGAGCAAAATTGACCACGTCATAATAGGCAATAGTTTCTAATTTAGCTTTGGTTTCATTGACAGCTCGGCTGTTCTTATCAAAATAATGTGGCCATCCTCCAGCTCGATTAAACAAATAACCGGTCACATCTGCTAATGCGGGATAATAGGCGCCTAAAAATTTCACCCGGTTATCTAAAGCGGAAGTTACGATAGAAAGAGCTCCACCCTGACTACCACCAGTAACCGCTAAATTTTGGCCATCGTATTGAGGCAAAGAAGTTAAAAAATCATTGGCTCTTACACAGCCTACATAGACTCGTTTATAGAAAAAACGGTCCTTATCATCCATGTTATAGGTTGGATATCCGTTCAAGATTCCTGCTCCTAAATCAGTATACACAGATGGGTCCATGTTAACAGGAATACCATGTATGCCAATCTGAAGTGTTATCATTCCTTTTTCAGCATTGGCTATATCCCCGGCATAAGGTCTAACTCCTGCACCTGGCACATGCAACAATGCAGGATATTTCCCCATTTTTTTAGGTACACAAAGGATCCCATACAAGCGAGCCCCCAATCGATAATTTTGAATATTCACATGATAGACATTGGTTTTCTCCGTACATCTTTCTGGCATTAAAGTCATTTTAGCATCCAGAGGAATTTTAGCTAATTCTTGTTTCGCTTTATCCCAAAATGCATCAAAATCAGAAGGGTTTGCCACGGTAGCTTGTAATAAATTAGGAGAGAAACCAACCGTTGCTAGATTTCTGTATTCTTTCCCTTCTACCTCGGCAATAACAATGCAACGAAGAAAACCAGCTGAAGTAAGCGTCCCTCCGTCTAATTGAGTGGACCCATTGGCTAAAACTTGATTATCCTTTTTCCAAGGTTCTTGTTTCTCTGGTCCAATTTCGTAGCGAATTTTGACTTGAGGAATGGGGCTTCCATTTTTGGAAACTACGACAGAAAAATTCACTTTTTCTCCCGGTTTGTAAAGCCAATCAGCATGATCTGCGGATACTTGAACTTTAATTTGCTTTTCTGTGGGCTGAGCTAAAGTCAGATGGACAGAAAAAAGTAAACACAAGAGAAAAAAGATTTTTTTCATTTCAATAGGTTTTGTTTAATTAAAATTCACATGATTCTAACATCAATAGAAATGCCCTTAATTGGTACCACCACTTCGCTTTGATTTCACTTGGCTTGGCCACTTTTGTCCAGCGGGTAATTCAGCCTTTTCGGTAGAAATCTTTTCTGGTTCCTCACACGCCATGTACACCATAATTGCCGTCAAGATGGCATTACTCTTTACATCATCAAAAACAATTTTATCGTATGTATCTCGGTTAGTATGCCAAGTATATGCACCATAAGACCAGCTCAAAGAGCTTAAATTGAAACCAGGTGCGCCTACGGCAACGAAAGAAGCAAAGTCAGAACCTCCCCCACCTGGCGTACCAGGGAAATTGGTTTTAATTCTATTTTTAATTGTATCTGGAGCGGCTGCTAACCATTTACTTAAATAATCCTTTGCTATGGCAAATCCAGAACCTCCCAAATTCACCACTCTTCCTGTGCCATTATCTTGATTGAATAAGGCTTGTAAGTTTGCCACAACTTCAGGATGGTCCTCCACAAAAGCCCTTGATCCATTTAAGCCTTGTTCTTCACTTCCCCAATGTCCCACCAAAATAGTCCGTTTAGGATTTGGATATACTTTTTTCAAAATACGCATAGCCTCCAACATCACCAGGGTTCCTGTGCCATTGTCTGTGGCGCCAGTTGCTCCATCCCATGAGTCTAAATGGGCCGAAAGCATAACATATTCATTAGGCTTTTCTGTCCCTTTGATTTCAGCATGTGTATTAAATGTGGGTACCGTGCCAAGTTCTTTGGATTGGGTATTGACTGTAATTTTGGGTTGATTACCTGATTCAGTTAAACGATATAAAAGACCATAATCTTCCAAGGCTACATTGACCGTAGGAATCTTTCGAGTAAAAGCAGCAAATATTTTATTGACCCCAAACCCGTTTGACCAAGTACTGGAAACAATTCCAATAGCACCTGCTTCTTCCAAAGCTAAAGCTAATTTTGCGTTGGTAAGACCCGTCTTAGATATACGTTTTCTCCAAGCTTCCATTTGAGCCTCCCGCTCTTTCTTCATCGTTTCAAACGATTCTTTTTGAGCAAATTCTTGCCAATTATAATCAGGTCTACCCGTCATTTGAGGCATAGAAATTAAAACAAATTTACCTTTAACTTGTGGCAACCAAGCTTTAAAAGCAACAGAATCCGCTACATCAGCTAAAATGATTGTCTCCCCAGTTTTAGGCTTTTTGGTTGCAGGACTAAATGCCAATTGGGCTCCTTCTAAGGATTTGATCCAGGGCGAAACCATATCAATGGATGATATCCCTCGGTCCCAACCTCGCCAAGTTCCGTAATTTTCTCTTCGAGCATCTATTCCCCATTGTTTATATTGTCCTATTGCCCAATCGCTCGCTTGTAGCATCTTGGTAGAACCCACTAAGCGTGGACCAATGCCATCAATGAGTTCATGTGCCATTCTCTTGAGATGAGAATTCTCTGTTGCTTCTTTGACAATGGCATTGACAGTGGAAGATTGATTTTGTTGAGCCAACAAAGGTGTGGCCATTAGGCTTAAACCTAGCACAAGCTGGCTTAAACGAGAAGTTAAGTTGTTGATAGAAGTTTTCATAGCTTAATAATACAAAAGAATTTCCCTGAAGCCAAAAAATGTATTCAGACAGACCTATAAGACCTGTTAAACAAAGCTGTGAAAATCCATTATGGAAATTTAAAAACTAACTCTTTCCTAAAAGACTCAAAACATGAGCTATTTCTGTTGGCTTTTGGGTACCAATCAACAACCTACTTCCATCCTTAAATTCCAATTGCAATCCTTGATCTCCCGAGACATTAAATGCTTTTCCTTTTCCAAACATCCCATATCTTAATCCCCATCCTCCATATTCCCAAAGTGGAGAATATTTTCTTACGTAGACTTTTTCAAGTACATCAAATGCATAAAACTTGAATGTAAAATGAAAAGGAAAGAAGCGAACATAAATTCCGTTGGCTTGTATTTGAGTTTCTAGTTTCAACATCAAGAATAATAAAACAAAAACTGCAAAAAAGACATTAGTAATTACTAAGCCCGTATTACTCATAGGATTATCCCCGAAAGTAATTCCCAGAAATAGCTGTTTGTATGTCCCCAACAAAAAAAAGGCACAAAAACCAATTAATACGACCCAAAGCCACCATTGGTTAAACTTTTGAGTCTCTGAAAATAATATCTTTTCTGTAGACATATGGAAGAAGTTTGGAAGTAGATATTCGACTACGAATGTATCAAATTATTCATTATCAAGTTATTGGACAACATATTTAAATGCCCAATCGTTGTAACGCTGTCAAGGTTCCAAACCTTGCCAGCGTTGGGAAAAAACCTAAGCAAAATCATTCTTTTTTTAACCAATACCTGCCAAATTCACCCATGTTTTCACCATTTATTAGGTAATTTTCAGAAAATCAATTCATATGAAAAAGTTAGAAAATAAAGTTGCCATTGTTACTGGAGCTGGAGCAGGAATGGGCAAAGCAATTGCTATGCTTTTTGCCCAGCAAGGAGCTAAAGTCGTTGCGGGAGATATTAATCCAATTCGACTAGACGAATTGGCCAAAGAAGTAAAATCTGCTGGTGGAGAAATCAACACAGTTGTTGCTAATATGAGTATTGAAGCAGACATAGATAATTTAATTAATACCGCTGTCTCCACCTATGGAACCTTAGACATTTTGGTCAATAATGCAGGCATCATGGATCATTTCCAACCCGTGGGAGAAGTAGAAAATAGTATGTTGGAAAAGGTTATGAAGGTCAATTTCGAAGGGCCATTTAAAGCCATGAGAAGTGCTGTTAAAATATTCTTAGAAAAAGGAAAGGGTAATATTATCAATGTCTGCTCCATTGGGGGCTTAAAAGGAGGAGCGGCAGGAGCAGTTTACACCTCTAGTAAACATGCTTTAGTAGGACTGACTAAAAGTACGGGGTATTTGTACAGTAAATCAGGAATTAGGTGCAATGGAATTGCACCCGGTGCCGTCAATACCAGTATCAGTGAGACCATTGACATGACTAAAATTACACCTTTAGTCAATGACCGCATCATGACTGGTCTAGCACTCAACCCTAGAGCCGGAGAAGCTTCGGAAATAGCGCAAGCTGCTCTGTTCTTAGCTAGCGATGATTCTAGTTTTGTGAATGCGGAAATACTAACTGTTGATGGTGGATGGAGCGCTTATTAATTCATCAATAAAATCAAAAAAGAGGATATTGACATCAACATCCTCTTTTTTGATTCGTATTTAAATGTGGGTTATCTCACAAGAACCTCCGCTGCAAGCCATAGAAGCCAATTCTCCAATATCTTTATATTGAGGTTGATTTAAAATATCTCCAAAATTAACCTCTCTAAATTCTCTCGTTACGGTTTCCCATTTGTGAAATAGATGAACATCTTTGATGCAATAAATCATTTGTTTTAGATCACCATTAAAATAGTTCTTTGCAAATTTATTGGCTCGATTTAACCAATACTTTCTTAACAACACTTGTTCACGTGTACCTGTCAAGACCATCGTAGGGTCCAATAAAAGATCACATGCTTGCCAAAGGTTATTGTCAAAATAATGTAATCCATCAACAATTAATCCCGAAGCAAATATGGCGCCTTTTCCATATAGACTTATCAATTCGTCCAATTCCAACACAGAAGTAAATGGCGCTTGATTAAAGTCTTTATCGCCATAATCTGAGATAAAACTAACAGCTGTAAAGGCTTCTCGATGTTGCCAGATATAAGCAATAATTTCCTCCTTATTATCCATAATGACAGTACAGCTTGTATTATGATTCATGTGTGGATAGGCGCATAGTTCTCTATTGGTTCCTGCATTCACCCAATTTTCCTGAACCAACTGAATCATTTCCAAGTGCTTCACTCCTTTCATATCTTTCTTAAAAAGACCTTCTTTGGGATTCAAAATAGGAACAAAGACGACAAAATCACTTTTTGTATTGGACCAAACACTTTCTTCTAAAAGAAAAGGCATATTTTCTACCAACCAGTTGGCCGTGGTACTCTCCTTATTCAATTGCATGATTCTAAAGTATTTTTCAGCATGCTCAGGATGAATACCACTCGCAGTACCTAAAACCACCGATGCATTTCCAGAAGGTTTCACACAAGTAGTTCTAGCCGCAGGATTTATTCCAATAATATCTGCTACTACCCGATTGGTATCTTTCACCACCTGAGCTCCACGTTGCAACATAGGGGCATTGAACAAAAATGTATTGTTCATCCAACCAGTTATACTCACTCCCAACAAAGCCTCTCGCTGAAAAATTTGTTCCGTAACGGAACCCAAATAAGGAAAAGAAGTATAGCCCGCTTGCAAGGTGCCTAAGATTGACGCATCCATGCAAGCTCGATAAAACGCCTCCTCTGTTTCACATTTTTCGGCATTGATTTCACATAAATTACATCCTTGAATTCCCAATTTGTCTTGTTGCTGCGCAATAAAATCGCTAAGCTCTTCATAGGCTATTTGAGAAAAATCAGTCCGCAAAAGAATGGGGATTTTAACGATCTCAAAACAAGGATTAAACATATCAAACCAACTATTGGCAAATACAAAACCAATATCATTTGCGCCATCATTAAGCGACACGATGTAGTCAAATTGCTCTTGTTGAACTTGATTTCTCAGCAAAATTACCGAATTATTGCTCCTACCTCTTTGTGGATTCTCTTGTCGCCAATTCCCTGTTTTAGCATGAATCATCTCCATATCATTGGGATCAACAATCATATTCAAGGCGGACCGACGAACCCCACCTGATAGTACGGCATCGGAAGCATGACAAATGATATCGAAGGCCAAAATAGGGCGAATTTTCTCCCCTTCTATACTGATCCATTTCTCTATCAAATCCTCTATTTTTTCCAAAGATTGCTTCAAGCCATCCGAACCTGGAGCCTTAAAACCTCCTTTGATATAGGCCCCCTTAGGTCGAATTTGGGAATAATCAAATTTCAATTCAAATCCAGCAAATTCAGGGAAGGGCTGTTTATCAACAAAATAGGAAGACATCAAAGCCCCTAAGGCATCTGCCCAACCTTCAATATTATCTTCAATAACAAAAGTCTTGGTTCCTTTGATCCGCTTTTGTATCCGACTTAAGTTATCGACAAATGGAATTAGCAATCCTCCTCCAAAACCACATCCTGACAATCCTAAATAGAAAATCTCCTGAAAAATTCGATTTCTAGCAATATAACCTGACGTACAGTTATACATTCGGGTATTATGTTGCTGTATTTGATCATGACGAAATTGTAGATTTCGTTGGGAAGCTAACACTGTTTGATTCTGCATACTTTCTAATGCCGATTCCAAATAAGGCTCCAACTCATCTAAACAGCTCCCGTATGTTAAGCGGTGACCATCCATGATACTTTCACATGCCTCTTCCCAGCGCTCATAGCGACCTTGGGGTTCTAGCCATTTGTAGTAATCTGAATACAATTTCAAATCACTCAGAAACTTCTTACCTTGCTGCATATCAATTCGCTAATTCTTTTTCCAATTCCAATGATTGCGGAAAAAGGACATTATTTTCCAAATGAATGTGAATATGCAAATCCTCTTCAAAAGCTTGTAACATTTGAAAAAGAACAGTGTAAGTTCCACAAGCATCTTCTGGTAGAAGGTAATTTTGAGTCAGGGTACGAATATTCTCCAAATTGTGACCTACTTGCTCATGTTCCATTTCCATCATGTGAATGGGATTACGTACGGTTCCAAAATGAACAGGCGCGAGCTTTTCATTTGTCTTCTTAGCCAGAGTTAAGGCCTTAATAAAGGGAAATAAAACTTGCTCTTCTTTCATCATATGCATCGTCAATTCTTCTGCTATCTCCACTACTAACTGATATACTCGAATCAATTCAGGATGCCTATCACCGTGAACGCGCTGAACTTTTTCAGCAAAAAGCTGAATATCGGGCAAGTGTTTTCTAACATAAGTGTGATGCGTATTAACAATATAATCCGCTAGAAAGTCCAATGACCAATCTTGATAGGGCACACTTGTTTGGCGCGAGGCCGCTTTAAATTCTTCTATTTGAAATAGCATATCCAAATAGTCCAAAGACTTCTCAGAACAGGCTTGTTTCAAAGTCTTTTTACCTCCACAACAAAAATCTAAGCCTTTTTGAGAGAAAAATGAAGCTAGTCGAAAATCTTGATTCACGAATTCTCCTAATGTCAGTAAGTCTGCTGGCTTAGGATTTTTTTGAATACGAATCAACCATTCGATAGGTCCATTTTCGATATAATCAAACGTAAATTGATTCCCTCTTTCAGCTAAAAGCTGATAATACAAAGGTTTAGGATCATGATCATTTTGGATTAAAAATGATTCTCCTTCGTCCAATTGATCAAAATGTTCAAAAATAGTGGAGTGCTTTAATCTAGGTTCTAGGTCAGGCACTACCAAGGTAAATTCTTTTATCGTAGGCATCTGTTGATTTGTTTAATGGTGAAATCTGAAAGCAAATATATAATAAAGGACAATATTATCCTTTATTATATATTTATTTATTTTCACCATTTCAAATGCTTCTACAAAGACCTTTTTTGATGAATATTATTTACTAAATTGAGCCTTCAAAGAAAATTTATGTTTTCAAAAGCAACGGAATATGCTTTAAGAGCTGTGATTTTTATTGCTCAAAAAAGTTCGGAACAACAAAAGCTTGGTTTAGCTGAAATTGCTGATGCGATCCAATCGCCGCAATTTTTTACAGCTAAAATCTTACAAAAATTAACCTTAAATAATCAAGTCATCAGCTCCGTAAGAGGACCCAATGGAGGCTTTTTTATCACGGAGTCTGCCAAACAAAAATCAGTCAAATCGATTGTTGAAGTTATGGGAGAAGGAGAACTATTTGACAAATGTGTCTTGGGATTAAATCGTTGTTCAGAAAAAAATCCTTGTCCAATGCACGATCAATACAAACCTATTCGAGAGAATTTCATGTATTTATTTGACCATCAAACCATTGAAGAAATGGCGCATGAAATGAATTCAGGAAGTTTTTTCATTCGAAATGACTAAGAATCTGTAAAAAATCATATTTGCTAAAACTAAGTGAAATTTTAAAAAAAAGCCATATTAGTTGATTTATTCAAATTCCAAATGCAATTTTGGGCCATGTCAAACAAGAAAATGAAAATTTTTCTGATTGTTTTTGCTTCGATTGTCTTAACATTCGTGGGTAAAGGCGCCTTTGCACATGCGAATCCCAACTCCATAAAATCCAAATTTAGTCAAAGCCTAAGCGGCAAAGTTCAATACTTTAACGCCATAGAGGAAGAAGAAATTTCGGAAGATTTACACGAAGAGCAAGACAAGGTTTCTAGCCACCTTGCCATTCGGGTCATTTCAACTTCTACCTACGCTTCGGAAGCTGCTTCTGAAATTCCGCTTCTTGATAATTTTGCTATCATCAAATCACGATTACTCGCTTTATTCAAGCAATTTGGTAATTACCGAATATAGCCAACAAGCTATCATTCAATCCCTTTAACCATTTTCTTTTCCATTTGATCGGTAAAATTCCGTTCTAACCCATTATTCCGCCATGAAAAAAACCATTATTTTATGGGTAAGCCTGCTTGCCTGCTTTAGCACTTTAGCACAAAAAACACCTGATACAGAAGCACTTAAACTAAAGCTAAACGAATCTGGATCTCGCTATTTTCAAGTTACATTTTTAAATCAAGCTTGGTTTAGATTCAATGACAATAATCCAGGAACAACCGTAAATGGAAGTCTTCAAAATCAATCTTTTGATATTGGTTTAAGGAGAACCCGAATGCAATTATATGGTCAAATTACAGACCGTACATTCATGTATTTTCAATTTGGTCAAAACAATTTTAATGCCCAATACAATGCAACGGGGAATCGGAAAATTGCTCCATTTTTCCATGATGCCTTAGGTGAATACCGTGTCTCATCTGGTAATCAATTGAAGATTGGAGGAGGATTGAGTATCATTTCTGGGATCTCACGTTTCTCGCAGCCAAGTATTGGTACTATCATGACGATGGATGTACCCGTATTTGCTCAGACCACTGTGGATCAAATTGATCAATTCTCTAGAAAATTAAGTATTTATGCCCGTGGACAAATTGGGCACTGGGATTATCGATTTATTTTAAGTGATCCTTTCCCTATTACATCCAATGGACAAACCCCTCCAGCCATCAGTTCTAGCTATGCTAACTTTTCTCAAAAAGGTCATTCCTTACAACAGCAGGGATATTTGATCTATCAATTCTTTGATCAAGAAAACCACACGACACCATACATGACAGGCACCTATTTAGGTAGTAAGAAAATCGTGAATGTGGCCATTGGTGGAGCATATCAACCCAATGCTATGTGGCAAAAATCTGCTCAAGGAGATACTTTATACCAAGACATGAAACATTTCGCCATTGAAAGTTTTGTAGATATTCCCTTACAAAATCATGCAGCACTTTCAGCTTACTTAGGCTATTTCAATACCAATTATGGTACGAATTATTTAAGATACAATGGCTCAATGAACCCAGCCACGGGAACTACATTAAATGCTTCAAATTCCATCTCAGGACAAGGACCTGTCTATGGAAACAGCTATCCTATGTTTGGTACAGGGTCGGTGGTTTATACCCAGATTGGCTACCTTCTTCCTTCTAATCGAGCTGATTTATCCAATCGATTAATGCCCTATATATCTGCGACATTCGCTAAATATGACCGTTTAGGGAATAACTCGACAACGACATTCAATGCTGGTTTAAACTATTTCATCCAAGGACATAAATCGAAATTAAGTTTGGATTTCCAAAGTAGACCCACTTATCAAGTTAATCAAGGTGATGTCAAAGCTGGTAATCGTTTAAATAGCTTAACCCTACAATTTCAAGTATTTATTTAAATTGTGTACTCTTTATTACAAAAAAAAGACCCTCTTTTGGAGGGTCTTTTTATGCTCAACCATAAAAGTTATTCTGGTATCACGCGAACAAACAGAGTATCTGCATTCACTCCCGTAAAAATACCCAGTCCATTATTGATCGTAGTTGGTGGGGTAGAAATATTTTGAGTCGTGTTCCCATTACGCTGATACAATGCCACATAATCGGGATTAAGCTTGAACAATACAATCCGATGATGTCCAAAATATTGAAAACTTTGGCTTCTAATCTCAGCTACTGTCCCTTGTATTGGTTCATTTCTAAATCGAATGTTCGGACGAACTCGGGTAGTATCTACTGGAAATTTGATGATTTCTACTGGATTAACCTCCAAGTTTTCAACAACAGAAATAAAATAATCATTATCAGGGTTTGACCAAGTCAAGGTAATGGAGTTTTCGGACCCTCCAAAACCACCCGGACGAGTTCCATTATTGAACCCTGGAGTTAAATTGACTGCTTGTCTTGAAATGATTGTTTTATCAGCTGCATATTGAACGGGCTTTGATGGAATTTTAGTAATGGCACTAATCGCTTTTCCGTGGTAGTCAAAATTCAAGCTATAAACCCCTCCTACTTTGACAGCAAAATCTGCTGGTGCTTGATACATTCCACTTCCTTTAGAAATTAAAGTAACTGAAGAATTCGGTCCTGTCAATTTTATCGCTAATCCATCAATGGGTACTTCTTTATTAGCAGTAGAATCAGCGGTATATGGAATCTCCTTATGTATTCGAATGGTCACCTGCACCCCAGGTATAAGGTAGCCTTCTACTACAGGCTTAGGATCAGTCTCTTGAACTCCATTTTCAAACTCGGCACAAGAAACAAATAAAATGGATATGAAAAATATAGATATATAACGAAGCATGACAAATTAATTTAGATGTATGGATAAAGTAATGTTGGGTGTGAAACCTAAATAGTTAACATCCGTAACTGACAGATACCTCTCTTGAGTATCTGGGTCTACCACCGTTTGGAATTTTTTGTACCAAACATTATTTCGATTGTACACATTATAAATAGACATCGTTAAACTCCCGATTGGGAAATTATAGGTAGCAGCTAAATCCAAACGATGCTGTGCTGGGAATCGATTCCCGTTGGTAGTAGAAGGTTCTGTATAATCTCTCACACTTCCATCCAGTAACGTAACGGAATAGCCTCCAATGATGGATGTATAAGGTTTACCTGTGGCATATAAAAATGACCCAGAAAAATCCCACCGGTTGTATTTGTAGATTCCAACAACTTTAAATTCATGTCTTACGTCAAAATTGGATGGAAATGGGTTAGGTGAAAAAACGGGAATTAATTTATCCGATTTAGCCAACGTGTAGCCAACCCAACCTGTCAAATTCCCAAATTTCTTTTGTAGTAAAACATCAATCCCATGTACGGTTCCTGTACCATTAAAAAATGTTTCACTAGCTACTAGGCCAGCCCCAATTCTAGGAGTAAATCGCAAGGTATATCGGGTATCGTTTTGTATGTCCTTATAATAGGCTTCCACATCAAAAAGATAATCTCCCTTTTCATAGCTAGCTCCCAAAATAAAATGCTTCGCTGAAGTAACGGGTAAATCAACTCCGTCCGCCAAGACCCAAAAATTCCGACTTCCACTCAGAATATCCTCTCGCTCCACTTGTTTGGCAAATTGGTAATAATTCCCCATCGCTCCTTTTAATTTAAATTGGCGATTCACAAAGTATTGAGCTGATAATCTCGGCTCCAAATAAATTTTAGAAGTCACGCCAAAATAATTTGCCCTTAACCCAGGAGTTATCTCCAATTTCTGATTCATCAAATGAATCCTATCTTGCAAATAAGCAGAGTATATGAGGCTTTTATTGACCTTGTCAATAATATTAAGCGTGTCATTTTGGCTATAATTATATTGAATATTCAAATCAGATACTTGAATCCCAAAACCTAGCAAATGGGATTCGGTCAATTGCCCTTCTACATCCGATTTTAAAGAGAAATCCTTCAAATCATTGTGCTCCAAGGATCCAAATTTAACCGTCTGAGTGGTTCCACTCGTTCTAACAAAATTAGATTGATTGGTATTATCTCGATAACTATGAAAATTCGAATAACTAAGTAAAGTATTGCTATACCATTTTGAAGACCAGTGTCTAGACCATTTAAAAGACGCCCCTGTATTTCCCCATTGTGATAAATCTGAATTGGATAAGCCTCCACCCCTATTCCCAAAAGGCAAAGAGACATTTTGAGAATTGTCCATATTATCATTTCCTAAGTAAAAACTTAGGGCCAATACATCTTTTAGATTGGGAGTAAAGTTCACCTTGGCATTTAAATCATAAAAATAGGATGATGCAACTGCGGACGACTGAAATTGCCGTCGACCAAATCCTCCGCCTCCACCTGATCCACCAAATCCACCAGGAGTATTATTGGATGCTGTTGGTTTTAAGGCATCAGCAATCTTAGTATACAGTGGCCCTGTCCAAGACCTTCGACCAGCTACAAGAAACGTAAATTTCTTACTTAGAGGCCCTTCTGCCATGATATTGGCCGACATAGCACTTAAATCTCCAATCAGATTCAATTTTCTGTTGTTTCCATTTTTAGAAGTAATTTCCATGACAGATGAAATTCTTCCTCCAAATTTCGATTCAAATCCTCCTTTAAATAATTGAACATCTTTGATCGGATTTGAATTAAAGGCCGAGAAAAATCCATATAAATGGTCTACATAATAAACCGTAAATCCATCATATATCACCAAATTCTGGTCTGGTGTACCTCCTCGAACATACAATCCTGAAGAGTTTTGATTCGCTGCGCTTATCCCAGGCAGTAATTGAAATGCTCTAAAAATATCTTTCTCTCCAACATTAGGCAATTTGGCTATATTTTTGGGGGTTATTTTATACATCCCAATTTGTTCATTAGCCTTCATTACCTCTGTTTTTTCACCGACCACAACCACCTCATCTAACTCCCCTGTGGCTGCATCTAACTCTACTTCTAAATTATTGAAATTCAGCCCTGGTTTTAAAAACACGACCTTGGGCCTATATCCCAAATATTTAACCAATAAACTGGAAGTATCGGATGGAACTTTGGGCAAAGTAAACAATCCATCTACATTGGCTTGAACTCCCATCCTATTGGAAATAATCTGCACCGAAGAGAATGGCAAAGGTTCTCCTGATTTGGAGTCCAAAATCTTACCCGTTATTTTAAAATTTTCTTTTTCAGGCTTTAGGTTTGATTTAGCTGCATATTTGAAATCATTCAAATTCAACTTTTGGGATTTCAATAGGATATGAATAACCCCATTATCATCCATATAGGATTTCAATGGAGTACCTTTTAAGGCTTCTTGAAATCCTTTATCTGCAGGTACGTGATCAAACCAGTATGTGATTTTTTCATTGAGAGACACTCCTTCTGCTATATCTATTTGTAATCCATACTTCGTTTTTAGTAAATCACATATTTTTTTAAGATCTGTAAAATTAAAAAACTCATCATTGATGACTTTAGCACTGGGGTTTTGAGCCCATATAGGTGCAGAAAATAAAAAGGTAATGAGTAACAATAGGGTAACTTTTCTCTTCATGGTCAAATTGGTTTGTCCCCACAAAGTACAATTTTATGTATAGGATATTTGGCTAGGGTAGACCAACTAGGTAAACACGACTACCAAATACCTTTACCTGCCTGAATGACAATTCTAAGTACTCATTAAAATGAAAAAAGGGCCTGAAATATGATATTTCAAGCCCTTCTGTTTATCTACTTATTTTTTCAACAACCAGATATCAAATACCTTGGAGTGCTGTCTCCAATTTAAATGAGACTCTTCTGGTTCATCAAAGGAAATCGAAATTTTTCCATCGCTGATGAATTTAGGATTAAGTTGAAATTCTTTAAATTCCTCTACCCCTTTATTGTATATAACGGGTCTAACTCGCACTCCATCCACACGCAATAAGGCATCTCCTTGTCCAGAAATTCGAATGGTATAAGATCCCTTAGGATCTAAATCTTCATATTCAAGCTTTGGGAAATTTTGGAATAACTGAGTTGATAAGCGCCGTCTGCTTAATCCATTATCCCACCAAGCCACATCGGTTGCATCTTCTGTTTTCGTTTTCACTCGAGGGCCTTTTAACTGATCCGAAATGTTATCATAATAACTGCCAGGTCCTGGATTTTCCCAAGTAGCTATGATGTTAATTCGTTCCAACTTTGCCGCTTCATCAGCCATTTTTCGAATCTTTGCAAATTCATCTTCTAACCACCAGCGATTATTTAAAGGGTAATCAATGAAATCAAGTATCGCTCCCCTTTCGGCTCCACTAGCTTTATACTTAGCTACACTTGTTTGTAGACCAATCGATTGATACAATGCTTCGCAATAGTCCACCACCTTTTGTCTTAATTCTGGTGCTGCAGGTCTTTGAACAGCTTGATTTACTTTCTCTAAAGCTAAACTCATCGCTTTTTCTGATCCCAATACCTTAGCTTGACTTAAAATCAAATTAGCCTCTTTCTCTAAACCTTGTTCATACATTTTTCTCCTTTTAATAAAAGTATCGTAATAGGCACGCATTACTAATTGCTGCCATCTCCAATTTCCTTTTAATTCAGGATGGTTTTTCTCTAAGTTTTGCCAAAAAGCAAATGAGGTTTCTATCCCTCCATTTTCTTCAACAGGTCCTACCCAGTTTCTTTCCAAAGCCAAAATTCCATCAGCAGCAGCTTCAGCTACCGAATTGCCAAAGAAATATCGGGCATATTCCACCATGACTTGACGAACATCCTTTTCTGTATTCCATGCCATTTGACTCCAAATTACTTTATTCACATCATCATGAACACCATCTGAATAGGATAAAAACCCATCCGTAAAAGGAGCAAATCGATTATGAATTTTAGCGTAATAGGATGGCTGAGGATTGGTCACCTCTCTACCTTCAGTTAAGGCAAATGCCTGATCCCAATTCTCCGTAGGGTACTGACAACGAACCGTATGGGTTAAATCTGGGTAATGGCGATGCTGGTATTTTTTGTCTAATCTAAAACGTGTAGATGCCAAATCAGGACTACTTGGACCTGTGACAATACCTGTAAACCAATCTGGTTTATTTTGGTCTAAATAATCATAGAAGTAATTCACTTCTTCATCGTTAAAGCCTTGCAAAGACAACCATACTCCTGCTTTGGGATGGTATTTTTTCAATTCAGCAGCTACTGCTTTTAAAAATGGCAAAACATATTTAGGATGGTTCTCTCCTGGGTCGCCGCCAGGGAAAAATACCCCATCCAATCTTGGACAATTTTTATAAAATTCAATATGCGCTTTCAGTTCTTCTTGGAATTTCTGTGGATCTGCCAAATCAACATCGGCAGGAGTCCAAACCCAGTAATCTAAGTCGTAAGCTTGACACATTTGACTCATTTTAATGTGCATTTCTTCCCGATTAATTTTCATATGCGGACTAGCTGCTCCATCTTGAAAGGGGATATTTTCAATGGCATTCGTCCCAAAAAAGGCTAAATCCCTGAAATAGCGTTCAAACTGTTTAAAATCCCAAGCGTCCCAAGAATTGGCTGTATTTCGATACCCAATTTGATGACCACGAATGGCATACATTGGCGCACTCGATTTTTCATACTTTTTATCAAATAGAATTTTTTGATTACTTAAATCAGCGGTTCTCAAAAACTCACCAATGGCAAATAAAAGACCTCGCTGATCAGCCCCAATGAACCAGAGCAAATCTCTCCCCCCGATTTGTTGGTGCACTAAACGAAAACCTTCCTTTTGAATAGACGGTTGATCATCTTTGGTCAAAGTAGGTAATGTAAAACCATTCACTTCTTGGCTATTTTGTTGGGCCAACAATAATAAGGGCGATTTATCCTGTGGACTACTCGATAATTTAAGGTTAGTCTTGTTAGCTATTTCTTCCTGCAAAACAGCTATCATTTTTTCTTTAAACGGAGATGCTATGGCGGAAGAAGCGGCAATGCTTGCTTTGGAAAAATCAACTACTTGGGAAAGCAACCCATGATGAAGAAACAAAACAAAGGCAAATAGAAGATTTCGAAAATGAATAATTTTCATAAGGTTTATAGGTAAAAGGTTTAGATTTTATACTGCAATTGGAATTATTTAAATACTTTCTGAATTTACTTGGGTTATTTGTTCTGCTCCTTGAATTAACCTAAGTTCATTCAAATCTGATTGTAATTTATCGGCAAATAACAACATATCCGAACAGTGCAACATGATATTTGCACCAGCCTTGACCCAATCTTTCTGCAAGTCCAAGCTCCCTCGATAGCCCGTATGTCCACCAACGGAGACACCCAATGATTTCGCCTTTTTAATGATGGAGGTAGATAATTCCATAAATTCTGCTGAATGATATGCTTCAGGCATTTCGTAAGACGTTGATAAATCATGTGGTCCAATCACAAAACCATCGACACCCGGTCCGTCGATGGAAGGTATTTGCGCAAAAAGCTCCAAGTTCTTAACAGCAGATTCACTTTCGATGTTCAGCAGCAAGGTGTTATTACGATTGTGCTGTTGAAGGTATTGAGCTAATTCAGCTGAAGGTTTTTCTTCCCCATGTAAAATTCTAGCTAATTTTTTCCCCTTCAATGGTCGATACTTGACGGCCCCCACCAATTGTAGTACTTCCTCCTCATCTTCTACATAGGGCACTAAAATGGCGCCCGCACCAGCATCTAAAGCTTGGGTAGCTAAATAAGGACTAGGTTCTAAAATACGAACTACGGGATTGATGCCTGCAGCTTTAAAAGCTCGGCACATCCAACTTAAGGTTTCTGGATTATAGGAAACATGCTCTGCACATAAAAACACAAAGTCCAGATGTAGGCTTAGTACCACATCAAAGCTTTTGGGGGAAGTGGAAGTCAATAGAGTTCCATATATAGGACTACCTTTTCTCAAGGCATTCCGAAATTCGTGGCCGATCATTTAAATAGGTTTATTGGCCCAAAGGAAATAAAAATTGACTAATAAATGGACGATTTCTTCCTCTAAATAAAGAGAATTTTAATTTTCGGATAATAACTTTTCCATATCCTTGACACATTGTTCTGCTTCTAAAGGTAAAGTCCCATTGTAGACTCCTCGAATTCTGCCATCTCGATCTACTAAAATCATATGTTCCGTATGCAAAAACTCGGAACTGTCCTTGGAATACCCCAATTCTTCTTCGGCAAAATAGGATTTCCGAGCTAAATTATAAATAACAGATTTGGAGCCAGTTAACAAGTGCCAATTGGGAGAGTCTATTTGCTTTTCTTCAGCAAATTTTCTCAAGGTTGGAACGTCATCAATCCAAGGAGTTACCGAATAAGATAATAATTCCACATCAGGATTGGCGCTGAATTTTTTAGCGACAGTCTTCATTTGGGAAATCATTTCAGGACAAATATTTCCACATCGCGTAAAAATGAATTGTGCTAAATGAATTTTTCCTTTGATATTGTCGTGAGAAATAGTTTTCCCATGTTGATCCTTCAAATAAAAATGATCAATATGGTGCATAATTTGGCCTTTCGCCTCTGTTTTATCCAGAAAATGTGGGCTAAAATCGGGACTATTATAATAAGGAATGGTCGATACTTGATCTCTACTTTGACAAGCAGCTAAGCTAGTAAGCAAGCTAATTACTAAAGACTTTCTCAGAAATATTTCGACAGTTTTTCGTTCCCAAAAGCCCATAGCGTCTGCCATCCAGGACCAGGTAGTTGGATCTAATTTTTCCATTATCGTAAAACATTTTTTGAGCTCCTTGCTCATGTCCTTTTTCATAATGCATTTCTCTAATTAATTGCCCTTCTATATTCCATTCCCTACAAACTCCTTGGTATTCATCATTGTCAAATTCAAATACACGCATCCGTTTCCCATTCTCCCACCAAGCTTCATAGGTGCCTGTTTTTTTACCGTGGTCATAAGCTCTAATTTCATATAATTGGCCTGATGGATAATACTTTCTCCATATTCCATCTTCTAGCCCTTGCACATAATGTTCCACACTAGCGGTATCTTTTGTATTCGGATAAATTTGAAATAGGGCCCCTGAAAAAACTTCATTGTTCAATGTCATCCTCCCTGCAACCCAAGCGACTTTCGCCTGAGTAGCATTGACCATCATTTCTTCTTTAGGTTGACAGCTTAAAAAACTACTTGCTAGGATACTACTGAGAAACAGTACCCGCACTTCCGTAAAATCCACTTCCATTGATATAGGGATCTGTACTAGTTATATGATAATGATAAATTCCATTGGGATACTCATCAGTACTATGCGAATGACCATGATATGCATCTAGTGAAGAATTTTGCACCACTTGACCTCCTTCTTCAGGACCATAAACAGGAAATCCA
The DNA here is from genome assembly GCF_003143535.1 of Aquirufa nivalisilvae. Taxonomy (GTDB): domain Bacteria; phylum Bacteroidota; class Bacteroidia; order Cytophagales; family Spirosomataceae; genus Aquirufa; species Aquirufa nivalisilvae. The sequence goes on from NZ_CP029346.1 coordinate 2,481,334, forward strand.
TCTAGTAAAAACCCTAATAAGGATGACTTTGATGCTTTCACTTGAGTCAAGTATAAAGGCTCAACATGGTAATGATAAGATCCTGTTTGCTGAGGATGGCCCCAATATTGATCAAATCCGTTTACCTCATTAGTTAAAGGTTGACTAGGACCTGCATATTGATTAAATAGAGGAACCCCATTGAGCGCTACGCCGATAGGACCTAGTGGTGTGGCCTTGTGTGATGCGTCTACTTGTGGATTTACAGGTATTTTAAAAGTAAATGATTGAGTAGAAATGGAATTGGGGTTTTTCGCAAAGTTATTGCCTCCAAATGTTTTCCCAGTAAACGCCTCGTACAGTGCGTTTGAACTAGCAAAATAGGCACTTTTATGGTCAGGAACACCCGTAGTTTTAATGGTAATGTAAGTCCCATCATTCGTAATGGAAGTAGCTCCATAAATTTTGGAATACACAGCTGGAACAGCTACGCTCGATGTGGGTGTAATATTTTCACTTGCATTTTTACAGGCTACCCCTAAACTGACAGCGGTAATACAAATTAGGAAAAGTCTCATAGCAGGTTTTATTTTTTGTAAAAGTATCAAGTTCAAATTGAATTAAAACCTGCTGTCATCTCCCCTTCTTGTTCGATGGTCGATTTTATCAACTTATTGATAAATCTACCAAACAAAAACAGATACTAACCCTTAATTATCAATGAGTTGATAATTAAAACGTGCCATAAAATAATACTGAAATAAAAATCGTTTTCCCAACGCTGTCAAGGTTTGGAACCTTGCCAGCGTTAGAATTTTCCTTGAACTGTTAGATAAAAACTTCGACCATCTGATGGTAAAATTCCAGGTCCTGGATAGCCAGTGGCACGACGAGTGAAATACATGGTATTTGCCAGGTTATTGATATTCGCCTCCACTTTATAACGACCCAATTGATAAGAAACTCCCGCATCCAAGATGTTATACGCAGGTATTAAACCCACTACCGCAGAAACTCCTCCTTCTCTGGCGTTCGTGGCTTCTGTAAATTGATCGGATAAATACGTGTATTGAAAAGAGGCTTTCCATTTTTTATTCCCTACCCTTAATCCCGTTTTAATATTAACCTTGGGCACGAATTCCACTTGCTTCCCTACGATACCTGCAATCTGACTTGCCTTATACTCAGATTGAATATAGGCTATGTTAGCAAATACTACCGCACTCGCCTCCTCTTCCTCTGGAAGTGCCCAGCGTAATAGATCAATTTCACCATAAGATTCTAAGCCCATGATAACCGCCTGACCAATATTACTTCTCCTTCTCAAAACACGATTGCTAGCATCATAAAACTGCACTTCTCCAATTCGGTTATTGTAATTCAAATAAAAAGCACTGATATCAAAATTATACCAGGTTGTTTCATAGGTCCTCAAACCTAAATCCACCGAATAACCTTTTTCATCTTTCATATCAGGATCTATCACGGATGAAGGATTAGCAATTCGCATGTCACTGAAAGTGATTGATCGATAATTTTGTGACACATTGCTATACCATTCCAAATGAGAACTTGGCTTATAACTAAAACCTATTCCTCCTAAAACAAAAGATCGTTCATTCGTGCGAGACTCGTTTGTTCTAGTAGCTGAAATGATATTTCCTGCTAAATCAAATTGTATATTACCATAAAATCCATCAGCGCGAGTATGAATGTATTCCCAACGCAAACCAGGTGTAATGGAGAATTTATCACTTAAGTAAAAGATATTTTCGAAAAACAAGGACGTGTTATTATTGGGAAAACTATAATCATTGGCAATTCCTTCCTTTGAATTAATAAAGTCAAAATCCGCTGATTTACCCCGACTGCCTAGTCCTTGGACACTATGATTGAATCCATGATAAAAACGCGTTCCCGCCAAAAAGACAAATAATTTTTTACCAACGTAATAACGCTTCAAATACCTGGCTTCTGCTCCCCAATTGGAAAAATCCCCCGTAATTAAATCTCTTTCTGAATTATCATCGATACTCGCAACCCGATTAGGGCGGAATCCTAAGGATTTACGATATGCCGAAAGCCCAAAGAATCGCAGATTAAACTCATTTGTTGAATTGAACTTATGATCAAAATGAAGCGCCCATAAATTCCAATTTACCTTAAACCAATTTCGCTCTCGGTTGGTTTGGCGCGGGTTCTCCGCAAACATAGCATCTGTCAGTCCTCCTGGTTGATGTGCCAAATAATTCATGTGCGTAATATCAATTCCTATACTGGTTTTATCTGAGAATCGATAATCAACATCGGCATAAAAATTATAGCTTTCAAAATCTGAATTGGGTCTCCAACCATCTGCTCTTTTGTATTGAAAAAAAGTATAATAGGATAACTTATTTTTTGTACCGCTTACACTCGTAAAGGCATTATAAAAACCAAATGAACCTACACTTTGTCTTGCAACTAATTCTAGTTTCCTATCAAGTACAGGTTTCTTCATCACAAAATTGATCAATCCACCAAACTGAGTCCCATACTGCAAAGAAGCTGCTCCTCGAACAATTTGAATCCTTCCAACGGCTTCAATAGGTGGCGTATAATAGCTTTCAGGATATCCTAATGCATCCGCGCTGATGTCATAGCCATTTTGTCGCACATTAAAATTGGACGTACGATTTGGGTCCAAACCTCTTCCTCCAATACTTAGCTGTAAACCAGCTCCATCATTTTCCCATATATTTAATCCAGCTACTCGGGAAAAAACTTGTCGGGCATTATTCGTGGCCAAATTGGCAACTAATTGTTCGGGTAAAATAACTTCCGTCTTTTTGCCCTCATAAATTCCTAGACTTTCCACGGCGCGCATGCGTGTAAATCCAAAATCCGTTTGCTTTTGCGTAACCAACACCTCATTTAATGTGACATCCAAGGAGTCCACAAACAGTTCTAGCGTGATATCTTTATTCTGAATATTAATTTCTTGTTGGATGGATTGAAAATTCGGAGATAAAGTATGAAGGACATGAGATCCTCGGGCTACATTTTTAATGATAAACTCCCCTTTCTCGTTGCTTTGAGTCATCGGATTTCCTTGGTTCAAGTATACCTGACATCCAGCTAAAGGAATAGCCGCTTTGCGCAAATATATCTTCCCTGAAATACTATATTGAGCCATTAGCCCAAATCCTACTAAACAAAATGCTAATGTGTTAAAAACCTTTGATCGTATCATTGAAGGGTAATATCCATGTTTTATGAGAAAAAGAATCTTGCTCCTTGGCTAAGTCAGTATGCGGACTTATCATGGGTTTCCCCAATCGTCCATTTAAGGCTACATAAGAGTCTACATATACTTGAGGAGAAGTAAAGCCCATATTGGCATAATAATCGCGTAAGTGATGAGCATACTGTAAGATCATATCGGGTTGTGTACTCATCATTTTTTCTTGCAAAGTGCTCAAATGAAGATTATTATTGACAACGGCTTGCAGGCCATTTGTTCCCTTCACGGTAAACTGAGCATAACCAGCTTTTTCCATGAGCATAACTCGCCAAGAAAATCGGTAGCCTTCTTCTGTCCAAAATAATTCGCCGGGGTAGGCCAGGTATCTAAATGGGAAAGCCATTTGAAATATAAAAAACACCACAAAGCCAACATGTAGAAATCGGGGAGACTGGTAGCTTGAATTATCATGTAGCCACGTTGATGGTATTCTAAAGATTGATGTTAATCGGTCAATTACTTTTTGGTGAAAGTCTGCTGAAAAAAAGATCAAAGCTGCCACCATCATGATGTGCGGAAACATCCCAATGGGAAATAATAAAGCAGTCAGTACGTGAAAAACAATAACGGCTACATATGCCCATATTCGAAACTTTTTATTCCAAAGTAAAAAAGGAATGCTCAAATCATACAGACATCCAAACCAGGAGAACAGGTAAGGAATCCAGGCATAATTAAACAAAAAACCGATAATGGGCATATCATTTCTAGCAGGCAGCCAAATACTTAGAGGTTGCGCATGAAAAAGCCAATCACTATTTACCTTGGCCAAACCTGCATAAAAGTATAGAATGGCCATCATGAGTTTGATGGAATCAATATTCCATTGAGGAATGAATTGAGCTCGTATATGTTTGTTGCGATAAGAATCTACTGAAAAATAGACCTGAGCGGGTAGAAAAACTAAAAGCAAACAAATTAAACTGATGAAATAATAATGGTTGAGGTAGGTACTTTTATCGATCAATTCGATGTAAGAAAAACTAAGAAATAGACCAATGATGGCTACTCGATAAAAAAGCCCGATAGCCACAAAAAAAGCACATAACCCACAAATCAAAAAAAGAACATAGGTATATTCTCCCAAAGATTTGACCCATTCGAAGCCATAAAAGCTAAAAAAATACGTCGGTTTTATGTACAAGGAATCTATCCAACCTTTGGCCCAAAAGCGGATTAAACTACCCATTAACATAAACCCAAAACAAACTCTAAATACAGCCAACGGGGCTGCTGAACTTGTTTTTTTGAGGTAAGAATTAATCCCCATCATTATCTGTATAGGTAATGGTAATACTCATGGCAGAAGTCATATCCACTTTCAGCAAGCGTACCGTTTTCTGCATCTCGGTGTAAACGTTCACCATCGCCTGATTATTAGTTTTAACTTCTTCATATAAATCAGGCTTCAATACGTCTAATTTTAACTTAGTTGCTTCTAGCTGAGCATTGATGATCTCGCTTAAATTTTTACCAGTGGCACTGTCTTTTGCCTTCAATGCATCTAAATAGGTTTTAATGGATGGGCCTTCCAAACCTGTTTTCACGGCTTTTCCATTGAAAAAATCAACGTAGGCTTGGTGTGCTGTTTTTGCCAAAACCAGGGAGATATCTTTTTTATAAAATGCCTCCACTTTTTCCGGAGCTACTACTCCATTTAACATGGCTCCTGAAGGAATTCCAAATTTACCTGATCGAATAAATCGCTCATAATGAAGAACAAATCCATTAATCATTAAAGAAGTAGAAGAGGAAATATCTAAGCCCGTTTTACTTACATAGGTTTCGCGATAGGTAGTGTTCCATTCGTTGATTACTTTATCCAATAATGAGTTCATCCTAGTTGTCAACCTTTTGATGTAGGCAATTCGCTTGGTGCCTTCAATTGGAGTCAAATAATATGCTACAATTTCCTCATCAGTTTTAGCCACCCCATTAATTAAAAAATCCAAAGCAGGAAAGCCTTGTTGCGCATACGAAGCCGGAACTTCCAAATTAGCAGCAGGATCTGCTATGTTAGACTGAATCCCGATTTCATTGGCTGGATAGATATTAAAAAAATTACGGATCGTTTGCTTTTCTGCTGGTCCAAAATCAAATAATTCAACTTTCTGCCATTCGATATAAGCCTCAATCCATGCTGAACGAAAAGCTTGTAAGTTGGCCGTGTTAGGCTGACTAGTAAATGCATCCGACTTGGCTAACATCGCATCTAATTTCAATTTGAAATTAGCATAGGATGGTATAATAACATGATCGGCTAAATGAATGAGAATGGCTTTTCGGTCCTTCCCATCTTCTTGTGGAGTTGGTTCATCGGTTCCCGTTCCATTGCTTCCACATGCCCAAATCAATCCTGTCAATACAATTAATAAATACTTTTTCATTCAATAATTCAGATTAATAAATGCCATGGATTAGATGAATCCATGGCATTATGGTATGTATTATAATTTAAACTTGGTACTAATGGCCTCAGAGGCCGCATTAATTTTATCATTAGTTAAGTCCCAAAAACCATTAGGCGAATTGATCAGGGCATTCAAAATATCATCTGAAAATTTGGCATCAACATTATATGAAGTACAGAATCGCAAAGAATAAATAAAGCCTAAGCCTTCTCCAATAGCATGCGCACGCGCAGCATCGGTAGTTCCTGACTTCCATTTAGCTAAATAACCTACCGCAGCAGAAGCGATGGCCTTTTCTGATTCATTTCGGATAAAAGCGGCTTGCTTTTTCAATTCAGTTATATCATTATTCACGATAGCGGCACGCCCCTTCAAAAATGCCATGTGAAAATTGGCATAGTTGGCCTTGTTGTATTCCCAGATATAGGAACCCAAAAATGATTCTGACGTTCCACGAACTGCATCTGTAGAACCAGCTAAATAGATGGGATTCAGAGTCAATAAAGCATAGGCCTCATCCCAATTATGTTCTAAGGCAGAATACTTCTTCCCTGAAACCACAGTATAATTATCAGCACTTAAACCCGTATTTAGCAATACATTGCCAATATAATCAATCTGTAAAGCTCCAATCAAGGATTTCTGAATGATTTGGGCTGTTTCAATTCCTTTGGCATCAACTAAATAAGTTCCCAATTTACCAGCTACTCCTTTGGAGGCAGTATTCGCAAAAGAATTACTCACCGTTGCCATTTCTCCAAATAAAGCATCCAATCGAGTGCGAGCTAATTCGGCCTCACTACTGGATTTAGATGATGCTGTAATACTTCTTAAAGAGAATCCGGATGTGTTTAAATCTGTTCCAACAATTTTTAAGCTAGTAATATCTGTAAATGAATTTCCAGAATTGGCAAACATGGTTTTCATTAAATTGGCATCTAATGCCTTATTGTCTCGTACAGCGGCTCCAAGATAATAGTTCAATGCTTGGAACATTTTGTATCGAGTGTTTCCTGATTTAAAATCCACGGTGGTATCTCCTTTAGCATCGATGAAATACTGCTTATAAGGAGTGCTTGTAGTTAATAGACTATAGTCCAATTTTGAACGAAGATTTGGGACCACTTCTGGACTATTTTCACAGGAAGAAAATCCCAATAATATGGCTAAAAGCCACGCAAAATGCATTTTCAAGTTATTTTTAGGCATGTTAATTGTATTAATTTTATGTAGACTAATTATAAATAATAAACAAAGCTATTTCTTATTTAGAGTAATTCCAAATAAGAAATGATATTATTTAGAATTATTTTAAATAAGAAACCATATCCTACTCAAAATCAGCTAGATGGAATAGATCGACACAGGCTCGTCTTAAAAACAATTTCTGTCCTTCTTTAATTGGAAGCTTAATAGAGATTCCTAAAAGACCCATGGTTCTCCTTATAAATGGAGCCAACGGAAATCGAAGGTGATATCCTCTAGGCCATTGGAAAAAAATAGTGTGAATTTATTGGTGTCAAATTAAATTTAGACTTTACGTAACAGCATGTAAAAAAACTTTACAAACAATTTCTTAAAAAATTTTAATAAATAGAATTGACCTTTTTCTTGAAAAATTTGAAGTAGCAAAAAAGCCAAACATATATACATATACGTTCAAAAATCTCCTAAGTGCCTGAAAAATGGGTATTTAGAAGCACTTATTTGCACTTAAACTGCATCATTAAAATTGCTAAATATTGTACTATTCCAATAAATTACCGCCAAATAAACCTTTCCGTTAGATAAATAAATGATTTACCTCTTGCTTCATGTAGTAAAATTTCAAAATAGTTGCTATATATTTCTGCCTTAATTCCGTCGACCAATAGACCTATTGTGTCGATTAACCATTTAACCATCGTTTGTATGAAAACAAAATTTATTAGCAGTAATGCGGTTTTGCTTTTGGCATTTTTGTTGTCGATGTCATGGATTTCCATGGGTCAAGGCAAAGTGTCTACGGTAACTGGTACGGTTACCGATGAAAAAGGCGAACCGCTCATCGGTGTCAACATCATCCTCAAAGAAACAAGTAAAGGAACTACGACCAATGTTGATGGTAAGTATTCCATTAGCATTACCAACGCTCAAAGTAAATTGCTCTTTTCTTTTGTGAGTTACGAACCTAAAGAAGTAACTGTTGGAAATCAGAGTGTTATTAATGTTAGCTTAAAACCAGATGCCAAAAGCCTATCCGAAGTAGTTGTGGTGGGTTATGGTGTTCAGAAAAAAGCTACCGTATCTGGTTCAGTTGTTTCTGTCAAAGGAAATGAACTTCAGAAATCACCGAGTGTTAACTTAAGTAACTCATTAGCTGGTAGAATGGCCGGTGTCGTTGCTGTTAACCGTAGTGGTGAGCCTGGTTACGATGGATCTTCCATCCGTATTCGTGGTGCAAACACCCTGAACAATAGTGATGCCTTAATCGTAATTGATGGTATTCCTAACAGAGCGGGTGGTTTAGACCGTATTAACCCAGCGGACATTGAGTCGGTTTCTGTCTTGAAAGATGCTTCAGCTGCCATTTATGGTGCTCGTGCTGCCAATGGTGTTATTTTGATCACAACGAAAAAAGGAAAATCAGGTAAACCTGAATTATCTTACTCGTTTAACCAAGGTTTTTCTCAACCAACAGTTGTTCCAGCATTAGCTAATGCCGCACAATATGCAGGTATGTTGAATGACTTGGACATTTACCAATTGCCAGTAAGCCAATGGGCAGATGCTACTAAAGCATATAAAGAAACTGGTGTTTACAATGGCCGCAAAGCCCCTTATTCTCCTACCGACATGAAGTTGTACAACGACGGTTCTGACCCGTGGTTACATCCTAATACAGATTGGTATGGTGCTACTTTAAAAACCTGGTCTCCTCAATCTCGTCACAACCTTCAAATGAGCGGTGGCGGAGAGAACATTAAATACTTGGCTTCTTTGGGATACCAAAACCAAGATGCATTCTACAAAAATTCAGCTACGGGATATCAACAATATGACCTTCGTTTGAATTTGGATGCAAAAATTAATGAAAATGTCAACTTATCCATTGGTGTTTTGGGACGTGAAGAAAACCGTCGCTTCCCAACTAAGCCAGCCAGTGCTATTTTCCGTATGCAAATGCGTGGAAAACCAAACCAGCCAGCTTTCTGGCCAGATGGTCGCCCAGGTCCAGATATTGAAAATGGTGAAAACCCTGTAGTTATTACAACCAACCAGACTGGTTATGACCGTGATAAACAAAGTTATTTCCAAACTAATGGACAATTGGATATCAAGATTCCATTCATCAAAGGTTTGAAATTTACAGGAACAGCGGCTATTGACAAGCGTTTCAGAGATACGAAACGTTGGGAGACTCCATGGACATTATATGAAAAAGGAACAGGCTTCGAAGCAGATGGAGTAACTCCTATCTTAGTAGCTAGTAAGCGTGGTCCAGCTGAGCCTCGTTTAACATTGGGTAACGAAACGCAATTAAACATCTTGTTAGGAGGTATTTTCACCTATGAGAGAAAATTCGCTGATCATGGATTAACAGTTTTAGCAGGTACTAACCGTGAAACAATTAATGGAGATAACTTCAATGCTTACCGTCGTTTCTTCATCTCAACGGCTTTAGATCAGATGTTTGCTGGTGGTGACTTGGAGAAAAACAACGGTGGTGGTGCTTATGAAAGAGCTCGTTTAAACTATTTCGGTCGTGTGGCTTATAACTACAAAGAGAAATACTTAGCAGAATTCTTATGGCGTTATGATGGTTCTGATATTTTCCCTCCAGAAACTCGTTATGGTTTCTTCCCTGGTGTTATGGCAGGATGGGTGATGTCGGAAGAGAATTTCATCAAAAACGATTTGCCTGTTATCAACTACTTAAAGTTAAGAGGTTCATGGGGACAAATGGGTAATGACCAAATTGCTACTTACCAATATTTATCTACTTACGGATTTAGATCTTACATTATCGGAAACGTTGAAACTAAGACCTTGTTTGAAACTAAAATCCCGAACAACGATATTAAATGGGAAGTTGCTACTAACTCAGATATTGGTTTAGAAGGAGCTTTATTCAACAATAAATTGACTTTTGAATTAGATTATTTCTACAACAAAAGAACCGATATCCTTTGGGTAAAAAATGCTTCTGTACCACAGTCGACTGGTTTAACTCTTCCAGCTCAAAACATTGGTGAGGTTTCTAACCAAGGATTTGACTTTACTTTGGGATACCGTGACCAAATTGGTGACTTAACATTCAATGTAGGTATAAACGGAGGTTACGCTAAGAACAAAATTTTGTTCTGGGATGAAGCTCCAGGCGCTCCAGATTGGCAAAGAACCACAGGTAAGCCTATGTACACATACCAAGCTTACATCTATGATGGAGTATTCAAAGATCAAGCGGAAATTGATGCGAACACCATCAACTACAAGGCTATCGTAAATACCTTACGTCCGGGTGACATGAAGTACAAAGATTACAACGGTGATGGAAAAATCACTCCAGATGATCAAGTGCGTAATGACTTCACTCAATTGCCTTTATTCCAAGGTGGTTTTAACTTAGGCGCTCAATACAAAGGATTTGATTTGACGGTATTGTTCCAAGGAGCAGCTGGTGCACAACAGTATGTGAGTGCTGGTGAATCTGGAAACATTGGTAACTTCTTATTGGATATTTACCAAAATCGTTGGACAGTAGAAAATCCAAGCAGCGAGCATCCTCGTATCGCTAACCGTAGTGACCAATACTATTCAGGTAACAATACTTATTGGTTACGTAGTAGCGACTACATTCGTTTGAAAAACTTAGAAATTGGATATAACATTCCTGCTTCTGCTTTGGCTAAAATAGGTTTGAAAAACTGTCGTGTTTACACGAATGGTTTGAACTTGTTGACGTTTGACAAATTGAAAGTATACGATCCAGAATCAACCAATTCAACAGGACAGTATTATCCTCAGTCAAGAATCATAAACGTAGGTTTAACAGCTACTTTTTAACTCATAAACTATCGTATTCATTATGAAAAAAAGAAACATAATCATTGCACTAGCATTATTTAGTACCGTTTTAACCAGCTGCAATGACGATTTTGTTAACACAAAGCCGCTAGACCAGCTGTCAGAATCAGTTGTTTGGACTGATCCTAACTTGGCAGAAGCTTTCGTAACAGAATTGTACGGAGGTTTGGGCAACGGTGGATTTGACGAGCAAATGCTTGCTTCTCTAACGGATGAAGCATCCTTTACTCACCCGGGACGTGGTATTACTACTATCACGGAATCACGCTCTAACCCTGCTGATATTGGTTGGGTGAATGGTACACTTAGCTGGCAAAACATGTACACCCGTATTCGTGCATGTAATTTGGCCTTAGCCAACTTGAAAAAAGCAACGACCTTCCCAACAGCTCTAGTGGAGCGTTTAACAGGTGAAGCTAAATTCATGCGTGCCTATTTCTATCACCAATTAGTTCGCTACTATGGTGGTGTACCTATTGTGGATAAAGCTTATGCTTTAACGGATACCGACTTCCTAACTCAAAGAAATACCATGGAAGAATGTATCAACTTTATCGTGAAAGATTGTGATGAAGCTGCTGCTTTATTGAATGGTAAATCTTTGGCGGGTGGTAGAGGAAGTAGAGCAGCTTGTTTAGCATTAAAATCACGTATCCTTTTATACGGAGCAAGTGATTTATATGATGCAACGACAGCTAAATCTAAATCAACTGCGATGGCTGCTTTTCCTACGCCAGCTCTTTTAGCATATACTTCTGGCGATCGTGCTGCTCGTTGGACAAAAGCCAAAGATGCTGCTAAAGCGGTATTGGATTTACCTGGATTTGGTAATGCATTAAACTTATCTGCCCCTGCAGAGAAAAATGATGCGATTACGAACTACCAAAATAACTCATTGGCTAAAAATGGTGGAGAAAAAGAACTCATCTTTGCTCGTTATTTTATCAATGCTAAGCAGGAAAATGGTGGTCGTATCGGTTTGTTCAATGGTCCAAATGGCTACCATAACTGGGCTGGAAATGCTCCTATTCAAAACTTCGTAGATGATTACGAAATGATGGATGGATCTAAATTCTCTTGGTCTAATACCAATCATGCAGCAAGTCCTTATGACAATCGTGATCCACGTTTCTATGCAACTTTATTGTATGATGGAGCTAATTGGAAACCAAGAACGGCAGACGTGGCCTCTAAAGACCCATTGAACCAAATTCAAACTGGTCAATATGAACTTTCTTCTGGATCAAGTAAGGTTTCTTATTTTGGTTTAGATACACGTAAGAGTACCGTAGAAGATTGGAATGGTAGCTACACAGGATATTATTTCCGTAAGTTTACCGATCCTAACCCTTCTATTGTAGACCAAAATACTTGGCAACAAATCCCTTGGCCTATCTTCCGCTATACAGAAGCTGTATTGAACTATGTAGAAGCGTGTATTGAATTAGGTCAAGATGCTGAAGCCCGTACTTGGTTGAATAAAATCCGTTTCCGTTCTGGTATGCCTGCTGTTACTGAAAGTGGCAATGCCTTGCGTGAGCGTTATCGTAACGAGCGTCGTGTTGAGCTTGCCTTTGAAGAACATCGCTACCATGATGCTCGTCGCTGGATGATTGCTACTAACACCCTAGGTGCTAAGGTAAAAATCATCAATGTCTTTGGTGCTTTGAAACCAGGCAAAACAGTTACCTTATATAAGTATGATCCAAGCAGCTATGATTACTCATATAAAGTAGTTGAAATGGATCCAGGTAAAGAAAACAGAACGTGGTTAGACAAGATGTACTTCTTGCCAATCCATCGTGATGAAATGAACCGTAATAATAAATTGGTTCAAAATCCTGGATATTAATCTAGTATATTTACAAGGAAATGGTAAAGTAGAAATGCTTTACCATTTCCTTTTTTCATTATCTATCTATATTGTCTCGTGAAGAATTATTTTGCTCTCCTGCTTGTTATCATTAGCTTTTCTTGCCAAAAGGCAAAAACAGATCTAGAGAGCAATCCTGAACCTCAACTTTTTCAATTACTCAATCCCGAGCAAAGCCATGTCAATTTTGAAAATAAAATTGAAGAAGGTTTAAACACCAATGTTCTGATGTATGAATACTTCTACAATGGAGGTGGAGTAGCTACCGGGGATTTGAATGGCGATGGAAAACAAGACATTTATTTTTCCAGTAACATGGAAAACAACCATTTGTACCTCAATCAAGGTAATCTGGTTTTTAAAGAAGTAGCCGATGTAGCTGGTGTGACGGGCAGGCCAGGTCCATGGAAAACAGGCGTTTCCATGGTGGATATCAATGGAGATAACAAATTAGATATTTACCTCTGTTATTCAGGAAATTTACCTCCTGATAAAAAACGCAATCAATTATTTATCAATCAAGGAAATGATGCAGCTGGCGTCCCATTGTTTAAAGATGAGGCCGCTGCCTATGGTTTAGATAGCCCTGCCAACAGTACACAGGCCGTTTTCTTTGACTATGATAAAGACCAAGATCTAGACATGATTTTGGTAAATCACAATCCTAAATCTCTACCCATTTTAGATGAATCCAGTACCGCGGATTTACTTCGACAAGAAGACCCTAACAGCGGATTACGATTCTTTATTCAAAAACAAAAAGGTCATTTCGAAGATATGACCACTTCCTTGGGGATTACAAGCTCTTCCCTTTCCTATGGTTTAGCTGTGGGAATCTCGGATGTCAATGCCGATGGATGGTTGGATTTCTATGTTTCCAACGACTATACCATTCCGGATTATTTATACATCAACCAACAAGGTAAAAAATTCAAAAACGTCATTCAGAAAAGCATGGGACATACCTCCCACTTTTCCATGGGAAATGACATTGCCGATATCAACAATGACGGCTTGGCGGACATATTAACCTTGGATATGTTGCCAGAAGATAATATGAGGCAAAAGAATTTGATGGCTCCAGATAATTACGAGAAATTCAATTTCAATGTGGCTGTGGGTTTTGGACATCAATACATGAGAAATATGTTGCAAGTCAACCAAGGCATTGACCCAACGACACAAGAACCTAAATTTCATGAATTGGGGCAATTGGCTGGAATCTCCAATACAGATTGGAGCTGGAGCGCTCTTTTTGCAGATTATGATAATGATGGCTGGAAAGACTTATATATCACCAATGGGTATTTGAGGGATTATACCAACCTGGATTTCCTTAAATACATGGGGGATTATGTTCAAAACAACCAAGCATCCATTCAGAGGCAAAATGTATTGGAATTAGTTCAAAAAATGCCGGCTTCCAACATCAGCAATTACATGTTTAAAAACCAGCAGAATGGCACCTTTAATTCGGTAACCAAAGCCTGGGGAATGGAAAATACCTCCAATAGTAATGGTGCTGCCTATGCTGATTTGGATGGAGATGGCGACTTGGAGCTGATTGTGAATAATATCAACAAACCAGCCTTTATTTTTGAGAATAAAAGCAATGAGCTCAAAAAAGAAAATAAAAACCTTCAAATTGAACTACAAGGAGAAGGACTTAATACCCTAGGTCTAGGAGCCAAAATCTGGATTTATCAAGGTGGGAAAACCCAATATTTCGAACAAAACCTGTATCGCGGATATCAATCTAGTGTTTCACCTTTGCTTCATGTCGGCTTAGGAAGTAAGGCCCCCGATTCTCTGTTCATTGTTTGGAATTCAGGTAAATCTCAAGTAATCAAAAAGGTAACAACTGCCAAAATTACCTTAAAAGAATCTGATGCGAAGACCATTGCCTTCAAAGCTAAAAATCAAGAAAGTCCATTATTTGTTCAGGCAAAAACGTTGCAAACTTTTGAAGGTTCATCAGATGAATTCAATGATTTTAAACGACAAACCCAAATTACCATTCCTTTATCCTATGTAGGACCTTGCCAAAGTACAGGTGATGTGAATGGAGACAAATTAGAAGATCTATTTGTTGGAAATCAGGCTGGCAAAGGAGCTACTTTATATTTACAACAAAGCTCTGGCGAATTGAAACGAACGCCTTCGGCGATGAGTCAGGACATCGGTTTTGAGGATAGTGATGCCCAGTTTTTTGATGCTGATGGAGATGGTGACCTAGATTTATGGGTAGTCAGTGGTGGCTATGGATTGATGGAAGCAAATGATGCGAAACTGGCTGATCGCTTGTACATCAATGATGGAAAAGGAAATTTCAAAAAATCGACGGTTCCTCTACCTAGTCAAGGAGTTAGCAAATCCACTATTCAAATCATTGATATCAATCAAGATCGATTACCCGATGTATTTGTAGGCGGACGAGTCATTCCTGGAAGCTATCCCGCATGTCCTAAGTCATTTGTTCTACTCAATCAAGGTGCTGGTAAATTCAAAGATATTAGCGCGCAATTCCCAGCTATTCAACAGGCTGGAATGGTGACCGATGCAGCTTGGGACGATTTAAATCAAGATGGCAAAAAAGAGCTGGTGTTGGTAGGAGAATTTATGCCGATCAAAATCTTTACGCTGAATAATAAAGTTTTTGAAGAAAGCACTGCTACTTTCTTCGAAAATTCTCTTCAAGGATTATGGAATACCATTCGAATTGAAGATTTGAATCGGGATGGGAAGAAAGAAATATTGGTAGGTAATTTAGGTCTAAATAGTCAATGGAAAGCTTCTACTGAGCAGCCCATGGAATTGCACTACAAGGATTATGACCAAAATGGCTCCATCGACCCTATTTTATGTACCTATGTCAAAGGAGAGTCTGTGCCCTTCATGACACGCGATGAATTATTGGACCAAATGAGTATCATGCGTACTCGTTTCACAGATTATCAAAGTTTTGCTGAAGCCAAATTGTCGGACATTATTACGGAAGAAGAGCAAAAAGGAGAACAAGTTTGGAAAGCTACTGAATTAAAAACCTCCCTCTTTCAATTGAATTCCAAAGGTCAATTTGAATCAGTCAAATTACCTTGGGAAGTACAAGCCTCCCCTATTTCAGCCATCGCTATACTTGACATTGATGGCCAGCATGATCTGGATATTGTGTTAGCTGGCAATATGCATCATGCCAAATTAAGGATTGGTAAAATGGATGCCAATTCAGGTTTAATCTTAACATCCAAAGGAAATTTAAGCTATGAGGCTGTTTCTCCTCAAAAAGCAGGACTTTGGTTACAAGGCGATGTTCGGTCTATCCAGGTCTTAGGAAATCAATTGTTCATCGGAATTAACCAACGAGGTATCTTCCCATTTAAAGCGGCAAAACGATGAAAAAAACCATCCTTCTTTTATCCTTTTTGGTTTGTTGGGCTTGTCAATCTGAGTCTAAGAAAATCCAATTCTCAGGAACTGAAATAGATAAAGTAGTCCAAGAAATGACAGAAATGATGATTCATGATGTCAGCAATCCTCCCTTGGCTATGCGCTTTTTCTCTTATGCCTGTTTAGCTGGCTATCAGGTCATGGCGGAAGCGGATTCTAGCCTGAATGCATTTCAATATCAATTCAATGGCTATCCTTCCTTCACAAAAGATAAGCCTGTGGAAGCACCCGAGTTCACAGCCATATTGGCTATGATGGAAGTATCTCAAAAAATGCAACCTTCGGGAGGCCGAATGAAAGAATTTGAAGCGCGTTACATTGATTCTTGTCGTCAACTAGGCTTATCGGATCAAGTCATTGAAACTTCTACCCAAAAAGCCCAAGCTGTAGCTAAAGGAATTTTAGCTTATGCCAAAGCAGATGGATATAATAAGTTGAGCAATTTCCCGAAGTACACTCCCAAGAAAACGGCTGGCTCATGGTACAGCACGCCTCCTGGGTATTTTCCGGCAGTTGAACCCTACTTTTACCGCATCCGAAGTTTTAGTTTAGACACGAATAAGATTGAAGAAATCCCAGCACCAGCTCCTTATTCAGAATCCAATTCCTCTAACTTCTATGCTTTAAGTAAAGCGGTTTATGAGGCAAAGAAATCCGAGGCTAATTTAAAGATTGCGGCATTTTGGGATTGTAATCCCTTTGCACTGAATGACCAAGGCCACTTATTGATTGGCATGAAAAAAATATCCCCCGGGGCCCATTGGATGGGAATTGCAGGAATAGCAAGTGCCAAAAACAATACAAGCTTTGGAAAAAGTCTAGAAATCAGAACGGCTTTAGCCACCAGTTTGATGGATGCCTTTTGGTTATGCTGGAGAGAAAAATACCACAGTCACCGTATCCGTCCAGAAACTGCCATCCGCAAATTAATTGACCCTACTTGGAAACCCTTTTTACAAACGCCGCCTTTTCCAGAATACCCAAGTGGACATTCCACGGTATCAACGACAGCGGCCATTGTTTTAACGCATTTTTTTGGCCCTCATTTTGCCTATACAGATACCGTAGAAAAACGCTATGGGATTGATGATCGTTCTTTTACTTCTTTTGAAGCCGCCGCCGAAGAGGCCAGCATTTCCCGTTTTTACGGCGGTATTCATTACATGGATGGCATACAAGCCGGACAAACCCAAGGCCGAATTTTAGGCAAACATTTTTTAACCTTATTGAAACATGAAAATTAAATTATTGCTACTTCTAAGCATCTTCGCTTTTCAATCACAAGCACAAAACGCTTCTAAGGAAGCTTGGGAATCCATGTTTAATGGTAAAGATTTGACAAATTGGACACCTAAAATCCGCAATTCTCCTGCCGGAGTCAATTATGGCAATACCTTCCGCGTGGAGGATGGAAAATTGGTTGTACGCTATGATTCTGCGGCCTATCCCAATTTCGATGAGCGATTTGGTCACCTTTTTTACAAGAAAAAGTTTGGCTATTACCGCATCCGTTTGAATTACCGTTTTGTAGGAGAACAAGCCATCAAAGGACCAGGTTGGGCTATCAGAAACAGTGGGATAATGGTGCATGGACAAACGGCTGAAAGCATGGGCTTGAAGCAAGACTTTCCTGTGTCCATCGAAGTGCAATTATTGGGAGGAAACGGAAAGGATAAAAGAACGACCTGTAATTTGTGTACTCCGGGGACTAATGTAGAAATGAATGGCAAGTTATTTACGCCACATTGCATCAATTCCCAGTCGGAAACCTTTCATGGCGATCAGTGGGTACAAGCGGAGGTGCTCGTTTTAGGAGATTCTTTGATTCGTCATTATTCCAATGGAAAAGAAGTTTTAGCTTATCAGAGACCACAAGTAGGTGGCGGAAATGTAAGTGGACAAGATGTGATTTTCGGGAAGTCGGGAGAGCTTATAAAAGAAGGAAGTATTTCATTACAAAGTGAAAGCCATCCGGTGGAATTCAAGAACATTGAAATCCTGAATTTGGAAGGGTGCATGAATCCAGAAGCCTTGAATTACAAAACCTATTTTGTTAAATCGAAACCAGAAGATTGTCTTTTCAAAAAGAAAAAGAAAAAATAAGCACACTAATTGACCTTTAAATAAGAAAAAAGCCTGTCCTATGGTATCATTTTAAGGAAAAATGAAGATATTGAAAAACCATTAGCATTCACTCTAAGCCATTTAGCGAACATATAAAAAAAGTACTATTATTGAAATCCCCAATCGGTAATTTAATACCAGTAAACTTGGTAAAATAAATGAAATTTGGGTAATTTGGCGGTTCGGAAAATTATCTTCCAATTGCCTAAAGAGAAATAATTCAATTATAAATTTTATATCGCATGTGTGGAATCGTAGCATATATAGGTCATCAAGCAGCCTATCCGATCATATTAAAAGGATTAAAAAGATTAGAATATAGGGGCTACGATAGTTCTGGAATTGCCTTGTATGGTAATCAAATTGAATCCTACAAAAAAAAGGGCCGAGTAAGTGAGTTGGAAACATGGAATGCCCCTATTTTGCAAGAAGCACATGCTGGAATTGGTCATACGCGTTGGGCAACCCACGGAGAACCCACCGATGCCAATGCCCATCCACATCAATCCAATAGTGGTAAAATCACTTTGGTGCACAACGGAATTATCGAAAACTATGCCTCATTAAAGGCTGAATTAATCCAAAAAGGCTATACGTTTAAAAGTGAAACAGACACCGAAGTATTGGTTAATTTCATTGAAGACATCCAAATCAACAACCATTCTACTTTAGAAGAGGCCATGCGCATAGCCTTGAAAAGGGTGGTTGGGGCCTATGTCATAATTGTCTTAGAAGAAGGTTTTCCCGACCGATTAATTGCTGCCCGAAAAGGTAGTCCTTTGGTGATAGGTGTAGGAGAAGGAGAACACTTTTTAGCTTCGGATGCCTCACCCATCATTGAATATACCAAGAGCGTTATTTATGTCAATGATTATGAATTGGCTATTATTTCCAAAGATGACATCATCTTAAAAAACCTAGGTAATGAGCCTGTAACACCTTATATCCAACAATTGGATATGGAGTTGGCTCAAATAGAAAAAGGAGGTTTTGATCATTTCATGTTGAAAGAAATCTTTGATCAGCCAGCCAGTTTAACGGATTGTTTACGAGGTCGACTGGATGTTGCGAGCTTAAGTTTAACCTTAGCTGGTGTAGACCAGCATTTATCGGTGTTCACCCAAGCGAAACGCATCATCATTGTGGCCTGTGGTACCAGTTGGCATGCTGGCCTGATTGCCGAATACATGATCGAAACGATTTGTCGGATTCCTGTAGAGGTAGAATATGCTTCTGAGTTCCGATACCGGAACCCCATCATACATTCAGGCGATGTGATTATTGCGATCTCCCAAAGTGGTGAAACGGCAGATACTTTGGTGGCGATCGAACGAGCCAAGGAACAAGGAGCCTTTATTTTTGGGGTAGTCAATGCAGTGGGGTCATCTATCGCAAGACTTTCTCATGCAGGAGCCTACACCCATGCAGGCCCGGAAATTGGGGTGGCAAGTACCAAAGCCTTTACGGCACAATTAACCGTATTGGCCATGATGGCCTTGAAAATTGGTAAAGCCAAGCAAACATTAACTGATGCCGATTACAAGCATTATTTAGTGGAATTATCTCAAATCCCAGAGAAAGTTCAGGTGATTTTATCCTCTCATGAATTGATAAAAGAAGTCGCTCAAGTTTATGCTGAAGCAAACAACTTCTTGTTTTTGGGTAGAGGCTATAATTTCCCAGTAGCCTTGGAGGCTGCCTTGAAATTGAAAGAAGTGAGTTATATCCCTTGCTCAGGATATCCATCGGGAGAAGTAAAACATGGCCCTATCGCCTTGGTGGACGAGACCTTACCGACATTATTCATTGCTACCAAAGACAAGTATTACGATAAGATTGTCAGCAACATTCAGGAAATCAAAGCCCGCAAAGGCAAAGTTATAGCCATCATCAATCCGGACGACACAGCGATCCGAGGCGTATCGGATCATGTGATGGAAGTCCCTGAAACCGATGAATTATTAGCGCCTTTATTAACGGTCATTCCTACGCAATTAATGTCGTACTACATTGGCGTATTACGCGGATTGGATGTCGATAAGCCAAGGAATTTGGCTAAGAGTGTGACGGTGGAATAGATCGGGAAGGGTTGGCTTGGAGTGCCTAATTGAAAATTAATCGTTGGCTTCGAGAACCTCAGCCAACGTTTTTTAGCTTAAACGCTGTTCGGCATGTTCCGAAGGGTTATGGAAAAATGCGAAATTCACCGTATTCCCGCAACGCTGTCAAGGTTTAAAACCTTGACAGCGTTAGGTACAAACCTAGCATTTTTCAATCAAAAACAAGGGAATCCCCATACAGATTATCAGTAGATCGATAATTTTTTAGCCTTTTGTAGATGCTTGGAATCTTCCTATCTTTAATTCCATAAATCTTCCCTATGAAATCATTTTTCCTGTTCGCTAGTTTAGCGTTGTTTGGCTTTTTTGCCCAAGCCCAAGTCAATAAAGCTCCTGCCTATCCGCTCATCACCCATGACCCCTATTTCAGCGTTTGGTCTTTTACGGATCAATTAAATCAGTCTGTTACGCGGCATTGGACTGGCTCGGATCAATCTTTAGTGGGCCTATTGGAAGTAGACGGAAAAACCTATCAATTCCTAGGGGCCTTGCAATATCCCTCCACAGGCATTGTTTCCCATGCCGAAAATAATCAGCCGATCGAGGTGCAATACACGGAAACCAAACCAGCCGAGGATTGGATGACATCCCACTTCAATGATACCTATTGGAATAAAGGCAAACTTCCTTTTGGCAAAGGCTGGGACAATAAATGGAATACGCCTTGGAACACCAAAAACATTTGGGTAAGACGAGCATTTGATTTACAAGACATCGACATTGATCAACTAATCCTTCAACTGCGCCATGATGATGACGTGGAAGTTTACCTAAACGGATACCCTGTTTATTCGTGCGAAAACTGCCATACTAAGCAATTGAAAGACTATCCACTTAGTGATATCATTAAAAGCAAGCTAAAAAAAGGCAAAAATATCTTGGCCATTCATTGCATGAATCCCGTAGGGAATTCTTGGCTAGATGCCGGTTTTGCTAAACAAACTCGCTCCACTCAGTCGAACCTAGCGATACAAAACTCCGTTCAAATCACCGCTACGCAGACGAGCTACCTGTTCACCTGTGGACCCGTTAAATTACAAGTGAATTTCCTTTCTCCACTCTTAGCATCTAACCTTGATTTACTTTCAAGACCTGTTTCTTACATCAATTTTGGCATACAATCCACAGATAATAAAACGCATAAAACCAAAATCACTTTTGGCATGTCTTCGGATATAGCTAAAAATGAAAAAGAACAAATGGTCCAAGTAAGTACGGGCAAAAAAGGCAATGTTCGCTATTTGAAAACGGGGCTCAATCAACAAAAAGTACTCAATAAAGTGGGCGACGATGTTCGAATCGACTGGGGATATGCCTATTTAGCAACTAATCAAGCCACGCAGCAATTGAAGACCCTTTCGCAATCTCAATTGATGTGCCTTGCAGATGGAAAAAAACCTTCCAGCGAATCAGGAAGTACGGATTATTTAGTAGCCTCATGGGATGTAAACGCCACTAAATCCAATCAAAATTCTAGCATCATGCTGGCTTATGATGATTTGTATTCCATCCAATATTTCCAGAAAAATTTACAAGCTTGGTGGAAAAAGAACTTTGCCAGCATGGATGATTTGCTAGTAAAAGCTGCGCAAGAATATCCGAGTATTCTGAGTCAATGTAAAAACTTCGACAAACAGTTATATCAAGAAGCGCTTCAAGCTGGAGGAAAAGAATATGCTGAACTTTGTGTAGCTGCCTACCGACAATCCCTAGCGGCACATAAATTAGTTCGAGGAGAAAAAAACGAGGTGCTTTTTCCTCAAAAAGAAAACTTCAGTAATGGTTCTATTTGGACGGTGGACGTCACCTATCCTTCGGCCCCTTTAAGCCTGATGTATAACACCAAATTACTGCGTGGTATGGTGGAGCCTTTGATTTATTACAGTGAAAGTGGCCAATGGAAAAAACCTTTCCCGGCACATGACATTGGTACCTATCCTTTGGCGAATGGACAAACCTATCCAGAAGATATGCCGGTGGAAGAAGCAGGAAATATGATTCTGTTGACTGCGGCCATTTGTAAGGAAGAAAACAGCACACAAATCGCCAAAGCACATTGGCCTACCCTAACCCGCTGGGTGGATTTTTTAGTCAAAGACGGATTAGATCCTGCCAATCAATTATGTACGGATGATTTTGCTGGACATTTGGACCGCAATGCGAATCTATCTATCAAAGCGATAGTAGGTATCGGGTCTTATGCTCAAATGGCCCGACAAATGGGTTTGAAAAGCACTGCTGACTCCATGCAAAGTATTGCTAAAAAATATGCATTAAAATGGATGGAAATGGCGGATGAAGGAGATCATTATGCCTTGACATTCAACAAAAACAATACGTGGAGTCAAAAGTATAACCTTGTTTGGGACAAATTATTAGGACTCAATCTATTTCCGAGATATGTGTACGAAAAAGAAATGGCCTACTATTTAAAGAAACAAAACACCTATGGTTTGCCTTTGGACAGTAGAAAAACCTATACCAAAAGTGATTGGATTATGTGGACGGCCACCCTTTCTGACAAACCTGCAGAATTCAAGGCTTTGGTACATCCTATCTATCAATTCATGCTAGAAAGTCCATCGCGCGTTCCTTTGAGTGACTGGCATGAAACAACGAATGGGAAACAAGTAGGTTTCCAAGCAAGAAGTGTGGTGGGTGGCTATTTCATTAAAATGTTAGAACAGCGTTGGGCCAAACGTAAAAAGAGATAATAGCTATGCAAGAACTTGTTTGTACCACTCCATTTGAATGGAAATACCAAGAATCGGAAAGTCCCAAATTGAAAGATGGCATGGCTATTCTTAAGATTAAACAAGTGGGCATTTGTGGAACAGATTTGCATGCCTTTGAGGGAACACAACCTTTTTTTTCCTACCCTCGCATCTTAGGACATGAATTTGTAGGCGAAATCGTGGAAATTAGTTCTGGTTCAAAAATTCCCATCGGAGCCATCGTCAGCGTCATTCCATACTATTCTTGTGGAAAATGCGTGGCATGTCGACAAGGCAAAACCAATTGCTGTCAGACACTTAGCGTACTGGGCGTGCATGAAGATGGCGCTATGAGAGAATATTTGCAAGTTCCAATTGACGCTTTGGTCTATGACGAACAACTCAGCCTAGACGAATATACCTTATTAGAACCCTTGTCGATCGGTGCCCATGGGGTTCGACGAGCAGACATAAAAATGAATGATTGGGTCTTGGTGGTAGGAGCTGGACCTATTGGATTAGGAGTGATGGAAATGGCGCGCATTGCGGGCGGACAAGTAATAGCTTTAGACGTGAATGCGAGCAGATTGAAATTCAGTAGAAATGTACTGGGAATTTCACATTCGATTCAAGTAGGTCAAGAGGATGTGATGGCGCGTTTGCAAGAAATAACTCAGGGTGATATGCCGCAAGTTATCATTGATGCAACAGGAAACAAAAAAGCCATTGATCATAGTTTTCAGTACATGGCTCATGGAGGTAAATACATTTTGGTAGGTTTACAATTAGACCATGTTCAATTCTCCCATCCAGAATTCCACAAGCGAGAGGGGACTTTAATGAGTAGTAGAAATGCCACTCGAAGCGATTTTGAATGGGTAATGGATTGTATGAAAAAAGGATTAATACATACCAAAGACTTCATTACGCACCGTACTAAATTTAAAGAAGTATCTACTCATTTTGAATCCTTTTTAGATCCTGCGCAAGCGGTGATCAAGGCGGTTGTTGAGTTTGATTCTTAAAACAATATAAAGGGAATGCTAGTTAGAAAAGCATATTCCATCCTACATGCCTGAGTCCGTCATATCCATACAACACCTTTCCAAAAGCTTTGGCTCATTTCATGCTGTTAAAGATGTTAGTTTTCAGGTCCTCCAAGGGGATGTTTTTGGATTTCTAGGACCCAATGGGGCAGGAAAAAGTACCAGCATGCGCTGCATGCTTTCTTTGATAAAAGCCGACTCTGGAGATATTCGTTTATTTGGTTTGCCAATCAAAGACCATCGGGAGGACATTTTGCGCAGGACAGGCAGCATTGTCGAAAAACCTGATTTTTATAAATACCTAAGTGCTTTTCGAAATCTGGATATTTTCGCCCGAATTTCAGGAACCAATTCTAGCAAAAAAGAAATTTATGCCATGTTGGATTTTGTGGGATTGAATGGCCGAGAACACGACAAAGTGGGCGGTTTTTCTCATGGGATGAAGCAAAGGCTGGGGATAGCCCAAACGCTGTTGCACAATCCCGATTTGATTGTCTTGGATGAACCAACCACCGGATTGGATCCCCAAGGAATCATTGATATCAGAAACTTGATTCTAAGGTTAAAAGATGAACATCAAAAAACCATCTTACTTTCTTCACATGATTTAAGTGAGATTGAAATGATTGCTAATCGGATGGTCATCATCAACAAAGGTAAATCGATGGTGGAAGGTTCGGTGAAAGAACTCATGTCGACAGAAAACCTCTTCATACGTTTGGAGGTAGAGCCACAAGAAAAAGCCATGATAGTCCTGAAAAATGCTTTTCCAGAGATTCAAATACAAGCAAAAGGAGAAAATCAATTAGAATTTCATTTGAGCCGGAATCAAGTACCAAGCATCAGTCAGCTCTTGAATTCACATGAAATTGCTATTTACTCCTTAGAGTCCAAACGCAGTTTGGAAGATTATTTTATCAAAATCGTACAGCAAGATGCTATTTAAAAGCGTATATAATGAGTTTATCAAGATTGCTGCCAAACCTAGAAGTTACCTCGGGATTGGGGCTATTACGCTGCTGGTGGGGGTAATTTTGTTCGCATTAAAATCGGATGGATTGTCGATTTTATCATTTGTCACTTCCTCATTTGAACAAACCTTAAGTTTTGAAGGAAACCTTTTAAACGGAAACCTGATTGCCTTCATCATTCTGCAAATGTTGTTGGTTCAAATCCCCTTGTTAGTGGCCTTGGTGACTGGCGATTTGATCTCCGGAGAATTTGCCATGGGAACCATCCGTATGGTGATGACTAAACCCATTTCACGGACCACACTCCTACTCTCCAAATTTATTGCCGGAGCCGTTTATACAGCCTGCATCATCATTTGGTTAGGCATCATGGCCTTGATTTTTGGAAGAATCTTTTTTGGAACGGGAGATTTGATTGTGTTGAATACAGATGGCTTGGTGATTTTACAGGAGCATGATGTATTATGGAGGTATCTCAGCGGATTTGCTGTGGCATTTTTAGCCCTATTAACAGTGGCATCTTTGTCAATATGCTTGTCATGTTTTTCCGAAAACTCCATTGGGCCCATCGTAGCAACCATGTCCATTATTATCCTTTTCACCATCATTGGAACCTTGGAAGTTTCTGTTTTTGACTCCATTCGACCCTTTTTATTTACGACCCACATGGCTTCTTGGAGAAACTTTTTTGAAGAGCCATTACCTAAAACCGAAATTATCAAATCGGTCATTATTTTAGTGGCGCATATTTTACTCTTCCTAGGCATTTCCATTTATACATTCAACAAAAAAGACATCAGCGCTTAATGAAAATCCTCTTAACCATCAGTCTTTTTATCTGCACACTTTTCCAAGTGATAGGACAAGATGCGCAAAAAACCATCCAGGCACTTCAGCAAAAATGGAGCCTAGTTAAGGATTATGCAGTAGATCTAAATATCAAATCGAATATCCCTTTGATCAAAATACTTCCTGTCAATGCGACTTTGTATTTTAAGCAAAAAGATCAATTTCATTTGAAATCAAAGGGCATTGCTATTTTACCAAAAAAAGGCTTTGGTGATTTGGCACTATTGTTGGCTCATCAAGATCAATTCAACGCCATCAGTACAGGCAAAGAATTGATCAAAAACAAGGAAACGGAAATCATCACCTTGTTACCCAATGGAGATAGCGAAGATGTTATTTTGGCCAAATTGTGGATAGATAAAAGCAATAACTTGGTACTGAAATCTCAGATTACTTCCAGAAGTAATGGTACGGTTAGCACAGATTATGTCTATGGATCTGAGGCCAAATGGGGTTTACCTGAGCAGCTTATTTTTACGGTGGATGTCAAAAAATTTAAAGTCCCAAAAGGCGTTGTGGTAGATATCAATAAAACCCAAACGGTAGATACGCAAAAACAAGTAGCTAAGACAGGTGATATCACAGTAAAATTTTCTAACTACAAGATCAACCAAGGAATAGCCTCCACCATTTTCAAAAATTAAATGTATGATAGCTACTCTATCCGACATCGAATCGATGGATAAATCGTTTCGAACGAACTTGATCAACCATTTAAGTGGAGCAAAAGCGGTTCATTTAATGGGGACATTTGATGAGCAGCATCAATCCAATTTAGCCATTTTTAGTAATGTAATTCACATTGGTGCTAATCCAGCCATGATGGGCGTCTTGTTTCGACCTGTTGGCGCTGATAGTCATAGCTATAAAAACATTCAGGCCAACAAACGATTTACACTCAATCAAATTCCCCTTTCCATGGTTCAGCAGGCCCATCAGACCTCTGCTAGATATCCATTGGGAAAATCTGAATTTGAAGCATATGGCATAGAAGAAGAGAGAATCTCTGAATTTGATGGACCTTTTGTCAAGAATAGTTTAGTCAAAATAGGATTAACATGGGAAGAAGAACATTTGATTAAATCAAACCAAACCATTTTAATAGTCGGCAAAATCCAATATATTTCCATTCAAGATTCCATTCTTCTCCCCGATGGTCACATAGATTTGGATGTCGCCCAATGTGTAAGTGCAGGAGGATTGGACACTTATTATCAAGTAAAGAAATTGGCTCAATTCCCTTATGCCAAGGTTTTGGCAGATGCATCCCATGAACCTAGAAGAAATTCGTGATTACGCGCTGAGTCTACCACAGACAGAAGAAAGCCTCCCATTCGGACCGGATAATTTGGTTTTCAAGGTCAACAATAAAATGTTTTTATTGCTCTCCTTAGATGAAATCCCTGTGAGATTTAATGTTAAATGTGACCCAGATCGGGCAATTGAACTAAGAGAAGAATTTCCAGATAGTGTTCTTCCAGGTTATCATATGAACAAAAAGCATTGGAATACGATAGTAGTCAATGGCCAACTAACTTTCGCCACCTTGAAAGAGATGATTTCGGATTCTTACACCTTGGTTTTGAAAAAATAATCCTTCGCTCCGGGCTAACACTGGCAAGGTTCGGAACCTTGACAGCGTTGCGCGTCACAGAGCGAACGATTTAAAAAGTGATTTGTTGTCCAACAAATTGATAACTATCCTAAGGCTTTTCTTAGTAATTCAACACTTTTTCTAACTCCAGAATAGGAATTTTCTTTACCTTCAAATTCAATGGAAATATAGCCTTGGTAATTCACCTTCTTTAAAATATTGATAATCCGCTTGTAATCTAATTCCAAGGAGTACCATTCGCCTCCTCCGTAATAGGTTTTAGCCTGAACAAAGCTAGCTTTAGGAGCTATTTTTTCTAGTTTATCATAAGGATCTTCCAAGAAGTTTCCTGTATCCATCAATAATCCCAACCAAGGAGAATTAACGGTATCATGAATTCGCAACATTCCTTCGGGAGTTGAACCTAATCCCCAGTGGTTTTCAAGAGCCAACAACACCCCGCATTCCTCTGCCTTGGCCAAACATCTTTGAATCCCTTCCACACACCATTTGTATCCATCATCTTCTGTATAACCTGGCAAAATAGGCTCAACTCCTCTGTTTTTCATTAAATCATCAAATGATTTAATCGTATTCCACCGACCTGTATTTAAGCGTAAACAAGGAATCCCCATTTTGTAAGCCAACTCAATGCAATGAATCGTATGATCTACATGTTTTTTCAACTCTTCTTTATCTGGAGTCACAAAACCTTGATGGATGGATAAACAGGTCAATGCAATACCATTCAAAAATGCATGTTTCTTGATTTTTTGTAAATAAGCATTGTCTTCACTTTCCATTTGTCGGTGCAACACATCGATCCCTTCCAGGCCCAAAGCTGCCGCATCATCTATCACCTTTTCAATCGGAAATTTATCACCCTTAAAATGCCAGTAAGAATAACTGGAAACACTTAACTTAATTTTTGGCTGTAATTTAGGTGCCAAAATTTTATCTTGAATTGAGGGCATGCCCGTGGCTAAGCCTGTCAATAAGGAGGATTGTAAAAAATCTCGTCTTTCCATTTTTATGTTTATAGGTATGATAACCCAATTTAAAATTTTCCTTTGATCAAATGCATGAATTCATTAGAAATTTACGGTCAATGCTGACCTGTAGGCTTCTTTGACAAGAAGCATTCGGTAAAAATTTGCCGAAAATTACCTTTTAATATACGTTTCAACAGGCATTTTAGTAAATTTAAACTCTCACCATACTACATGAATCTACTCTATAAAATCCCTTCTTATCTTTTTGGACTGTCCATCTATCTTTGTTCCCTTATTTCTTTGGGGCAAAATAAAAGCACAAATACTTGGCAAATAACTAATTTCACCAAGCAAGATGCAGCGAATCCCATCCTAAAACCTGACTTAAAACAGCAGTTCTTTTGCCCCGTTCAAGGCAAAACAGTTGGCTGGGAAAATAAAAATGTACTCAATCCTACAGCTTTAATAAAAGATGGAAAAGTGCATTTACTTTACAGAGCCCAAGATTCTTTAGGTACTTCCCGCATCGGCTTAGCCATTAGTGATGATGGTATTCATTTCAAAAAAATGCCTCAACCCATTCTTTTTCCAGAACAAGATGCATTTAAAAAATACGAATGGCCAGGAGGAATTGAAGATCCGCGTATTGTTCAAACAGAAGAAGGAAGCTATCTAATTACCTATACTTCTTATGACGGAAAAACAGCCCGTTTATGCTTTGCCACTTCGACTGATTTAATCCATTGGAAAAAAATGGGGCCCATGTTGAAAGATCCTAAATACATCGACCTTTGGTCGAAATCTGGCGCCATCGTTGTCAAACAAGTAGGCTCAAAAATGATTGCCACGAAAATAAATGGTTCCTATTGGATGTACTTTGGTGATACAGATTTATTCATGGCTCAATCCAAAGACCTGATTCATTGGTCTGTTTTAGAGGATGCCGAAAACAAACAAAGAATTTCAGTGCTTCAACCTAGAAAAGGCTATTTCGATAGTCGACTAGTAGAACCTGGCCCTTACGCATTAGTTAGAAAGTCGGGCATTTTATTGATTTACAACAGCAGTAATGCGGCTAATTTCAATGATTCCAATTTCCCAAAATTCACTTATAGTGCTGCTCAAGCATTATTTAATCTAGATAAACCTTATCAGCTAATCCATCGATCTAACCAACCTTTCATTTGGCCTAATAAGGAGTATGAAAAAATTGGTGAAGTGAATGAGGTCTGTTTTGTGGAGGGTTTAGTTCCGTTTAAATCTCGCTGGTTTTTATATTATGGTACCGCCGATTCAAAAATTGCTGTTGCCACTAGTCCCCAATAAAGATGCTCAACAAAATCCCGCTTTTAGGCATTCATCATGTGGCCATTATCTGCTCCAATTATGCCCTATCCAAACAGTTTTATACCGAAATGTTAGGATTTGACATTATCCGAGAAGTATATCGTCAAGAAAGAGATTCTTATAAGCTAGACCTTAGCTTTCAAGGTGTCTATTACATCGAATTGTTTTCATTTCCAGAAACTCCTGCCCGAGTGTCTAGACCGGAAGCATGCGGACTAAGGCATTTAGCCTTTGAGGTATCTAATTTGGATGAAACAATAGCTATTTTACAACAAAAAGGCCTTACTTGTGAAGCAATCCGAATCGATGAATTTACAGAAAAGCGCTTTACTTTCACA
This sequence comes from Aquirufa nivalisilvae, assembly GCF_003143535.1. Lineage (GTDB taxonomy): Bacteria > Bacteroidota > Bacteroidia > Cytophagales > Spirosomataceae > Aquirufa > Aquirufa nivalisilvae. Next base: position 2,511,489 of record NZ_CP029346.1, read on the forward strand.
AGTGATCCTGATCATTTACCCATAGAATTTTACGAGAGATGAATCGAATAGAAAAGAAACCCATAGCCCATTTAGGCTTCGAATTTGTCAGCAAAAACTACTTGAAAGAGGGTGAAAGCGAATTCGATCTCCGCAATAAAAATATCAAACTCTCAGACTACAGACTTCTGTCTGCACGAGAAATTGAAATCTTAGAAGCCAATTTTAATGAAGCAGAGAATTGGAAAGATATTCAAGTTAAACCAGGCTTTAACCCACACCTTATTAAAAATTGTCGGTTTTTTGGTATCATCCGAATCGGTATTTTAGAACATGTCTATTTGGAATTCAAAAACCTAAGAATGCCTGTTGGCATTTACAATAGCACCATTATTAGTAGTGATATTGGCGATAATGTGAGCATAGACCGAGTGAATTTACTGTCCAATTATCAAATTGGAAATGAAGTCATGATACTGCAAGTCAATGAATTAGCCACTACTCCAACCGCCAAATTTGGAAATGGTATCGTGAAGGAAGGAGAAGAAGAACGTATTCGAATTTGGCTAGAATTAGGTAATGAAAATGGAGGAAGAAAAGTCATTCCATTTGTGGGAATGCGTCCTGCAGATGCCTATTTATGGACCCAAGACCGAGATGACGACTTGCTTCAAGCCCAATACAAGGCACTTACACAAGCGGAATTTTCCACCAAAAGAGGATATTATGGTCAAATTGGCGACCGAACTGTGATTAAAAACACAGGGATTATAAAGGATGTCAACATGGGTTCAGACACCTACATCAAAGGGGCCAATAAGTTGAAAAACCTAACTATTATTTCATACCCAGAAGCCAATACGCAAATCGGGGAAGGTTGTGAACTAGTCAATGGAATCATTCACGAGGGTTGCCGAATATTTTATGGCGTTAAGGCTGTCCGTTTTATTTTAGCGGCCCATTCGCAGCTGAAATATGGAGCTCGTCTAATCAACTCCTTTCTTGGAAGCAATTCAACCATTTCTTGCTGTGAAGTATTGAATGCGCTTATTTTCCCAGCCCATGAACAACACCACAACAATTCCTTTCTTTGTGCCGCCATCATCAAAGGTCAAAGCAACATGGCTGCCGGTGCTACCCTGGGCTCCAACCATAACAGTCGGGGTGCAGATGGCGAATTACAAGCAGGAAGAGGCTTTTGGCCAGGCCTTTCTATTAGCTTAAAACACAATTCTAAATTTGCCAGCTTCAATTTAATTTCCAAAGGGAATTATCCAGCGGAAATTCAAAATCCTCTTCCCTTTTCATTGATTGGAAATGATGAAGCTTCTGGAGGCTTATTAATCATTGCGGCATATTGGTTTCAATATAATCTGTATGCTTTGGCAAGAAATGCATGGAAGTTTGCGAATCGTGATCAGAGGATCAACAAGAATATGCTTTTGGAATATGATTTTCTGGCGCCTGATACCATAGAGGAAATACTGAATGCCTTAACCTTATTAGAAACTTGGGTGGGCGATTCACTTCCAGAAAAGACGCAAGAAGCAGGTAAAAAATGGCTAGAAAATCCAGCCAATGAAAACGTCAGCTTAGATGTTTGGGCCACAGGTATTGAAAACTCTAAACGTAAGAGCAAAATCGCTAAAAGTTATCGTGCTTACCATATTTTCAAGGATTTAATCCATTACCATGCCTTCCAAGAATGGCTCGGGGCTCATGAAAGAAATCCAAACCTAAGCACATTGGATATATTGAAAAACGCTTCCAAGCAAAGGATTTCACATTGGGAAAATCTAGGAGGACAATTAGTCCCTTCAGAAGCTGTGGAAGGACTAAAGACCAATATCCGTACTAGTCAAATTACCTCATGGAATCAAGTTCATCAATTTTATCAAGAACAAGCTGAGCTATATCCTGATCTTAAATTTCAAAATGCCCTAGCCGCTTTAAAAATCATTCAAACATCTGATTTAGGAGATCCAACTTTCATGCAGCAATGGAAAAATAAGGCTATTGAAGTTTCGGCATTCATTGCCAAAGGGATTGAACGTTCGCGTGCCAAAGATTTCCAAGATCCGTTCCGCCAAGCCATGTTTCACAACCAAAAGGAAATGGAAAACGTGATTGGCGATTGGAAAGAAAATGATTTTATCCTACAAGCACAAAAGACCCATGAAGCGTTTGTCCAGAAAATTATAAATTCTGGATTATAGATGATGAATTATTCTACATTGTAAAGGTTAATCCTAACGAAAGATTGGAACGGAGCTTGAGCGAAGCGGCAGGCGGATATTTGACCTTGCGCATTGGCCATGTGCGAAAGCGTCAAAGATTTAAGCCGTAAGGGGAGAGAAAATCGGTTCTGCGAAGCAGAATTCGTCTAAGGATTAACCTTATTTCTTCTGTTTTTTTTGTTTCTTTTTTTATGAAAAAAAAGAAAGTCCATGAAAAGTATTATTCCAATAATGTTAATGAAATAAAGAAAAAATGGTCAATACTTGAATCCGACCAACCTTTTTCATGCATTGACATATTGATAACACATCAAAAAAATAGCCTCAAATGATATTTGAGGCTATTTTCATATTTATAAAGCTTTTATGGTTTGTTAGAATCCACTGGTAAGCGTTGTTCTCTGTTAGAAATTTCCCAAGCCATGTAGAAAACTAATCTACCTACTTTTTGAATTTGGTCAAATTCAATTTTCTCTACATCATCACCTGGTTGGTGATAATCTTCATGAACGCCATTGAAGAAGAATGCCACAGGAATTTTATGCTTAGCAAAGTTGTAATGATCAGAACGGTAATAGAAACGGTTCGGATCATTGGGATCATTGTATTTATAGTCCAATTCTAAACCAATGTGTTTCTTATTTTGCTCTTCTAATACAGCGCGCAACTGAGAAGATAATTTATCAGAACCAATTTCATAGATATAATCTGGCTTACCAATATGCTCATCATCGTAGCGACCCACCATGTCGATGTTCAAATCACAAACGGTATTCTCCAATGGGAACAAAGGATGATTCGAGTAATACTCAGAGCCTAACAATCCTTTTTCTTCGCCCGTTACAGTCATAAACAAGATACTTCTACGTGGACGATGTCCCTCAGCAGCAGCCTTTCCAAAAGCCTGCGCTAATTCCATCACTGTTACGGTACCTGATCCATCGTCATTAGCCCCATTGTTGATTCGTCCATCTGCCGAAACACCGATGTGATCATAGTGAGCAGTAATGACAACCACTTCTGATTTTTTATCGGTTCCTTCCAAAAATCCAACGACATTGTAGGTGTCTACTGGGCTTTCTGTATTTTCAATTTTCAGTTCAATGATACCCGCTTTGAATTTACTGGCTACTGATTTTTTCTCCGTTGAAACTTTAGTTTTGAATGCTTCAATAGCTGCTACATCTGTTCCTAATAATTGAGCAGCCATCGCAGATGAAATTAATATTACTGGAAATTCAGCATCTTTATTCTGAGTTTCATCTTTCAATACCATACGCTCATTGCCAAAACGCTTCATCATAACCTGACGCTGATTTAATTGAGCACTAAACGATTTCTCATCTTTATCCGTAATGACAATTAAACCAGTAGCTCCGGCAGCTTTGGCTAATTTCATTTTTTCTCTCCAGCCTGTTGCCTTACCAAAAGCAGAAGGGTCTTTTGAACCAGAAAGCACGTAGTTTCCAGCCTGATCTTTGGCTTCACCGTCTATCACCACAACCATGGCACCTTTGGCTTTCAGCTTATCAAAATCAGTAAAAGCACCCTGCTGCACACCATAACCAGCAAAAACGGTCGGAGCTTTTGTTCCAGCTGCGACAGGCGCCAGAGCATAAGCCATAAAATCCGACAAATAGCCATAGGATTTACCCTTAATTTGAGCGGCTACGTTGGTCCATGAACGATTGACTAAATCTACCTTTTGAAAATAACTGCCTTGAACTGGGGCTAGCCCCACAGCTTTAAAATGGTTAGCAATGTAGTTCGCTGCAACTTTTTGTTCAGCTGAACCTGTATTTCTACCTTTCAAGCTATCGGAAGCAATAAAAGTCAAATGTTTTTTCAAATCTTCCGCCTTGATCGTATAGGCATAAGGGACTGGATTTGATTGAGCGACAAGGCTCAATGGGATAAGTTTTGCAACTAAAAAAAGTGCTAAAACCGAATAGTAAGTCTTTTTCATTTTGTTGAGGAAAAATTTAAGTTCGCAAGATAAGAATTGAAAAATAAATCCCATAAAAAGATTAATTTTACAACGTTTTTTCACACAAATTTCGCCTTCATCCTATGATCCCCAATTTCAAATACAGGGAAGATTTTTCATTGCGTCACAACAATTCAAATCCAACTGATATCGCGGCTATGTTAAAAACCATAGGCGTAGATAGTCTGACTACTTTAATTCAACAAACTGTTCCTCAACCTATACGCTTACCGCAAGGTCTACGATTACCGAATCCCAAAACAGAGTTTGAATTTTTACGTGATTTCAAACAAATTATGGGGCAAAATAAAATATTCAAAAGCCATATTGGTTTAGGATATTACGATACCATCGTGCCTTCTGTTATTCTACGAAATATCTTAGAAAATCCATCTTGGTATACTGCTTATACGCCTTACCAAGCGGAAATTGCCCAAGGTCGTTTGGAAATGTTATTAAATTACCAAACCATGATCATTGATTTGACTGGTATGGAATTAGCCAATGCATCGCTTTTAGATGAAGGAACCGCTGCGGCAGAGGCAATGACAATGTTGCACGGACAAAGACCTGCTGAGAGAAATCAAGCGGAATCTATTTTTGTATCTGAACTATGTTTACCGCAAACCATCGATGTGCTTAAAACGAGAGCTGAACCTCTTGGAATCAATGTGGTGGTTGGGAATCATTTGAACATTGATGTTACAGATGCTCAATATTATGCTATCGTTTTACAATACCCTGCCAGCAATGGTGAGGTTTTTGACTATACAGCCCTAATTGAATCAGCCAAAGAAAATGGCCTTCAAGTGGTGGTCGCTGCAGATTTATTAGCTCTAACCATCTTAACTCCTCCAGGTGAAATGGGAGCCGATGTGGTGGTTGGAAGTTCACAGCGTTTCGGTGTACCTATGGGATTTGGTGGACCTCATGCCGCTTTCTTTGCTACCAAAGAAAAGTACAAAAGAAATATACCAGGCCGAATCATTGGAGTATCCATTGATGCCGAAGGAAATAGAGCTTTACGTATGGCGCTTCAAACACGCGAACAACATATCCGTAGAGAAAAAGCGACTTCCAATATTTGTACGGCTCAAGTATTATTATCCATCATGGCAGCGGCTTATGCCATTTACCACGGGCCTGAAGAATTAAAAAACAAAGCCACCAAAATTTATGGACTGACGGAATTATTAGCCGCAGGACTTCAAAAATTGGGCTTTAGCTTAGAAAATACACATCATTTTGATACCATTACTGTTATCACTGGGGAATATACCGAAGAAATTAGAGAATTGGCGGAAGATTCCGAGCGCAATTTCCGCTATTTCAGAAATGATAGCAGTAAATTAAGTATCTCTTTAGATGAAACGACACAAGAAGAAGATGTAGTTGAAATACTTGGTTTCTTCCAACGCGTTAAAATGGAAGGAATCGGAGGAGAAGAAATGAGTATTACTTGGAGAATTCCAGCTAAATTAACTCGTCAATCTGCCTTTTTAAGCCATGAGGTTTTTAACCGTTATCATTCCGAGCATGGCATGTTACGCTATTTAAAATCTTTGGAATCCAAAGATTTATCCATGGTGCATTCCATGATTTCATTAGGTTCTTGTACCATGAAATTAAATGCTACGACAGAGATGATTCCAGTAACGTGGCCTGAACTTGGAAAAATTCACCCATTTGCACCAGCAAGTCAGACACGTGGTTATCAACGATTAATCATGGAATTAAATGATTGGTTATGTGAAATCACAGGATTTGCAGCCATGTCGATGCAGCCTAATTCTGGTGCACAAGGAGAATATGCAGGTTTAATGGTTATTCGTGCTTACCACGCTTCTCGTGGAGATTCGCACCGTAATGTAGCCTTAATTCCTTCTTCTGCTCATGGAACTAATCCTGCTTCAGCGGTGATGGCTGGCATGAAAGTGATTGTTACGGGATGTGATGCCAACGGTAATATTGATGTAGAACAATTACGTGCCAAAGCCATTGAACACAAAGATGATTTGGCTTGCTTGATGGTAACTTACCCAAGTACCCACGGAGTTTTTGAAGAGTCCATCAAAGAAATTTGCAAAATCATCCATGAAAATGGGGGTCAAGTTTATATGGATGGTGCCAATATGAATGCACAAGTAGGATTAACTTCTCCTGCGACTATCGGAGCGGATGTTTGTCACTTGAATTTACATAAGACATTCTGTATTCCTCACGGTGGTGGTGGCCCAGGCATGGGACCCATTGGTGTAGCGAAGCAATTAGTGCCGTTTTTACCAGGACACGTGATGACAGACTCCGTAGAGGCAAGCAGTCATGGAGCGGTATCAGCGGGCCCAGTAGGTTCAGCCAGTATCTTAGCCATTTCTTATGCCTACATTGCTATGATGGGAGGAGAAGGATTAACTCGTGCTACAGAAACCGCAATCCTAAATGCCAATTATATTAAAGCAAGATTGGAGACTAAGTTTCCAATTCTTTACACAGGTTCACAGGGTCGTTGCGCACACGAAATGATTGTGGATTGCCGACCGTTCAAAGCTAGTGTAGGAATAGAAGCTGAAGACATAGCTAAGCGATTAATGGATTATGGATTCCATGCTCCTACCCTTTCATTTCCTGTTGCTGGAACCTTGATGATCGAGCCAACTGAATCTGAGAACAAAGAAGAGTTAGATCGTTTTTGTGATGCCTTATTGAGTATTCGTGCAGAAATCCAAGAGATTGAAGATGGACAAGCTGACAAGCTAAATAATGTATTGAAAAACGCTCCACATACGCAAAGTGTCGTATTGATTGGAGAATGGAATCGCCCATACAGTAGAGAAAAGGCTGTTTTCCCATTAGCCTATGTGAAGGCAAATAAATTTTGGCCAAGCGTATCTCGCATTGATTCGGCCTATGGTGATCGCAACTTAGTCTGTGCTTGCGAGCCTATTACCAGTTATATGGAGCAATAATATTTTTATTTTTCGTTAACCTCGACAGCGTTTAAAACGCTGTCGAGGTTTAGCGGAAGGATGGATTATTTTATCAAAAAAAATTAGTATGCTTGCATAACATTTCAAAATTTAATTAACTTTACGCGCTTACGTTTTTAATTAAAAACATCATTCTAATGAATCGTTCGATCAAAAAAGTTGCCATTTTAGGTTCAGGCATCATGGGTTCACGAATTGCATGTCACTTTGCCAATATTGGCGTTGATGTATTGCTACTGGACATTGCCCCTAAAGAACTAACAGCTGAAGAAACAGCCAAAGGCCTGAGTTTGACACATCCACTGGTGAAAAACCGAATTGTCAATCTAGCATTTCAACAAACGCTAAAATCAAAGCCTGCTTCATTATACGTTAGTGATTTTGCCAAACGCATCAAACTAGGAAATTTTGATGATAACTTACAAGATATTGCTTCGGCAGATTGGATCATGGAAGTTATTGTGGAGAATTTGGACATCAAAAAATCCTTATTCGAAAAAGTAGATGCTATTCGTACCAAGGGAACTTTAATTAGCTCTAATACTTCAGGAATTCCAATTCATTTAATGGCTGAAGGTAGAAGTGATGATTTCCAAAAACATTTTTGTGGAACGCACTTTTTTAATCCTCCTCGTTATTTGCGTTTATTGGAAATCATTCCTACTCCACAAACCTCTCCTGATGTCATTCAATTTTTGTTGAGATTTGGTCAAACTAACTTAGGAAAAACTACCGTTTTATGTAAAGACACTCCCGCATTTATTGCCAACCGCATTGGTGTATATTCCATGATGCAAACCATGAAAGTGGTAGAGGAATTAGGTCTTACGGTAGAGCAAGTGGACAAACTAACCTCTAAAGTAGTAGGTCGTCCAAAATCAGGTACTTTCCGTTTATCAGATGTCGTTGGATTAGACACTACAGTTCATGTGGCAAATAATTTGTACAAAGCTGTCGCTAATGATGAGAGTAAAGACATCTTTATCTTACCTAAGATGCTCCAGAAACTGATGGAGAATAAGTGGTTGGGGGATAAGACGGGACAAGGCTTTTACAAAAAGACTAAAAATGCACAAGGTAAAACGGAGATTCTAAGTCTTGATTTACAAACATTTGAATATAGAGCTGCTCAAAAAGTTTCCTTCGAAACTTTAGACCGTTCCAAAGCGATCGATTCATTACCAAAGCGATTTGAAATTCTTTTAGCTGGAAAAGATTTGGCAGGAGAATTTTATCGCAGAACCATTTTAGATGGGTTCCGTTATGCCTCTCATCGTATTCCTGAAATTGCGGATGATTTGGTGAAAATTGATCAAGCTATCTGTGCAGGATTTGGTTGGGAAATGGGCATTTTCGAAACTTGGGATGCCTTAGGTGTACAAAAGGGGCTTGACTTGATGCATGAAAATGGCATGGAAGCAGCAGCTTGGGTAGTAGAAATGGTACAAAAAGGGTTCACTAGTTTCTATAAAAATGAAGGCGGGAAACGACTGTACTATGATTTAACTTCAAAAAATTACCGTGCGATTGAGGGAATTGAAAATCAAATTTTCCTTTCCAGCTTAAAACCGGATAAAATAGTTTACCAAAACGACGATGCTACCATCGTTGATTTAGGGGATGATATCATTTGCTTAGAATTTCACTCCAAAATGAATACCATGGGTCAAGGCGTTTTGGAAGGAATTCAAAAAGCCATTGACTTAGCTGAGAAAAATTATCGAGGATTGGTCATCGGAAATGAAGGTGTAGAAGCTTTCTCTGCTGGAGCTAATTTGGGCATGCTATTCATGTTTGCGGCAAATCAAGAGTTTGATGAAGTCAATAATATGATTGCGGTATTCCAAAATACTATGATGCGTGTTCGTTATTCATCCATTCCAGTAGTTGTGGCACCTCATACCCTTGCCCTAGGCGGTGGTTGCGAAATCAGTTTACACGCAGATAGATTAGTGGCACATGCAGAAACCTACATGGGCTTAGTGGAAGTTGGTGTTGGTTTGATTCCAGCTGGAGGAGGAACCAAAGAGATGGCCATGCGCATGGGTGATGCTCGTCAATCAGGCGATGTGGAGTTAAATCGACTTCAACAAGCCTTTATGAATATTGCAACGGCAAAAGTAAGTACATCAGCCTACGAGGCCAAAGAGATGAATTACATTCGTCCTTTTGACCGAATCGTGTTGAACCGTAGCCAACTGATTGCCGAAGCTAAAAGAGAAGCTTTAGCTTTAGCTGATGCTGGATATGTACAAAAACAACAGCGTTCAGATGTTTGGGTAGAGGGGAAACAAGGTTTAGCTCTATTTAAAGCTGGAATATTCAGCATGAAAATGGGTAATTATATCTCAGAACACGATTCTTTAATTGCCAATAAACTAGCTTATGCTATTTGTGGTGGAGATTTGGACAGCCCTCAAATGGTAACGGAACAGTACTTATTGGATCTAGAAAGAGAAGCATTCTTATCTCTTTCTGGAGAGAAGAAAACATTGGAACGTATCAGTAGTCTTTTAAACGGTGGCAAACCACCAAGAAATTAATCTATTCAAAATCAATTGATTATGAACGCATATATCATTGCTGGTTACAGAACAGCTGTAGCCAAAGCCAATAGAGGAGGTTTTCGTACTGTTCGCCCTGATACGTTAGCAGCCGAAGTTATCAAACATTTGGTGGCTCAAGTTCCCACGCTAGACCCTAGTCGTGTAGACGACCTCATTGTAGGAAATGCTATTCCTGAAGCGGAGCAAGGAATGCAAATGGCCAGATACATTTCTCTTTTATCATTGCCTAAAAATGTTCCAGGTTTTATTATCAATCGCTATTGTGGCTCAGGCTTAGAGGCTATTGCTTTAGCTTCGGCCAAAGTAAGCTCAGGTATGGCCGACTGTGTGATTGCTGGTGGAACGGAATCTATGACGATGTTACCTATGCTGGGACATAAGACAGTCTTGAATTATGACTTAGCTTCAGAACATCCCGACTATTACATTGGTATGGGATTAACGGCTGAGGCTGTAAGTAAAAAATATGAAGTTACACGTGAGGAACAAGATAACTTCGCTTATCAATCTCATGTTAAAGCACTTGCTGCTATCAAAGAAGGGAAATTTGCCTCTGAAATCGTACCCATTTCTGTAACTGAGAATTATTTTGATGCTAAAGAAGGGAAGAAAAAAACACGTACCTCCATTGTTAGTCAAGATGAAGGTCCAAGAGCTGATACGACATTGGAAGCATTGGCTAAACTAAAACCTGTATTTGCTTTGGGAGGTACAGTAACTGCAGGAAATGCCTCTCAAACATCAGATGGTGCGGCATTTGTGATGGTTGTTTCTGAAAAGTTCTTGAAGGAATTGAATGTGCAGCCGATTGCAAGGATGGTAAGTTATGCTACAGCTGGGGTAGAACCTAGTTTAATGGGTATTGGTCCAGTAGAGGCTATTCCAATTGCTTTGAAAAAAGCAGGGTTGGTTTTGGATAATATTGATCAAATTGAACTAAATGAGGCCTTTGCAGCACAATCATTAGCTGTAATTAAAACATTGGGAATAGATCCTAGCCGAGTGAATGTCAATGGTGGAGCCATTGCTTTGGGTCATCCACTGGGGTGTTCTGGAGCTAAATTATCCATTCAATTATTCAATGAAATGCGTCGTAGAAATCAAAAATACGGGATGGTCACAGCCTGTGTTGGTGGTGGACAGGGAGTTGCAGGAATTTATGAACTGCTTTAAATCCAAATAATTGATTAAGATTATCAAGGTTCAGGTTCCATTTTAGCGAATAAAATGGAACCTTTGTTTTTAAAAACAATTTGATTTGATATTCTGATTTGATATTCTGGTTTGCAATACAGATTTGACAACTTTTAAAAAGTTGTCAAATCTAAGTTGTCAAATCTAAATTGCCGAATCCAAATCGTCAAATCCAAGCAATTACCAACCAAATTCAAGCCAAGCGAGGATAATCAAATCCACCCCAAATTAACGATAAGCATATTTCGCCATGACCAGCCAAGAATTCATTGAACTAGAAGATAAATACGGCGCCCACAATTATCATCCAATTCCCGTTGTTTTAGAAAAAGGCCAAGGGGCCATCGTTTGGGATGTGGATGGAAAAGAATACCTCGATTTCTTGTCTGCTTATAGTGCTGTGAACCAAGGACATTGCCATCCTAGGCTGCTGGAAGTCATGATAAAACAAGCGCAACAATTAACCTTAAGTTCCAGAGCTTTTCATAATAACCAACTGGGTTTAGCCGAAAAAAAACTGGCCGATAAATTTGGATACGATAAGGTCTTATTTATGAATACGGGTGTTGAAGCCGGAGAATCTGCCATCAAGTTGACCCGTAAATGGGGCTATGAAGTAAAAGGTATTCCAAGTAATCAAGCTCAAATTATTGTGGCAGAAGGGAATTTTTGGGGTAGAACCCTAGCAGCCATCTCAGCATCCAATGATCCGCAAAGCTATACCAACTTTGGGCCATTTTTACCTGGATTTATTAAAATCCCTTACAATGATCTAGCTGCATTGGAATCCGCTCTAAAAAATCCCAATGTAGCAGGTTTTATGGTGGAACCCATTCAAGGAGAAGCAGGTGTCATATTGCCTGATTCTGACTATTTAAAAAAGGCCATCGAACTTTGTCAAGCTGCCCAAGTTTTGTTCATTGCCGACGAAATCCAAACTGGTTTAGGCAGAACAGGTGCTTGGCTAGCCTGTGATCATGAGAACGTTAAACCTGACATTTTACTACTAGGAAAAGCTCTTTCAGGTGGATTCATGCCCGTATCTGCCGTCCTTTGTCGAGATGAGATCATGCTAACCCTAAAACCAGGAGAACATGGATCCACCTTTGGAGGAAATCCCCTAGCTTGTGCCATTGCCTCCGAAGCTATCGATATATTGGAGGATGAAAATTTAATTGAAAATGCCCAAATTAGAGGAAATCAGTTGCTGAGTTTTTTACATGATTTGGCAAAAAAATGCCCCCTCATAAGAGAAGTGAGAGGCAAAGGTCTCCTTTGTGCGATTGAAATAAATACAGATGAAGAAAGTCCAATAGCTTGGGAAATCTGCTTATCCATGATGAAATCTGGTTTATTAGCAAAACCAACTCATGGCAATAAAATTCGCCTAGCTCCTCCTCTTTGTATCTCGGAAAATGACATAAAAAAAGCCTGCCAAATAATTGAACAGACTTTCGCAAACTGGAAATCGTAATATTTATTTTATCTCAAAACAACGCATTGAAATACCTCCATAAACCAGCTCATCATAGGTATAATGAACCTCTTCTCCTTTTCTAGCTAAAGCCAAAGCGTATAACATTGGAATATAATGATCGGGTGTTGGAACTGATTCCATTCCTCCTGGTGCTCCTTCGTAGTTAATCAAAGCACTCAAATCCTTATCTTGAATTTTTTGACTTGACCATACATCAAACTCTTGTGCCCAATCATAACCAAATGCCTCTCGACCATTTCCCAAATTGGCCATACTAGCACGTAAGTTGTGAACAATATTGCCACTTCCTAAAATCAATACACCTCTTTCTCGCAAAAACTGTAATTCCTGGGCCAAGCTGACATGATATTCCAAAGGCTGGCCATAATCAATGGAAACCTCAAAACAAGGTAATTCTGCTTTAGGGAACAAATGACATAGCACTGTCCATGCCCCATGATCCAATCCCCACTCGGTTGTGGCATGAATCTTTGCACTATGAGATGCTAATAAATTGGCATCCTCCGCATCGCCAACAGCTGGATAGGGAAACGTATGTAATGCTGGCGGAAATCCCCCAAAATCATAGATAATCTTAGGCTTTGCACTAGCTTGAACAAATGTACCTCGAGTCAACCAATGGGCAGAAATAATTAAGACCGCCTTGGGGCTATTATGCTCCAAAACGGTCTTACCTAATTGATTTAAATGCTGCGTAAAAGGATTATCTGCCAAAGCATTCATGGGACTACCATGACCTACGAACCATACGGGCTGTATGCTATTGGTTTTCTCCAATGAGAATAATTCCTTAGGCAATATCGTCATCTTATCGATTCATCGATACCAAGAACTCTTCATTGGTTCTAGTACCTTTCATTTGTTGTTGCAAGAACTCCATGGCTTCTACCGAATTCATATCGGACATATGCTTGCGCAATATCCAAACTCGTTGCAATACCGCCGGATCCATTAATAAATCCTCACGACGAGTACCCGATGCTGTAACGTCAATAGACGGATAAATACGGCGGTTAGACAATTTACGATCCAACTGTAATTCCATATTACCCGTTCCTTTAAATTCTTCAAAAATCACCTCATCCATTTTTGATCCTGTCTCAATTAATGCTGTAGCAATGATGGTCAAAGAACCTCCATTCTCCACATTACGAGCCGCACCAAAGAAACGTTTTGGTTTATGCAAAGCATTAGCATCCACACCCCCTGATAAAATCTTACCCGAAGATGGAACCACAGTATTATACGCACGAGCCAAACGTGTGATAGAATCCAATAATATAACGACATCATGGCCACATTCAACCATACGTTTTGCTTTTTCCAAAACAATGCTAGCCACTTTCACGTGACGCTCTGCCTGCTCATCAAAGGTCGAAGAAATTACCTCCGCACGAACGGAACGCTGCATATCCGTTACCTCTTCTGGACGTTCATCGATTAACAAAATAATCAAATAAACCTCTGGATGATTCCGAGAAATAGCGTTGGCTATATCTTTCAATAAAACCGTCTTACCTGTTTTAGGCTGTGCCACAATCATTCCACGCTGACCTTTACCTATTGGGGCAAAAAGATCTAAAATACGTGTGGAATAATTATCTGCCGAAGTAGATAAATTCAACTTCTCCTCAGGAAATAAAGGTGTCAAGTATTCAAAATTAATACGGTCACGAATCTCATCCGTGGTTTTACCATTCACCGTTTCAATTTTCAATAAAGCAAAGTACTTCTCTCCTTCTTTCGGAGGACGAATTGTTCCTTTAATGGTATCTCCCGTTTTCAAACCAAACATTTTGATTTGTGAAGGTGATACATAAATATCATCTGGTGACGCTAAATAATTATAATCAGAAGAACGCATGAAACCATATCCTCCCTCTTGCATAATCTCTAAAACACCTTCATTTTCAATCAAACCATCCAATTCTTTGATAACTTGATTGTAATTAGAACGTTTGAAATGTGGCTGTGGAGTAACTGGCGCCTCTTCTTTGGGTAATTTCTTTAAGTCCTCTGGACTACCTTGAGCCGAACGAGCCTCCGCACCATTCTCCTCCCCTGTAACAAATGACGTATCTACCAAAAATTCATCCGCTGGAATGATGGCATCGTATTCAATGGGTTCTTCAACCTGGGTGGCAACAGGTGTTGAAATTGGTTCTTGCTGAACTTGAACAACAGGAGCGGCTTCATCTAGTTGAAAACTAGGTGTTGAAGGATCTTGATCTTCTCCAGTTTTTTTAATTCTTTGCCTTTTCGGGCGCTCAGTAGCAGGTAAATCTTCTTGTACTTTTTTTACTCTCCTGATCGGTTTCTCTTCCATAAAATGGGAAATGATGAATCTTAAATGAATAACAGTCCCGATTCCTTTTCAAAAGGATTTTGTGAAATGCCCAAAAGCAAATTATCTACAAAATTGTGAAACTAACAATAGATGGAATGGAATCTGGAATATTGAATAGAGCGCTTACGATATTGAAGCACAGTACAATACTACGTCACAACACTGAATTTGTCAAGCCTTTTCTAAGTTTTTTACTCGTTTAATCAATATTTTGGACAAAATTGGGGGATATCTGTAGTATTTCCCCGCTACGGCTCATTATTTTTGTACTTTTATGGCCTGAATATCATGAGCAAGATCCAACAATATTTAGTCGATCAATTGGAAATCCGTCGGAAAGATGGCCTTTTACGGAGCCTACAACACGTGGATCATTTCATCGATTTTTGCTCCAATGACTACCTAGGTTTAGCCAAAAATCAAGAACTAAACCAGTTGATTACCAAAGATTTTGAAAATTGGTTAGCACAAAACAATGGGCAAATTCCCATCAATGGGGCAACGGGTTCTCGACTAATTTCAGGCAATAATTCTTTGGTTGAAAATTTCGAAATAGCTTGTGCACAAATACACCATGCTGAAGCAGCCCTTCTCTTTGGCTCGGGCTTTGAAGCAAATCTAGGCTTACTCTCTTCCATCAGTCAAGCAGATCATATTGTCTTTTGTGATCAACTCCTTCATGCTAGCATCATTGATGGCATTCGTTTAGGGAAAGGCAAAAAAGTTATATTTAAGCATAATGATTGGGAAGCTCTGTCCACTGAATTGGCCAAATATCCCCATCAAACCAAATGGGTAGTCGTAGAATCCATTTATTCCATGGATGGAGATCAAGCACCTCTTCAAAAATACATAGAACTCAAACAACTATACGATTTCGAATTAATTGTAGATGAAGCCCATTCTGGTGGAGTACACGGGTTTAAAGGTGCTGGCTTAGTTCAAGAGTTAGGGCTTGTCGAGCAAGTATTTGCTCGAGTGATCACTTTTGGGAAGGCTTGGGGCAATGCTGGTGCTGTGGTATTAGGCTCTCAAGCTTTGAGACAATACCTTATCAATTTTGCACGTTCCTTCATCTATTCTACAGGTCCTACTCCCGCCCACATATGTGCCTTATTAACCACATTACATTTCATACAGATTCAAGATGAACTACGAGAAAAACTAAAGAAAAACATCACGTTTTTTCAAGAACATAACTCCCACCCAAATTGGGGAAAAAGCCAAAGTGCCATTCAAACGTTCATCGTTCCAGGCAATCAAGAAGTTAGACGTATCGCCCAAGTAGCCCAAGAAAAAGGCTTTGGCTTAAAACCTATTGTTTACCCAACCGTTCCCAAAGAAGAAGAACGCATTCGAATTACCTTAAGTGCCTTGACCCAACAAAAAGACATGCTTGATTTAATTCAATTATTAGAATCAAATATATGAGTCAGACCATCATCGTGGCCGGAATTGGAACAGAAATCGGCAAGACAGTTGTTTCCGCTATCTTGACTAAAGCTCTAAAGGCCGACTATTGGAAACCTATACAATCTGGTGATTTGGACCAAGGGGATGCCTATTGGATTCAGCAATGGGTAAAACACCCTAATCTAACTATATGGCCTTCTACCTACCGACTAAGCCAACCGCTTTCACCTCATACTGCTGCTGAATTAGATGGAATAAGCATTGAATTGAATCAATTTCAAAAACCAGCAAGTTCACAACCTTTAGTGATTGAATTAGCTGGTGGCTTAATGGTTCCCATCAATGATCAGCAAACCAATATAGACTTAATACAATCCTTAGATGCTCCCGTTATTTTAGTGAGCAAAAATTACCTAGGAAGTATTAATCATACCTTACTGAGTTTTGAAATGCTACAACAAAGAGGCATATCCATCTTAGGTATTGTTTTTAACGGTCCAGAAAATCCATCTGGAGAAAAATTTATTCTCAATTACACCCAATTGCCCTTACTTTTGCGTGTCAATGAAGAGCAAAAAATAGATGATAGCATCATAGATCATTATGCCCAACAATTCCATTTATAATTCTTACGTTCAAAGGGATGCTGCCGTTATTTGGCATCCTTTTACACAACACCAGATTGAACCTTTTTCTATCCCCATTACAAAAGGAGAAGGTTGCTGGTTATATGGAGAAAATGAAGAAAAGTACTTAGACGCCATTAGTTCATGGTGGGTGAATATCCACGGTCATGGGCATCCATATATGGCGCAAAAGATCTATGAACAAGCCCTTAAAATTGAGCAGGTTATTTTTGCTGGCTTCACCCATGAACCTGCTATTACTTTGTCGGAAAGGCTTTTAGCACATTTGCCAAATCATTTCCAAAAAGTATTTTTCTCAGATAATGGTAGTACCGCTGTAGAAGTAGGCGTGAAAATGGCCTTACAATATTTCCATAATCAAGGAAATACTCAAAAGAGGAAAATACTTGCCTTACAAGACGCATACCACGGTGACACTTTTGGTGCCATGAGTCTAGGAGCTCCCAGCTCTTTCAATGCACCGTTTCAAGACATGTTGTTTGAGGTAGAGTTCATCTCCCAACCCAACAATCCTGAAGCATGTATTCAGGACATGAAATCTCGTTTAGCCTCGGCCCCAGATGAATATGCTGCCTTTATTTTTGAACCATTGGTTCAAGGGGCAGGTGGAATGCTGATGTACGAAGCTAGCACATTAGATGCCTTAATTCAATTGGCACATGAGCATGGTTTATTATGTATTGCAGATGAAATCATGACGGGTTTTGGCAGGACTGGAAAATGGTTTGCCATGGATTATTTGCATGAAAAACCAGATATCGTTTGTTTGTCAAAAGGACTTACAGGAGGCATGATGGCCATGGGAGTAACTTGCTGTTCCAATGAATTATTCGATAGTTTTTTGTCCAATGACCGTAAAAAGACCTTGTTTCACTCCCATTCATTCACTGCCAATCCACTGGCATGTGCTGCAGCTAATGCAAGTTTGGATTTAATGGAAAAAGAAGAAACTTGGATCAATATTGAACGTATCATGCTCGCGCATCAACAATGGGCAGAATCTCAAAGAAATCACCCTATACTACAAAATATTCGTCAACAGGGTACCATCTTAGCCTTGGATTTGCAGGTAGGTGAAGCCACTGGGTACATGCACCCGCTTCGTGATATTGCCTACCAATATTTCATAAAAAAAGGGATCTTATTAAGACCCCTTGGAAATACTCTGTATATTTTGGCTCCATATTGCATCAAAAATGAGGAATTAACACTCATTTATCAGGCATTAGAAGCATTCGCAGAAGAACTGCGAATTACTTATTGATCTTTAAAGATTGCCAAGAAACCATTTGCCAACGGCCATTCTCAAAGATAAAAACGTCTGTAAATTTCAAACGATTGACAGGCAAAAAGGCACCGTCCTTTTTATTGGTCACATTCACAATACCCGTATTGATACCAATATTACCATAAATTCGCTGCGTAAATTCTTCTGGCTCTATAATCGCATAAATGGTTTTCTGAGAAACGATGGATTCAATGTAAGACGCTTTGGTGTCTTGAGTACCCGAAGAGTGAATATACACTAAGTCTTTGTGTAAAACTTTGTCTAATCCAGCACCGTCTTGTGCTACCATGATTTTAAATCGATTCAATTCCGCCTCTCTCAGAGAGTTCACATCCGCTTTCTGTGCCATAAGGTAAAAGGTCGTGCAAAAGCACGCTAGTGTTAATAATAGGTTTTTCATAATTCGTTTTTTAAACATAAAAACAATATTCATCATTTTCTTACTCAAAATCAAAATCTAAGATTAAATCCGCTGCTTTTTCAGCAATAGCCATTACCGCAGCGTTGGTATTCCCTGCCACCAATTCAGGCATGACTGAAGCATCTGCTACACGCAATCCTTTCAAGCCACGTACTCTCATATCCGATGGATCTACCACAGCATCTCGACCTATTCCCATGCTACACGTACCCACTGGATGGTACACACATTCCAAGGCTTCCCGTATGTGATTCAAAATAAATTCCTCAGACCAATCTGATCCTGCAGGATAATTAACTTGATCATTCAATCGTAAAGGCTCAAAAGCCGAGGATAACATAATTTCTTTGGCCAACTTGACTCCCCGAACCAGCGTTGCCAAATCTTCTCCTCCTACATCTGTTAAAAATTTAGGATCAATCAAAGGTGCATCCCAAGGGTTAGATGACCTCAACCCCACATATCCTCTACTTTTGGGTTTCAACAGGGTAGGTAATACTGTATAACCATCTGATAAGGGCAAATTATTTTTATCATACAAGTCATAGGCCCAAGCAGAAGAAAAATGAAATTGCAAATCAGGACGTTCTAATTGATGTACCGAATCAAAAAAGGCACAAGCCTCTAAAGGACTAGACGATAGTGGCCCTTGGTGACTCATGAGATAAGTCGCAAAATTCTTCAAATTCAAGGCCATATTGTAGGATTCCCCTTGTGTATTAGCCCTTGTATTCATATTAATAAACACATGATCTGAAAGATTTTGACCTACTTTTGATAAGTTATGTCGACAAGCTATTCCAAAAGATCGTAAATAGGATTCATCTCCAATTCCTGACAAAAGCATAATTTGTGGGCTTTGAAAAGAACCTGCTGACAAAATCACATCTTTATTAGCCCGATATTCCGACAGATTTTTAGAACCTCGATAATATCCCTGAACCCCCAAGACCTTTTCCCCTTCCATCACTAAAGAGGCTACATGAAATTGGCTAATAATTTTCAAATTGCTGCGTTTCAATGCTGGTGCAATAAAACCTTTAGCTGCTGAGCTCCGAACTCCATCTTGAATAGTAAATTGAAAATAACCCGCCCCAACCTGCTTTTCTCCGTTAAAATCCCTATTCTCTGGAATCCCAACTTCTTGACAAGCCTCCACAAATGCTTCACCAAATGGACTAATATGTACGGCATTACTTACCGTAATGGGGCCATCATGTCCATGGTAATCGTTAGAAAAGAAAGTATTTCTTTCGGATTTTTTAAAATAGGGTAATAAATCTTGGTATGCCCAACCCTTACATCCAGCAGCAGCCCAATCATCAAAATCAGCTGAGTTTCCTCGGATATAGGCCATGCAATTAATCGCACTGCTTCCTCCTATAGTCTTTCCTCTTGGCTGATATATTTTTCGACCATTCAGCATGGCTTGTGGCTCCGTATAAAAGTTCCAGTCTAAATGGCTTTTTTGCAGTAAGGAATAAGCAGAGGGCATTTCCACTCGAGGATCTTGGTTATTTATTCCTGCCTCCACCAACAATACAGAAATGTTGGGGTTAGAAGATAGTCGATTCGCTAAGACGCATCCTGCTGTTCCAGCCCCCACAATGATGTAATCAAAACTAGACATATTTAAATAGGTCGATTTGCTTTATTTTCCTGAATTTCAATAATTTTACACAAAAACCACATAATAATGACCTATTTTAATACCTATTTAACTCTTGGCTTACAACATATTTTAAATATTCAAGCTTTAGATCATTTACTATTTATACTGTCTCTTACATGTATTTACCGATTCTCAGATAGTAAAAACCTATTCTTTCTAATAACAGCTTTTACTTTAGGGCATTCATTAACACTGGCATTAGCTACACTGGGTTGGATTCAAGTTTCCATGCATTGGATTGAATTCTTGATCCCATGCACCATCTTAATATCTGCCATTGGAAATTTTACCTATAAAGACTCAGGGCTAAAAAAACAAGAAAACTCCTCACTAAAATATATTTTGGTTGGTATATTTGGTCTAATCCATGGCTTGGGTTTTTCGAATTACCTACAAAGTTTATTAGGTAAAGAAAGCTCCATTGTTGGCCCTTTATTTGCTTTCAATGTTGGCTTAGAAATAGGTCAAATTGTGGTAGTAATCAGCATTTTGATTATTTCTAGCTTATTGATTCGATTAATAAAATTCAAAATGGCTTCTTGGGTGCTCGTCA
This sequence comes from Aquirufa nivalisilvae, assembly GCF_003143535.1. Taxonomy (GTDB): domain Bacteria; phylum Bacteroidota; class Bacteroidia; order Cytophagales; family Spirosomataceae; genus Aquirufa; species Aquirufa nivalisilvae. Next base: position 2,532,279 of record NZ_CP029346.1, read on the forward strand.
TCTCAGGTATTGTGATTGGCCTAGTCATCCCCATGATAGTTGAGAGATGGTAAAAAAAATGCCTCCCAAAACTGAGAGGCATTTCAATATCGGTTATCGATCGACTAAAAGTCTTCGTCTAAACTGAACGACATGGTATCCTTGTCAGACATTACTCCTGATTTTTGATATTCAGCCACACGCTTTTCAAAGAAATTTGTCTTACCCTGTAAGGAAATCATTTCCATGAAATCAAATGGGTTAGACGCATTGTAAAACTTCTTGCATCCTAAGGAAACCAATAAACGGTCAGCAACAAACTCAATGTATTGACACATCAAATCAGCATTCATTCCAATCAAGGAAACAGGTAATGCTACGGTCACAAATTCTTTTTCAATCTCCACCGCATTCGTGATAATTTCATATACACGTTCTTGAGATACTTTATTTTTGATGTGATCTGTATATAACAAACATGCAAAATCACAGTGCAAACCTTCGTCGCGAGAAATCAACTCATTGGAGAAAGATAAACCTGGCATTAATCCACGTTTCTTTAACCAGAAAATAGAACAGAATGATCCTGAGAAAAAGATCCCCTCTACCGCTGCAAATGAAATCAAACGCTCGACAAAACTTTCACTCTCGATCCATTTCAATGCCCACTCCGCTTTTTTCTTAACGCAATCAATGGTTTCGATGGCTCTCAACAAACGATCTTTCTCTTTAGGTTCTTGAATGTAGGTATCAATCAACAAGGAATAGGTTTCCGAGTGAATGTTTTCCATCATGATTTGAAAACCATAAAAACATTTAGCCTCTGCATATTGAACCTCTTTCAAAAAGTTATTGGCTAAATTCTCGTTAACAATTCCGTCCGAAGCAGCGAAAAACGCCAAAACATGAGAAATAAAATGACGCTCTCCGTCATTCATTTTCTTCCAATCGGCTAAATCTTGTTGTAAATCAATTTCCTCTGCAGTCCAAAAAGAAGCTTCCGCTTGTTTATAAAACTTCCAAATATCGTTGTGTTTAATTGGGAAAAGTACGAATCGGTTGGGGTCTTCCACCAAAAGAGGTTCAGTCATTGTCAGGTTAGATGATTAGGGTAAAACATTATTTCGAAATTAAGCATTTATGCGTGAAAAAAATGGAGAAGTCTCATTAAAAAAAATGAAAATTATCAGAATCACACAGCATGAGCTAATTCTAGCTTATATACCCTAAAATCTTACAAATGTTTTGAAAATTAAAAGAAAAACCCGCCTACTTGAACTACTAATGCAGAGCCATAGGGAGATGCTTTCATTGAAGACGAGCTGTAATTCAAGTCGTACATCACAGATAAATTAATTCCAAGCTTGGATCCAATACCTATCCCCACTAATACGGGATTAGAGTATCCATAATAGTTGCTGGCATTACTGTCCGACAAATTGGAATAATTTTCCACTTGACCCACTAGATAACTCTGACCCAGCAAGGCTGTTAAAGTAGGAATGTACTGTCGAATAAAAATACGCTCGCCAAGTAGATTACTGGTTAACTTTCCAATATTTCCTCCATAATTAACAGAATAATACTGGTAGGTTAATCCTACTCCAGCTATGGTATTATTAGCCAATTGATAACCGGCCATAGGAGAAACACCAATACTTGTGGGATTTCCAAAACTCAATCCCGAAAGTCCTCCACCAAAATGCAAGCGCTGACGAAAGGTTAACTCGCTTACATCGGGTTCTACATCCAAATCTCCTTTGGCCCCCTCTTCTTTAATAACTACTGGTTCCTGGGCCTTAGATTCAAAAATCACACCACAACTGATTAAAAAACAAAGTAAGAATATATGTTTCATGAATATTTTTTTGAGTAAAAACGAAAAAATTGGTGGATTATGATGTTGAAAATACGATTAACAAAATTAAAGGATAATTTTGTTATATGAATCATCCGAATTCGAGTTTGGTAAGCAATCAGGGAATAGAAAATTTAGACCCTAGAACACACATCATCATCAAAGGTGCCCGTGTCCATAATTTAAAAAATTTGGATGTCGCCATTCCTCGTAATCAATTAGTCGTTATAACAGGTTTATCTGGCTCAGGTAAATCCTCATTAGCTTTCGACACACTTTTTGCTGAAGGCCAACGTATGTACGTTGAAAGCCTCAATAGCTATGCCCGTCAATTTCTTGGTCGTATGGAAAAACCTGCCGTAGATTATATTCGGGGCGTTTCTCCTGCTATAGCCATTGAGCAAAAAGTCAATACAAAAAACCCTAGATCAACCGTAGGTACTACTACCGAAATATATGATTACCTCAAATTACTTTTTGCCCGAATCGGAAAAACGTATTCCCCCATTTCAGGTATAGAAGTAAAAAAAGATTCAGTTTCAGTGATTGTGGACTGGATCATGCAATTCCCACAAAAGAAAGTCATCATTCTAGCTCCCCTACTCCGCCATGAAGGTCGTGGTCTGAAGAATGAATGTCAATTATTAATTCAAAAAGGATACACACGTTTAAAATTAGGAGATGATATTTTGAATTTGGAAGAGTTAGTGGAGGATGATGCATTATTGAAAAAAATAGATAAAAACTCAGCTGACTTGGCCATTTTGGTTGATCGCCTAATCAGTAAAGCGGACGACGAGGAAACTCAATTTCGCCTAGGGGATTCGGTCCAAACAGCTTATTTTGAAGGTGAAGGAATTTGTTGGGTTGAATTAGAAGGTCAAAAAAGAAAAATCTTCTCTGATAAATTTGAGTTAGATGGAATCTCTTTTGAAGAACCCAGCTTAAATCTGTTCTCTTTCAATAATCCGTATGGTGCTTGTAAAAATTGTGAAGGTTATGGAAAGGTATTAGGCTTAGACCCTGATTTAGTATTTCCTGATACCGAGCTTTCGGTATACGAGGGAGCCATTGCTCCTTGGAGGAGTGAACGCATGAGCGAATGGCTTTATCCATTGATTCGTAATGGAGTTAGCTTTGATTTTCCCATACATCGACCTTATAAAGACCTGACAGTTCAAGAGAAGCAATTACTTTGGACTGGAAATAAATATTTTGCTGGATTGACTCAATTTTTTGAGCATCTTGAAAAAGAAACCTATAAAATCCAATACCGTGTTTTGCTTTCTCGCTACCGAGGTAAAACAAATTGCCCAGAATGTTTAGGCTCAAGATTGAGAAAAGATGCAGCTTATGTTAAAATTCAGGGACATTCCATCATTGACATGGTGCTTTGGCCTATCTCCAAAGTCAAAAGCTTTTTTGATAATTTAGAATTGAATGAAGCAGACCAACAAGTTTCTCGTCGAATATTAATCGAAATCAAAAATAGATTGGATTATATGAACCGAGTAGGTTTGGGTTATTTGACATTAAACCGACTTAGTTCAACACTTTCAGGAGGGGAATTCCAACGCATTAAATTGGCTACATCTTTAGGTAGTGCCTTGGTAGGTTCCATGTATATTTTAGATGAGCCCAGCATAGGTCTACATCCAAGAGATACGGAAAGACTTATCTCTGTATTGTTGATGCTCAAGCAAATGGGCAATACCGTGATCGTGGTAGAACATGAGGAAGATATCATGCGTGCAGCAGATCAAATCATTGATATTGGTCCAGAAGCTGGTCGACATGGTGGAGAGCTCATGTTCCAAGGAAATTTAGAGGAAGCTTTGAGCCGACATGACCTGACTAGCCATACGATGCAGTTTTTGCAAGGAATCGATAGAATCGAAATTCCTTCCTTCCGCAGAAAGAGTTTGGCTCATATTGAAATCATTGGAGCTAGTGAAAATAATTTAAGAAATGTCTCTGTTAAGATTCCATTGGGAATATTGACAGTAGTTACGGGTGTCAGCGGATCAGGGAAATCAACTTTGATTCGTAAAATATTATATCCTGCACTTTTACGTCAATTACAATTAGGAACCGAAGAAACTGGGAAATTCAAAGAATTAAAGGGGAGTGTTTCTCAGATTGCTAGTGTGGAAATGGTAGATCAACAACCCATTGGTAAATCTTCTCGTTCTAACCCAGTCACCTATATTAAAGCCTATGACGCCATTCGTGCTTTATATGCTGAATTACCATTAGCCAAAACCAGAGGTTATAAACCATCTCACTTCTCTTTCAATGTAGAAGGAGGCCGTTGCGAAACTTGCCAAGGGGAAGGAGAAATCACCATTGAAATGCAATTCATGGCGGATATTAAATTAGTCTGTGAATCATGTCAAGGAAGTAGATTCAAGCAAGAAATATTGGATATTAAATTTCAAGACAAAAATATTGCTGAAATACTGGACATGACGGTGGAAGAAGGTGTGGCATTTTTCAAAAGTAAAACACCGAAAATTGCTGAAAAAATCGATCCACTATTTCAAGTTGGACTCGGGTATATCAAATTAGGACAGTCTTCCAATTCGCTTTCAGGCGGAGAAGCACAACGAGTGAAATTAGCTAGCTTCTTAGGTAAAGGAAACCCTAACAAAGGAAAAACTTTATTTATTTTTGATGAACCTACCACAGGTTTACACTTTCATGATATCAAAAAACTGTTGAAAGCCTTAAATGATTTGGTAGAGCAGGGAGACAGTGTTATCATCATTGAACATAATATGGAAGTGATTAAATGCGCTGATCATATTATCGATTTAGGACCCGATGGTGGAGAAGCAGGAGGACAAATCTGTTTTGAAGGCAGTCCTGAAGAAATGGTTAAATTGGAGAATAATCCCACGGCGCACTATTTAAGTCAAAAAATACTAGGCAAAAAACTGTAAGTTTACAATATGTTTTCTCCAGAAATACTTCAATCCTTACCTCAGAAGCTAGATGGAATTAGCCAAGGACTTTCCTTGATGATTCCTGAATTACTTCTTTGCATTTGGATTTTGGTTGGAATATTTGCCGAGTTATTTTTACATGGGAGATCCACTAAATTCTCTACCTCTTGGCGTTATTTCATTACTCAAATTGGCTTATTATTGGCCTTTGTGTTAGCCATACAACGTATGACTACGAGTATGACAGGATTTGCTTCATTTTCCCTATTTTGGATTAATTCGGGTAGTAATTCCATCAATGCCTTACTTTTATTTTTAGCGATTGTTTTAATTCTAGTCAATCAAGCTCAACAAAAAAGTTTCCAATTTGAAGAGAAAATGGGTTTTTTGTCCATTTTAGGTGGAGCTCTTTTAGTTTCCATAAGTAGCCATTGGTTAAGTATATTTTTAAGCATCGAATGGATGTCTTTGGGGACTTATTTATTAGTAGGTATACGAAAAGACGCGGAAGGGTCTAGAGCGATATTACCCTATGTATTATTCGGTTTGGCTAGTACGGCACTTTTACTGTATGGAATTTCCTTCGTATATGGTATTACGGGAACGATGCATATCATCAATCCAGCATTTAGCAGAGGTTTATCAACGGCCGACCCTTATTTAGTCGGTCTTGCGCTCACTTTAATCGCCAGTTCCCTTTTATTTAAATTAGCTTGGGCCCCATTTCACCCATGGAGTCCTGATGTGATAGAAAGTTTACCCGCCTCTTGGATGACATGGATCTCAACAGCTCCCAAAATAGCCATTACATTTTTGGGTATTCGATTACTCCATTTCATTCCAATTTCATTAGAAGTCCCAATTGCTTTTTTAGCTATTTTGACCTTATTGGTAGGTAATTTGGGAGCATTAGGACAAAGGAATTCAAAGCGACTCCTTGCTTATTCAGGTATTGCACATGGAGGTTTCATGGCTATGGCGTGGTTATTTCCTAGCCAGCAAGCCACGGAAGTACTCTTATTTTATTCATTAATCTACGGCTTGAGCTCGCTATTAGTATTTTATTTAATTGATGAGGCTCCTTCTGGACCTTATAAATCCCAAGATTTAGGAAATTGGAGTGGATTGGCAAAAAGTCGACCGCTGGCTTCCTTATTTTTATTAATCGGAATGGTGGCTTTGGCCGGTTTACCTCCAGCGGGGAGCTTCATTGCGAAGGTTACTTATTTTTCTTTTTTATGGGAAAAATATCAAAACAGCTCTCAAATTTTAACCTTGGTTTTATTAGTAACAGCTATTTTAACAACAGCTTTAGGAATTTTCTATTATTTAAAGATTCCGTACCAAATTTATTTCAAGAAAAATACGCAAGAAGAAGGCGTAGTTATTTGGAACGAAAATGGAAATATGTGGGTTTATGCGGTATTGGTGGTATTTATTTTGGGAAGCTTCTTAGCCCCTACAGCTATTTGGGATTTCTTAAAATAAGGAAATAAATAATGTACATTTCCGTTGAGCCATCATTTTAATTACTTAGTTTTGTATTCGATTTTGAGTAAAAACCTCTTCTGAAACGCATACCAAATGTCTGATTCAATAAAGCACGAATGTGGAATTGCCCTTATTCGATTGCGCAAGCCCTTTCAGTATTATCTGGATAAGTATAAAACGCCGACCTATGGCCTGAGCAAATTGTACTTGATGATGGAAAAACAAGTCAATCGAGGTCAAGACGGAGCAGGGGTCGCCAATATCAAAATCAATGTTAATCCAGGAAACCGATATATCAGTCGGTACCGCTCAGTAGAGCCACAAGCAGTAGCCGATATCTTCGGAAAAATCAACAAGAAATTCAGGAAAGCACAAAAATTAGCCAAAGATGTGAAGCGTGAAACGGGTATTGACCCGAGTCATGATGCGGCCTGGTGGCAAGAAAATGTAGCCTTTACCGGAGAAGTATTGTTAGGGCACTTACGCTATGGTACACATGGACAAAATGAAATAGAAAACTGTCACCCGATGTTACGTCAAAGTAACTGGAGAAGTCGCAATTTAGTGATGGCAGGTAATTTCAACATGACCAATGTGGATGACTTATTTGACAAATTAGTTTCCTTAGGTCAACACCCGAAGGAAAAAGTAGATACGGTCACTGTCATGGAGAAAATTGGTCACTTTTTGGATGAAGAAAACCAAAGACAATTTTTGAAATATCGGGACCAATATGAAAACCCAGAACTATCCGATATTCTAGCTGAGCAAATCGATTTAGTTCGTGTATTAGAGCGTTCATGTAAAGATTTTGATGGTGGTTACGCTATGGTCGGTTTAACAGGATATGGCGCATCCTTTGTGGCTCGTGATCCAGCGGGTATTCGCCCAGCATACTATTACATGGATGAAGAAGTTGTGGTGGTAGCGTCTGAGAAGCAAGCTATCAAAACCAGCTTCAATTGCGCTTATGACCAAATTCAAGAAATTACTCCTGGTTCTGCCTTAGTTATTGACATGGATGGCTCCGTAAAAGAAGCTCCATTCATCGATCGTTTAGAGCAAAAATCATGTTCTTTTGAGCGTATTTATTTCTCCAGAGGTTCAGATCCAGATATCTATTCTGAGCGTAAAAAATTAGGTCGATTATTAATCCCTCAAATTCTCGAGGAAGTAAACAATGACCTTAAAAATACCGTATTCTCTTACATTCCCAACACAGCAGAAACTGCATTTTTGGGCATGATTGATGGTTTAGAAGACCATTTAGCCAAAGAGAGAAAACAGGCTATCATGGGAGGTATACTTTTTGAAAAAGAATTGGAAGAAATGTTGACCTTCCGCCCAAGGGTAGAGAAATTGATTTCCAAAGATGTGAAGGTTCGTACGTTTATTACGAGCGACGAGCAAAGGGACGACATGGTTTCTCATGTGTATGATACTACCTATGAGGTAATCAATAAAGGAGTTGATTCCGTTGTTTTAATTGATGATTCCATTGTTCGCGGAACGACCTTGGAGAAGAGTATTTTAAGTCTATTAGACAAATTGTCTCCAAAGAAAATAGTCATTGTTTCTTCTGCTCCACAAATCCGATATCCTGATTGTTATGGTATCGACATGTCGAAGATGAAGGAATTTGTTGCCTTTAGAGCTGCACTTGCCCTTTTAAAAGAAAGAGGATTAGAAAGTATATTGGATGAAGTTAACTTAAAATGCCTAGTTGCCTTAGAAAATGGTACGGCTCATACCGAAAACTTCGTTAAAGCAATATATGCACCGTTTACCGACCAAGAAATCTCTAATAAAATAGCAGATATTGTTCGTCCTAAGCACATTAAGGCTGAAGTTGCAGTCATTTACCAAACCGTTGACAATTTAAATGTAGCTTGCCCGAATCATTTAGGTGATTGGTATTTTACAGGTAATTTCCCTACCTCAGGAGGAAATCAAGTAGTTAATAAAGCATTTGTCAATTTCATGAAAGGAATTGAGGTAAGAGCTTATTAAAATTTTGTGTAAAAATCCTTAACGCTGTCAAGGTTTTGAACCTTGACAGCGTTGTTTTTTTCAAGCATTTTGAAAAAGAACGAATGAGATTTCATTCATATTGTCCCCATAAAATCTTTATCAATTAACTGATTTAATACGCCACAACAACAGCTCCACGTAAGGTCATAACACCTTTTTCTGGGAAGTTTTCGGGAGTCGATTGATATTGAATTACCCATGCATAAGTATCCGGAGGAACTAATTGTCCATTGAATTTCCCATCCCAAGATAATTCTGCCGAATTAGAACTCTGCTTAGAAAAAAGCATTTCTCCCCAGCGGTTAAATATTTGAACATTGACAATCTGGGTTCTAGCAGGGTTCTTGGGAATTGGATTGAAGGTATCATTTTTCCCATCCCCATTGGGGGTAAATATCGATGGAGCAAAAACCAAAGGTTCGCATTTATCCGGCACCTCATATGTACTAGATGTGATACAACCATCAGCATCTTTAATTTCTACTTGATAAGTACCGTTTCGATTAATTTTGGCATAGTTCAAATTCAAGGCACTGACTATGGCTGAATTAGGTGACCAAGCAAAGGTAAAATCTCTACTATTTCCTGCTATTTGTAATATAGCTTGTGGAGTTACTTCATCCATACAAATGAAATAATCCTTTTTAGGAAAGAAATATTCATTGGTTAAGAAATTAACCTGTGTTTTTTTAGTGACAGAACAACCTGTTGCGGTATCAGTTACCACTACTTCATAAGCACCTCCTGGCTTTGGAACAACTATTTCCGGAGTCTTATCTTTTGAATTCCATTCAAAAGTCAAGGTCTTTTGAGGTGGAAGCTTATCTAATTTAACTTGGGCATTATCTTTGCAGATGCTATTATATTCTTCTTTTAAACTAAGAGGTTCCATGATTTGAATATCAAATTCCTGCGCATCCAAAAGAAAATCCTTCACACAAACATTGGAAATAGCTGCTGTAATGACATATTTTCCAGCATCCTTAAACTTATGTTTCATGACATCCCCTTCATAAGAATAATAAAGCGTTCCTTCTGGATTTAAGGGAACCGTTAAACCTGTATTTGTGGGAAAAGGACTCAGAGTTGTCTTATAAATTTTCCATACAATTTTGTCATTGTTCATGGGGTCGCATAGTTTTTTATCGACCTTATAGCTAAAGGTTGTTCCCTCACATGACTGCTTGATAGTCGGCGGGCTACTTGGATTTGGAGGAGAGGGAATGGATGGGGGAAGTCCCAACTGACTAGTTACATTGGTAGGAAATGTAACTGCATTCGGTTCATACTTCGCTCGCTTAAGTGAGTCAGCATTACTTATCAAATCATTGGTCTGAGTAATTTTTCCTAAAGTTGAACTTCCTTCAATTGCCACAAAGATGATCGTATTATACACGGGATCAATCTGCAACGCTCCTATTTTAGCTAAAGTATCTAACAATACCCTTTTAGATGCCAAAATGGTATCTGCATTATTTTTGGATATATTAAACTGCAAAATTTGAGAATTGATAGTCTTCCCATCTCCTTGCATCGATACATAAAGCACTTTTTTATCTTGAGAATATTCCACCCCATAAATAGTAGGTGGCGAAGCTCCTAAATCTAATGTGGTTAAATATGTTGGTTTACCATTACTAGAAGCATCATAATCAAACAAATCCAACTTGTTGGTTGGAGGTCCAGGAATTACTACCGCCATCTTACTCCAATCAGTTGAAATTTTGGTATAACCAGCTGAGCTAGTTAAGCTGGTAGACCCAGAAGGGCTGGTAATAGTTGGAGCAGAAATACCTGCATCAGATACCTTGAAAGTGCGTATGGTATTGCTATTAGCATCTTGAGAAATCAACCAATAAAAACCAGAACCTCCCTGTGAGGCGACTAAACGTTCGGTACTTGGGACAGGACTCAATAATTGATTGATAACAGATAATCCCCCTTTCCCTTTGTTCAGCTTCATATCCACAATACTGTAATAAATCTGATTTTCATTCGCTGCATTTTTCTTCAATGTGAAAATATAATACTCCGATTGGCAGCCTTTGCAGGAAGTTTTAGGCATAGTTGTCACCCCTTGAGAATTACTAATATCGCCATTGATTAAAGCAGCAGGATCTTTGGTGTAAGTAATGGGATTATTATTGCGGTCAAAGACTTTTTGACCATCCGTATAATAGATGATACTGTTAGTTTGATCTGTCATAACAGCCACACCATTAGGCACATTAATTCGGCCAGTGGTGGGAGTTGGGTTATCTGGATTTTCAAATTTCACTCCAGCACTGCTTCCAAAATACCAAGCTGGAGGAGCTTTCAATAAAACTTGATTTGGATCTCTCTCCCCACAAATATCAATCTGCATTTTGGCTTCGGCAGAACAACCCGACTGAGGTTCGGTTATTTTCACGGAATAACAGCCTGATTCTCTTACTTTGATGGTATCTGTCGTTTGTCCCTTAGGATACCACAACACCTCAATGGGATAAGATGGCCTCCCCACTTTTTGAAAGGCATTCAAAACCAATTCTTGTCCTAAACAAATCGTTTTTTTTACTTCAGAAGTATCTTTTCCCAAATATATGTAAGGCAATTTTCCAATGATTACTTTTTCAGTTAAAATCACAGGAGGAGTATTCGCTACTGGACTTTGAATAGTCACCTTAACCGTATAAGTACCTGGCATGCAATACTGATGTACACCCGTTGCCGAGCTTTTTTTATCACCTGGAGCTGCTGGCTCACCAAAATCCCATGAAAAAGTAGTACCTGTTGGAAAATGTTCCGTCAATTCAAAGACAGTTGCCATATCAGGATTAACCCCCTTTTCACAATTGGCGCATTGAGTAATACAATTGTTGCGAAAAACAATTTTGGGATCCGAAAATGCTCGGAAAGAAACAAGCCAAACCAGAAAAAGAAATAGATACTTTTTAATCATTCTAGAGGTAGGCAAGTACATGGATTAAGCACAAAATAACGTAAAATATTGGTTTTTGAAAAGCTAAGTACTAAATTGCTTGGCTATGCGACGTAAACTCGGATCATACCGTATTGTTTTTTTCTTTTTTGGCGCATTTCTGATGGGTCCATTAAAAGTACTTGCACAAGACCCTCAGCTTTCGCAATTCTATTCAGCTCCGCTTTTAATTTCACCAGCTTTTGCTGGAATTAATAATACATCTAAGATTAATTTCAATCATCGAAATCAATGGCCAAATCTTAGTTCAAGTTATCAATTTTCTTCCTTAACGGCTGACATCAATTTCTCTCATATAAATAGTGGTGTGGGATTGGTGATGACTACGGATAAACAATTTTCCAATTTACAAACGACATCCATTGGTTTACAGTATGCCTATCACATCAATTTAGCGGAAGAAAGTTCTATTTCCGTAGGTATACAAAGTTCCTATGTCAACCGTGGATTAGATTATTCAAATTTGATTTTTGGAGATCAATTTAACACGAACAATGGGAGTATCAATCAAAACAGTGATGACCCAATTCTGAAAAATTGGGAGAAAAATGGGGCTTCTACTAATTACACGGACTTTTCAACAGGAGCTATGTTGAATCTAAGAAACTCTTGGGTAGGATTATCTGTACATCATTTAAATACACCAAATCAATCATTATCGAGTAGAACATCCACTATTATTTCACCAGTAGCAATGAAATTTAGTATTCAATTGGGTACAAAGATTATGCTAGAAGACAGTTATTTCGAACAAAATTCTTATCGGGCCCGAAATACAGAAAAAAGTATCAGTCCTGTTTTAAATTACAAACATCAAGGAACATTTGATCAATTGGATTTAGGGGCATATTTGACGCTTTCACCCATTGTTTTAGGGGCTTGGTACCGAGGTGTTCCTATTAAAAAAAGCAGTGATGGAATCATGAATAGTCGAGAATCCATTGTAGCTTTAGTGGGTTACCGACAAGATAATTTCTCGGTTGGCTATTCTTATGATTTAACTATTTCAAACCTAGGTTTACCATCTGGAGGAGCCCATGAAATTTCGATTGCCTATTTATTTGATTGGGACATATCCTTGAAAAAACCATATTTAAAGATAAAACGAACTTTGGCTTGTCCTAAATTTTAATTCGAGCCCCCTTTAAGTAAATAATAAATAATAAGCACCTTCAGTAATAAAAAAGGCTTAATTTTGCATAAATACAGTAGTTCATTTCCTTAGTCTATGAGATTTTTCAAAAAAACACAGCATACATATCGCCTCTTCATATTACTATTAGTATGCCTAGTTAGCCTTGCATCATTTGCTCAAACTACAACACAAAGCAAAAAAAATGTTGATGATTTGACGGAAGAAGAAGTCGCACAGTTTTATCAAAAAGCTGTGGACAGTGGCATGTCAGAAATGCAAATTGAAAAAGCTGCAAAAGCACAAGGTTACACTGCGGCTGATATTGCAAAAATGAGAGATAAACTCAGCAAGCTCGCTACTAGTCCAAAATCTGGGAATAAAATTGAATCTTCCGAAAATGCAGGAAATAGAGTTACCAATGGAAAATTGAGTAAGCCTAAAAAAGATGAAAATTCTGCTGAAACTAAAAATTCTAATTCAGTTGATAATTCTAGTAATCCAAATACCGCTAAATCAAAAAAGTCCTTAGACGAACAAATTTTCACACCACAAGAAAGAATATTTTTAGCACAACCGTTAAACGTGTATAATGATAGTTTAGTTAAAGTCTATAAAGAATTACAATTAAGACGATCTAGTGCATTAGAAAAAGTAATATACGGAGCTGATTTATTTGACACAGAAACTTTAAACTTCGAGCCCGACCTTAAAATTGCCACACCAAGCAATTATCTATTAGGTCCTGAAGATGAACTTAATATTGACATATTTGGAGATGTACTCGATAATTTCAAAGTGAAAGTCAGTACAGAAGGGACCGTCAAAATCCTCAATTTAAGCCCTATTTATGTAAATGGTTTGAGTATTGATGCCGCATCAAATAGAATTATTGGAAGACTTCGACAATTATATCAGGGATTAAATAAACCAGGAAGTGGTTCATCTGCCCAAGTTACTTTAGGAAATGTACGAAGCATTAGAGTCACATTAACTGGTGAAGTAAAGTTTCCCGGAAGTTATACAGTGTCGTCTCTTGCGACCATATTTAATGCGCTGTATTTAGCAGGTGGACCCAGTTCAAGTGGATCTTATCGAAATATCCGATTAATTCGAGGGAATAAAACTATAAGAACTTTAGACTTATATGATTTTCTATTAAAAGCAGATCAAAAAGATAACATTCATTTACAAGATCAGGATATCATTCGAATATCTGATTATGAAACTAGAGTCGAATTAGTTGGTGAGGTTAAACGACCAATGATCTTTGAAACAATCAAAGGTGAAACGTTAAAAGATGTATTACGTTTTGCTGGAGGATTTACCAATAAAGCTTATACTTATTCTATTCCAGTTACACGAAATACTTCAAGAGAATTGAAGCTTATGAATGTAACTCAAGATGAGGTATCTAATTTTTTACCCCAAAATGGAGATAAATATGTCATTGGCGCTATCATTGAAAGGTTTGAAAATAGAGTAGAAATTGAAGGAGCGGTATTTAGGCCGGGTATGTATGCCTTAGAAAACGGAGTAAATACAGTTAAAGAATTAATTAAACGAGCTGAAGGCGCAAGAGAAGATGCCTTTCTTAATAGAGTTACCATTACTCGCAGACAAGAAAATTTTGAACCTCAAATCATCTCCATTGATTTAGGGAAAATTTTACGCGGGGAAGTAGCTGACATTCCATTACAACGAGAAGATGTCATAAAAGTATTCAGTATCTCCAATTTAAAGGAGAAAAGAATTGTCAGTATTTTCGGAGAAGTTAACCAAGAGGGTGAGTTTGAATATAAGGAGGGGATGAAGGTTGGAGATTTAATTTTATTAGCTAAAGGTTTCAAAGATGGGGCAAGTTTTTCCAAATTAGAATTAGCTAGAAGAGTTGTAACTCATGGATTAGGCTCTATTTCAGATGATAAAATTGAAATCAAAACATTTAACATTGATGGAAATCTTCAACTTTCTAATGATGGAAATCAATATACTTTAACTCCATTTGACATACTATCGATACGTCGATCACCGGATTATGAAGATCAAAGATATGTTTCCATTCAAGGAATGGTGAACTATCCAGGAGTGTATGCACTTAAAAATAATCAGAAAAAAATATCAGATTTTATCGAATTATCAGGTGGACTCAAAGCAGGAGCATTTTTAGAAGGAGCTCAATTATACAGGCATTCGGAAATTGTTGGGATTAATATTGAAGAAATTATTGCTAATCCAAATTCTAAAGATAACATGTATTTGATGGCTTTAGATTCGATATATGTTCCAAGAATTGATCAAACAGTTAAACTTTCGGGCGCTCTTCAGAACCCAATCTCTGTAACTTACAAGCCTAACTTTAAATTGAGTGATTATATTTCTGAAGCTGGAGGATTTGCTCCTAATGCGATTAAAAGTCATGTTTATGTAAAAAATCCTAATGGAATTTCTAGTAGAACCAAGAAGTTTCTCTTTTTCAAGAGCTACCCCAGGGTTTTACCTGGTTCAGAAATTATTGTTGATGGAATTCCACTTGGTGCGAAGAAAGGTCTAACTACAGCAGAAATTATGGGTTTAACAACTAGCTTAACCTCATTCTCATTAACCTTGGTTTACTTAATTAATCAATTAGCCAAATAAGCTTCATTAATGTCCAAAGATAGCATACATAATAGTCCAATTGAACAAGAGGAAATCTCTATTAACATAGCTGAAATCTTTCAAGCCATCAAATCTCATTTCATTTTAATTGCGGCTATATCGGTAACCTTTGCGGCTTTAGGGGCTGTTTATTCATTAACCATTCCTAATGAATATCAATCCAATGTAAAATTGTTACCAGAAATTGATGCTAAATCTAGTGGGAGCAATTTAGGAGGACTTAAATCATTGGCTGGTTTGGCTGGGGTTGATATAGGTGGAGGGTCAGGTGTAGATGTTGTTAGACCAGAAATATATCCAAGTGTATTACAAAGTACTCCGTTTCTTCGAGAAGCTTTAAAGAGCAAGGTGTTTGTTCAAAAAAGAAAAAAATGGATGACTGTATTTGATTACATTGTTACTTCCCCTGAACTGCCCCCAATTCAAATCTTCTCCAAAGATAAATCTAAGCGAAAAGAAGAAGAGGCTTTAACTATTCCTAAAGAAGGCTTATCACCTGAACTAATCAATCTTAGTCGGTTGGAATTAATAGGAATTACCAATTTAAGAAATAGAATTTCTGCTGAAACGGACAAAAAAAATGGGATGGTAACAATTATCGTCAAATTAACTGATCCTATTGCTACAGCCATGCTTATTAATTTCACTCAGAATTACTTGACAAAATATGTTTCAAGTTATCGAACAGAAAAAGCAAGAAAAGAATTGAAATTTTTACAAGATCGACATGCTGAATCTAGAAAAACGTACGACAATGCTTTAAGTAGATTATCCACCTATAAAGACCAACATCGAAATACTTTCTTACAAGTAGCCAAAGATCAAGAAAAGAAACTCCAATATGAGGTTGATTTGGCATTCAATATCTATTCCAGTATCAGTACTCAAATGGCCGATGCAGCAGTTAAAATACAAAGAGAAACCCCTGTATTTAAAGTATTAGAACCAGCACAAGTTGCCCTTGAAAAATCTGAACCAAAACGAAGTCTAATTACTATTGGATTCCTATTTTTCGGAGTATTTATATCTCTCGTAATTGTCTTTTTTAGGACTGTTAATTTGAAACAATTATTAGATAAATAAAACAACTTCCTTTCTATTACAAAAAAGGCCGATTCTTTCGAATCGGCCTTTTTATATTTAATACCTTAAAATCCTATTTTAAGGTACGTTTTACTTCCTTCATTTCATAACACTCAATGGTGTCTCCAACTTCTAAATCATTGAAGTTCTTAACAGACAATCCACATTCATATCCAAATTTAACTTCGGCTACATCATCTTTGAAACGTTTCAAGGCTGAAATTTCACCTTCATGTACCACCACAAAGTCACGAATTACACGAATCTTATTGGCACGTTTAACCGTTCCATCCAATACATAACAACCCGCTACTGTACCAATTTTTGAAATTTTGAATACATCACGCACTTCAATATTCGAAGTAATAACTTCTTCAAATGTTGGAGCCAACATACCTTCCATAGCCGCCTTGATTTCATCGATTGCTTGGTAGATAATGGAATAGTTTCTAATTTCAATCTGCTCAGCTTCAGCCAATTTACGGGCATTCACAGACGGGCGAACTTGGAACGCAATAATTACCGCATCTGAAGTAGAAGCCAAAGCCACATCAGATTCTGAAACCTGACCTACTCCTTTGTGAATAATTCTCACCTGAACTTCTTCAGTAGATAGCTTTAATAAGGAATCAGACAAAGCTTCTACGGAACCATCCACGTCACCTTTCACAATCACATTCAATTCACGGAAGGTCCCGATTGCCTTACGGCGACCAATCTCTTCTAAAGTAATGTGTTTTCTAGTACGTAATGATTGCTCACGTAAAATTTGCTCACGCTTATTAGCAATTTCACGAGCTTCACGCTCATTCTCTAAACATAGTAATTTATCACCTGCTTGAGGAGCTCCATTTAAACCTAATACTTGAACAGGTGTAGATGGACCCGCTTTTTTAATTTTATTTCCGTGGTGGTCAAACATAGCCTTTACACGACCATAGTTATCACCAGCCAACATCATATCTCCAATGTTCAAAGTACCAGCTTGAATTAAAAGCGTAGTCACATAACCACGGCCTTTGTCTAATTCTGCTTCAATGACAGAACCGATAGCTTTTTTATTTGGATTGGCTTTTAAATCGAGCAATTCTGCTTCCAACAATACCTTTTCCAATAAATCATCAATACCTAATCCTGATTTAGAAGAAATTTCTTGACATTGGTATTTACCACCCCAATCTTCCACTAACATATTCATGGCAGCTAACTCCTCACGAACTTTGTCTGGATTTGCACCATCTTTATCTACTTTAGAAAAAGCAAATACAATAGGTACACCAGCCACCATAGCATGGTTAATAGCCTCTTTGGTTTGTGGCATCACAGAATCATCCGCCGCAATTACAATAATTACAACGTCTGTAATTTTAGCACCCCTTGCACGCATCGCTGTAAAGGCTTCGTGACCAGGCGTATCTAAGAATGTTACTTTCTTACCCGATTCTGTTTGAACCGAATAAGCTCCAATATGTTGAGTAATACCTCCAGCTTCACCTGCAGCTACTTTGGCACGACGGATATAATCCAATAAGGATGTTTTACCGTGGTCAACGTGACCCATGATGGTCACAATTGGTGCTCTTGGAACTAAATCAGCCGGATCATCTTCAATTTCTACTTCAACAGCATCGATTTCTTCTTCTGCTGAAATAAAACTCACTTCAAATCCAAACTCATCTGCAATAATGGTAATCGCTTCGGCATCTAAACGCTGATTGATCGAAACGAACATACCCAAACTCATACAAGTAGAAATTACTTCATTGACAGATACATCCATCAAAGAAGCTAAATCACTTGCTGAAATAAATTCGGTTACTTTTAAGATTTTTGATTCTTCATCTTCAGCTAATTGACGAGCCTCATCTGCTTCTGCACGCTCTCTACGCTTAACACGTCGTTTATCCGCACCAAAGCTTTGCTTGTTGGTTGCACCTTGCAAGCGAGCCATCGTTGCTTTAATCTGCTCTTGAATATCTTTATCAGAAAGTTCTTCCTTAGGTCCTCCTGGTTTAGCACCTGGAGCAGCTGGTTTCTTTCCGAAATCCTTTTTCTTGAAGTCGCCTCCTCCTCCAGCTGGTGCCGGACGATTCGGAGTATCATTAGAAACAGGTCTCTTTTCTTCTTTAATAATACGCTTTCTCTTGTGCTTTTTGTCACCCGAGCGATCACTTGGTGTAGGTAATTCAATTTTACCTAATACCGTTAAACCTTTAAGGGTCTCCCCTTTCGCTTCAATCAACTCAATATCTGGTGTGGTTGACTCCACTACTGGAGGAACAACAGGTGCTACTGGAGCTACAGGTTTTGGTTCTTCCTTAACAGGTTCAACCACTTCTTTAACTGGCTCTACTTGAGCTTCAGGCACAACGGGCACCACTGGCTCAACTACTTTTTCTTCTACTACTTTCGGCGCCTCCACTTGTTTCTCAACTGGCTTTGGCGCAATAGGATGGCCTTTTTTGTCTAAATCGATTCTACCCAAAACTTTTAAACCCATAGGTCTTGGTTCCTCTTCTTGTACTGGTTCAGGTTTTGCAACCTCCACTACGGGAACTTCAACAACTTTAACAGGTTCCGGAGCTGGAGCTACAACCTCTACAACAGGGGCTGGCTCAGGTTTTTTCTCCTCGACCACAACAACAGGTTCTGGCACAACTACTTCTTCAACAGCTTTTTTAGGCGCTTCAGAAGCTTCCAAAATATGATTCGCATCATATTCTCTAGCCAATAAGCTAAGCTGCTCAAAATTTAATTTGGCATTTGGGTTATTATCAATTTTGTGACCCTTAGCAGAAAGAAACTGAAGGATCGTAGACGTCCCCACGTTTATTTGTTTTGCTACAAGGCTCAATCGCATTGTCTTTTCTTCTGCCATAAAAATTACAAAATACTATAATTCATTCAATGTGTTACAACTTACTCAAATTCAGCACGAAGAATCGATAAGATATCTTCGATCGTCTCCTCTTCCAACTCTGTTCTGCGCTCTAATTCTTCCTTAGATAAAGCTAAAACCTGCTTGGCTGTATCCAAACCAATCTTGTGTAGCTCATCCAAAATCCAAGCGTCAATGTCGTCAGAGAATTCATTCAATTCTACATCCTCCTCGTCCAATTCATCCTTAGGAACATCACGGAAGACGTCAATTTCATATCCAACTAACTTACCTGCTAACTTAATGTTTTGACCTCCACGACCGATCGCCATAGACACTTGATCCGAATTTAAGAATACCGAAATACGCTTACGCTCTTTATCAATTGTCATCGAGTTCAATTTCGCTGGACTTAATGTTCTAGCGACTAATAACTCTAAATTATCAGTGAAGTTAATCACGTCAATATTTTCATTCTGTAATTCACGAACGATTCCATGAATACGAGATCCTTTCATACCCACACAAGCTCCAACTGGATCAATACGATCATCGTAAGATTCTACAGCTACTTTGGCACGCTCACCTGGTTCACGAACAATCTTACGAATCGTGATAGTCCCATCATATATTTCTGGAATCTCTTGCTCAAACAACCGCTCCAAAAATACGGGTGAAATACGAGAAAGGATAATACGTGGAGTACCATTCGCCATTTCTACCTTATGGATAATCGCTTTAATTGTTTCTCCCTTCTTGAAACGATCCTTAGGAATCATTTCCGTTTTTGGTAAAATCAATTCATTGTCTTCGCTATCCAATAAGATCAACTCGCGACCTAAAATTTGGTATACCTCAGAGCTTACTAATTCACCAACTAAGTCCTTATATTTATCATAAAGACTTTCTTTTTCTATATCCTTAATCTTCTGGATCAAGGTCTGACGAGCCGTTTGAACCACACGACGACCGAAATCCTCTAGTTTAATCAATTCAGCTACTTCTTCTCCAATCTCAAAATCGGGCTCGATTAATTTCGCTTCAGACAAAGGAATTTTATCAAAATCCCAAATATCTTCCGAATTATCGTCCACGATTTCACGTGTACGCCACATCTCTAAATCGCCACTCTCGGGATTAATAATCACATTGAAGTTTTCATCGGAACCAAATTTCTTGCGAATCATGGTACGAAACACATCCTCCAAAACCGCAATCATGGACGGTTTATCAATGTTCTTTTCCCGAGCAAACTCTGCAAATGACGAAATTAATTCAACACTGTTCATTGCTATCTCTCTTTTTTTATTGAAATGACACTTGTACTTTAATTTTATCTATTTCTGCCAAAGGAAACCACGTGGATTCTTTTGCCACAATCACGCGATGTTTCAGCGTTTTTTCTGTTAATATTTCAATCGAATCTTCCTTATAAGCTAACAGCACACCTTCTACTTGACCTTCTTTTTTCATCCAAACTTTGACCTTGCGACCTATGTTCTTTTGAAACTGCCAACCCTGTGTTAAAGGAAAATCTAAACCAGGAGAAGAAACTTCTAAATTATACGCTTCCTCAATCCACATATTCTCTTCGATGTGGTGAGCCAACTTACGGCTCAACAATGCACATTCATCAATGGATATCCCTTCTAATGTGTCAACTAATATGGTTACTAGACTACGCTTGGCGCCTTGAGAAACCTGTAAATCCACTAAAAAAATAGGACCCTCCCCCACATAAGCCAACAACCACTCCCTAATTTTTTCTGATAAATCACCCATGCTTTTTCAATTGAAAACAAAAAGAGGGATTAAAAACCCCTCTTCATTTCTTAAATTTCCTCTGCAATTTACGCATAATTTTCTAAATAACAACCCATTCAGCAAATAGAATGGTATTTGAGATAGATAAATCCATTCTATTCTGAGAAAAAATTCGTTACTTTGGAGGCAAAATCACAAAATTTCAATCGATCTAGATCGCTTCTTATGGCATATCAATTACTAAAAGGAAAAAGAGGTATTATTTCTGGCGCATTAAACGAAGATTCCATTGCCTGGAAAATTGCAGAAAGAGCTCACGAAGAGGGAGCCACTTTCACCTTGACCAATGCACCACTCGCTATGCGTATGGGCGAAATCAATCACCTAGCTGAAAAATGCGGCGCTAAAGTAATTGGTGCTGATGCCACGTCGATTGAAGACTTAGAAAAATTATACGATGAGTCCATTGAATTTTTAGGTGGACCAATTGATTTTGTACTACACTCCATTGGAATGAGTACTAATATTCGTAAAGGACGTGAGTATGGAGATTTGAACTACGAATGGTTTTTAAAATCATTGGATGTATCTGCGCTTTCATTTCACAAAATGCTACAAGTAGCTCAGAAAAAAGATGCCATTGCTCAAGGAGGTTCTGTTGTAGCACTTTCTTACATTGCAGCTCAACGTTCATTTCCTGATTATACGGACATGGCTCAAGCAAAAGCCATGCTAGAATCAATTGCAAGATCTTATGGCTACCATTATGGTAAAGCTAAAGGTGTTCGTATCAATACCGTTTCTCAGTCGCCTACTAAAACTACGGCGGGAACAGGTATTAGTGGCTTCAATGCATTTTATGAATATGCTAATCAAATGTCTCCTTTAGGCAATGCTACTGCCGATGAATGCGCCGATTATGTCATCACCTTATTTTCTGATTTAACTCGCAAAGTAACTATGCAAAACTTATTTCACGATGGTGGATTTTCTTGCGTAGGTATATCTGAGGAAATCGTTGAAAAGATGGAAAAACAATAATCATTTTTTTATTTCATTCTAGGAATTACATTGAATCTACCGTCTGCTTTTATTCGCATTTTTATGTGTCTAGTATGGGGAACAGTCCCTGTATTAGCCACAGGTGAAATATTCCCAAATCCACCTGAAAGTGCCATTCGCTTATTCTATATCCAACGGAGCTCTAACTCAAATGTGGTGGTTTATGATGCGAATTTAACAGCCAACAAAGCCCTTCATACCAAAAATCCAGTACACACCTATTGGATTCGATATGCAGAAAAAGGCCAACAAGAAGAACTATCTTCCATTCAAAAGACCTTGGCCTATGGGTTATATACCAATAAAATAACGAGTGAAATAGAACCTTCCTATGAAGGTTATTTCTTAGCATATCGTAAAAGAAAATTTGTTGTTAAACTCGATCCAAAAGGGGTACCTATTGCCCTTTTTCCCATCAATGGGAGACTACAAGTATTGAAACGTATCTTTGTTAGTGTGGATGAAAGTAAATTCATGCCTTCCGTTAATTACATAGAATTATTCGGGAAAGACCCTATTTCTGGGAAAGATGTCTATGAGCGGTTTAAACCGTAAAATCATTAACGCTGTCAAGGTTTTGAACCTTGACAGCGTTGGTAAAACTGCCCATTTTTTCTTAAAAAATCCAACGACTTATTGATATTTAATTGAAAAAATCAATGTCTTGATATTATTAAAATAATATCAGTTTTTGGTCGACTTTAAAAGCTGGAAAAACATAATTTTGCCTAACGCTGGCAAGGTTTAGAACCTTGACAGCGTTGAAAAAAAGGCAATTACCACTGATACTTGAATGCCAGTAATAAATTCATTGGTTGTGTCGAATAGCCATATGATTCGACGAAAGCTTGATTGTACAAATTCTTGATTAAGAGATTAAATTGTACATGCTTATTCACCTGATAACTACTTTGGATTTCTGCCCAAACATAAGGTTTCAATTCCTTTGAAACGACACTAAATAATGCCTCATCATATACAAAATCCGTCCTTCTTGCTTGCCAATGGTGCAATAATGACACTTGCCATTTAGCATTAATTTGATATCCTAAATTTAACACCAAAGCATGAGCTGGTCGTCTAATCAAGGATGAATACGTACTATCTTTTCCAGCAAATTTATTCGTCAAGTTTCCATCCAAAAATGTATAGTTCAAAGTAGAATTAAAGCTACCCTTACGATACCCCCCTTCCACTTCTATTCCTTGCGTATTTTGTTTTGAGACATTAACATATTGACCGTATGGATCTACATTCTTTGATTGAAATACAATCCCATCCTTGACTGAGTTTTGAAATCCTACAATCCTTGCCGACCAAGCTGGCTTAGCAATAGATAATCCAAATTCCAAGGTTGTTCCTAATTCAGGTTTCAATACACTATTACCATAAGGAGAATATAATTGGTACAAAGAAGGCACCTTAAATCCTGAATTGACATTTGCGAACAACTTCCAGCTTTTCGTTAAAAACACATATGGATTGATGGTAAAAGTGGTGAAATCTCCAAAATTGGACGACTTATTCCAACGAGTCCCCATCTCAATTCCTCCCATATCCCAATTCTTTTGAACTGTGGCATATGTAGCCCAAATAGATTGATTCGCTTTTTCAGGAGCTAATGAAGGTGAGTCATATCGACCATAAGCACTAATCGAATAGTCGGATTGTAAGGTATTTTGATATCTATACTCGGTACCTGCTAACAATACAAATTCCCTACCCAATGACCACTTGCCATACCATTCAAGACCTTGACTTTTGCCTTCATAGGTTGAATGTGAAAAATTGGTCCAAGCATTGGCAGCTATAAAAGTAGAGTCATTAGTAAATTCTCGATGAATAACTTCATGGAAAGCACGCAAATACCAAGTAAGATGATCCCCTTTGTACTGATATTGCATACGTAATGAACTAGAATTTGCTTTGGCTGTATAATCTTTTTCATCTGCATATGGACCAGCATCTAAATTACTTTTATTCGCATTCCATTGATAATAAACATCCAACCAGGACTTTTCACCAATTGGTCTCGACCAACCCACATGTACCTGCTGTTGACGAAATCCATCTTTTTCAAATGTTCCCATTGTATCTTTTGCAGCTGAATACCCTTGGCTGATAAAATCTCGAACTTGAATGTTCCATAAATTTTTTGCGATTGAACCACGAACTTGAGCCGTCGTATTCAATTCACCTATACTTCCAACTTGAATTTGAACTTTACCTTGAACCTGCTTTGAACTGGGCTTTTGCGTTACCAAATTGATAACTCCTGCCATGGCATCAGAGCCATACAAAGTTGACTGTCCTCCTTTCAAAATTTCAATTCGTTCCAATGAACTGATATCCAATAAATTCCAATCCATCACTTGCGAAATATGTGACGGATCATTCACTGGAAAACCATCAATCAATAATAATACATGTCCCGTGTTAGCACCACGAACATAGATTTCTTGATTAGATCCTGGAGCACTTCTAGCCCCATTAACAGAAATTCCCACTTGACTTTGTAAGACTTCTGCTAAGCTTTTACCTGTCATTTGGTCTAGTTGGGCTCGACTAATTATACTTACGACTTTCCCTGTTTGGTTTAATTTTTGGGGATACTTAGGCGCAGCAACTTGTACCTCTGACAATAATTGTGAGTCAGCAGATTGCTGAGCAAAAACCACGGCGCTAGGGAATAAGATTGCCCCCAATGCCAAGCATTGCGATTTAAAATGAAACATGATGTTTAGCCTCTCGGCTATAAAATTGAAAAAATACTCGAACGCTCAATATCGTCTCATCCTCCGTAATGCGACATCAAGAATCGAAAAAGGCAGGTCTCCTGACTCGTTTTCATCATTTATCTGCCTTCCCAGAAAATCCAGTGGCCTTGATTTGATAAATGTTTTACAAAAACTTACAGTTGCGAGGACAGTTTTGGCTTTTACCAAATTCCCTATTAAGTGAAAATCTTTAAGAAAAAATCACACACCTTAATCTAATGCCAAAGGTAAAAATTATTTTGAAAGAATTGGTTCTACCACTCCTTAGAATTCTGAATTTGTGAATTTATCAGTTTTTAACAAGGCAAATCCCCATAAATTCACTTGCTTGCAACCTAATTGAATGATATGACGAATCAAACTCGATGCGCATGGGTTTCTTCTGACCCTCTCTATATCGCCTACCATGATACCGAATGGGGCAAACCCCTTCATGATGAACAAAAGCTGTTTGAACTTTTAATCCTAGAAGGTTTTCAATCTGGATTGAGCTGGATTACCATACTTCGTAAAAGAGAAGATTTCAGAGAAGCTTTCAATCAGTTTGATTATCAAGAAATTGCTCAATGGAAGGATGAAAAATTAGAGGAATGTCTCAAAAATCCAAAAATTATTCGAAATCGATTAAAAATCAATGCTGTTAAAATGAATGCGCAAGCATTTATCAAAATTCAGGAAAAATTTGGTAGCTTTGACCGCTACATTTGGGAATTTGTAGGGTTTAACCCCATACAAAACCACTTCTTCAGCCATCAAGAATTACCTAGCAGTACGGAGCTCTCACTAGCCATGAGCAAATCCCTGAAGAAACACGGTTTCAAATTCGTAGGCCCTACCATTTGCTATTCGTTTATGCAAGCTGCAGGCCTGGTTAATGACCACATTACTGAATGTTTTTGCTACCAAAAAAATTAAATTTATGAATTCGAGGATTGTCATCATCCCGACCTATAATGAAATTGAAAATATCCAAGCCATTATCGAAAAGGTAATGAGCCTAGATCCTTTATTCGATTTACTCATTGTTGACGATGGCTCACCTGATGGTACTGCACAGGTAGTAAAACAGCTACAAACAACTTTTACTGATCGACTTCACATAATCGAACGTCAGGGTAAATTAGGATTAGGTACCGCCTACATTGCTGGATTTAACTATTGTATTGAAAGACAATACGATTATATCTTTGAAATGGATGCTGATTTCTCCCATAATCCCGATGATTTAGTTCGATTGTATCAAGCATGTGAACAAGGTGCTGACATGTCCATTGGTTCAAGATATATCAATGGAGTTAATGTGGTTAATTGGCCAATAGGGCGTGTATTAATGTCTTATTTTGCTGGATTTTACGTTCGTTCTATTACCGGAATGCCCATCCAAGATGCTACAGCAGGATTTGTTTGTTATCGAAGAAAAGTACTTGAAACTATACCCCTTCACGAAATCAAATTCATCGGCTATGCATTCCAAGTTGAAATGAAATTCACAACTTGGAAATATGGATTCAAAATTATTGAAGTTCCCATCATATTCACCGATCGAACGAAAGGAGAAAGTAAAATGTCGGCCAATATTTTCAAAGAAGCTATCTTTGGGGTTATACAACTAAAAGTCAATAGTTTTTTCAAACGCTACCAAAGACCATGATCTATCCAATTATAAAATCACTGCACATTATTTTTGTGGTAAGTTGGTTTGCTGGATTGTTCTATTTGCCCCGTCTATTGGTATATCACGCAGAATCTCAGGATAAATCGGAACCCGAACGCAGCATTCTTTCTACGCAATTCGAAAAAATGCAGAAGGTCTTATTCAATGCCATCATGATTCCAGCCATGTTTTTGACTTGGTTGACAGGTTTGAGCTTGATTTACCTCCAATGGTGGGATGGATTTGGACAACATACTTGGTTACACCTAAAGCTCGGCTTTGTCATTGGAATAACCATTTACCATTTTTATTGCCGCTATATAATCTTACAATTTCGCCAAAAGAATTTTATTTTCTCTGGCCCCCAACTTCGCCTTTTCAATGAGATTGCAACTATTTTATTGGTTTCAGTCGTATTTTTAGTTGTCGGGAAAAACAGCCTAGATTGGCTTTATGGATTGCTGGGATTCACCCTATTCGGAATACTCATTATGGCAGCTGTAAAGATTGCTAAGCGTTTTAGAAACAAAGCTTAGGTTAATTGCCTAGCCATTTCGCGTTTGACATCCTTCTCCTTAATATCTTCACGTTTATCGAAACTCTTTTTACCTTTGGCTAATGCTATGTTTAATTTGGCATAACCTTTGTCCGAAATAAATAAACGGGTAGGAATGATGGTCAGACCCACATTCTTTAATTCCTTTTGAAGCTTCTTTAGCTCTCTTTTTGACAGTAATAACTTCCTATCTCGAAGCGGTGTATGATTGAAATGAGTCCCTTCCTCATAGGTGGAAATATGCATATTTCTCACATACAATTCATCTTGCATAAAAAGACAATAGGCATCCGTTAGATTAGCTTTCCCTTGACGGATCGATTTAATCTCCGTACCGGTCAATACCAATCCTGCTGTCCAAGTTTCTAAAAATGCATATTCAAAAGAAGCCCTTCTATTCTGGATTTCAACTTTCTTTTGAATTTTTTCTCTTGCCATAATGCTACAAATAAAAAAGCCACACAGATTCACTGCGTGGCTTTTTCGAGTTTAAAAGATTACTTACCTGTTTTCTTGGCAGCGTATTCTTTGTTCAAACCTTCAATCATTTTTTGAGTCACATCTACAGATGCATCGGCAAATAAAATACCGCCACCTAATTTAGAATAACCCAAAACGAATTCGTATTTGTTCTCTTTATTCACTTTAGTGATATATTCACGAATGTTATTGTATAACTCTTCGTTTTTCTTTGCTTGTTCTTGACCAAGCTCAGCTTGCTTTTGCTGGCTATATTGTTGCAACTCTGCTCCTTTCTTTTTCAAAGTCATGTCAGCTGCTTGTAATTCTGCTTGAGTCATAGCAGAAGCACGTTGTTGAATCGCTTGCAATTCTCCTTGAAGTGCACGTTCTTTTTGACCTAAATCAACTTGTAAACGATATCCTTTATTTTCAAACTCTTTTTGAGCGTCTTTGTAGAATTGGTAATTGTTCAACAGGGAATCAGAATTAACAAAAACGATTCTCTTTCCGTCAGTGGTAGTCGCACCAATTCCTGCAGATGATCCTGATGGTTTAAAGTACAAATAGGCAATGGCAAAAGTTAAAACTACTAACCAAGCATAATGAAGATTTTTCACGGGGTATAATGTTTAAAAATGACTAGGACGTAAAGATACAAGGTCTTATTCAGTTGTCCTAAAAAATTACAATTTTCAATGAGTTCCTCTCAATTTTGAGCCTGCCCAAGACCATAAAGCTCCTGTTAACCCACCAAATACACCTGTTACCAAGTATAAAATGACTACACTTCCACCAACTGGTAAAATTTGTGCCATGCGGGAAGGTAAGGTACTAGGGAATTGACTGTCCATCCATACTGCCGCTAATGCCCATAAAACAAAACCCGAAGCCAAGCCGATTAAAAAGGCTGATTTACTAGGTATAGCTAAAAAGAAGGAAATGATCCCAAAGGCAATCCCCATGGAATACCAAGGTAAATAAGTTTGAACTAATCCTCCCACAATGACCATGATGAGCACCACTGTGAGGGCAAAAGATGTATTCATTTTACGTTGTGCCATAATTACTTAGTTAATATCATTTTTTTACGAATTCGATTGGTTTTTTGGTCAGGTTGATTCAAAAACAAGAGTGGTCTCAACTCTCCTTTTGCCCAAGTATCGATTAAATCATCATAATGGGAGCTACCCGGATTTCCTGATTGTCCACCAGGATATACACCATAGGCATTTGGGTTACCTGATTTGGACAATTCCACCACCAATCTCCAAGAAGGGCCAGTTTTCGTTGTAGAGGCATTCACAATAGACCCGCCTCCACCTATTGGAATATTGAGTCGACTCAAAGCATCCATACCTGGTATTAAATGGCGAACCCCAGTTTGCTTGTGTTTATACCACACCCAATCTGCCCCCAATGGACCATGTAGCTTGGTTAAGCTATCTATATTCGCTTGAAAAGAAGTACGAATGATATCAGCCATACTTTCCTTTTTATTTTTTGTTTTCACATTGTCCCACCAAATAGCTGTAGGTTCTTCAATAATTAATTTCAATGTTCTATCAACTGTCGGAATATTCATTGGGGCCTTTTCATCTGCATTGAATTCATCATCCCAAAGAGAAGACTGCAATAAAATCACCCAGTTTTCAAAGATGGTTGCTCCAATGGACTCTTTGGAATTTTGCAAATCCCATTTTTTAAGTACATCTAATGCAGCTGCCATTTGAGGGTTGGGATTACTTACAAGTGGCAATAATAATGGCAATAATCGACGTGCTCGAATGTTGAAATTATCGTTTTGCAATCCTCGTAAAGAATCAACAGTAGCTTTACTCATGGCTGTCAAACGCTCATTAATTCTTCTTCCACGTTCGGAAGGGGCAAATTGCCATCCTAAATAATAAGGATAGCTCTTATCCACAGAAAACTGGTTAGCTGAGCTTACAAATCCTCTTGGAGGATTTTTTACATGAGGATCATGATCATGTGGAATATAACCCTTCCAATCTGCTGCTGGATCAGTACCATCGAGTAAATATTTACCCTGTAAATTCGATTTCAAAGGAAATTTACCATTGACCCAAAGTGCTATATCTCCTTGATTACTAGCAAATACAAAGTTTTGAGCAGGAGCCGAAAAATGGGTAATGGCGGCTTTATATTCCTCATAATTCGCTGCGCGATTCAACTGATAAAAAGCCGAAACTTCGCTCGATTTTTCCAAGGCAATCCACTTTAAAGCATGACCAACAGGAATATTTGATCGAAAAGGTTTTTCATGGCTCAAATAAACCACAGGTCCATGGTGAGTAAAAAATACGGTATCTACAAAATCATCTTCTCCTCTAACTTTAAATCGCTCAATCCGCATGGTGGTTTTCTTCCATTTTCCATCGTGCCAATACTCCCGCTTAGATGCATCCTTAAATTTTATTTGATACCAATCCATCACATCAGAACCCACATTGGTAACTCCCCAAGCGATGTTCTTATTAAAACCGGCAATGACATTGGGAGATCCAGGCATGGTGGAACCATACACGTTAATTCCTGGTGCAACCAATTGCATTTGATACCAGATAGAAGGCAACGATAGGGTTAAATGCGGATCATTGGCCAAAATAGGCATGCCTGAAATGGTCTTATTTCCAGCTACCGCCCAGTTATTAGAACCCGTATTAGGGTCTTTTTCTGGAGTTCTCATAGTACTTCCAAGGCCAATAAAATCAGCCGGGGCTGCTGGAATAGGTAACGGTTTGAAATCCAATGGTGTACCTTCTGGAATGATTGGACTTTCCTCAAAAGGATAATTGGGAAATAAGTGTTCGGCTACTTCCCGACCGTATTTTCTCAAAATATTGGTCATTTTTAAATCATCTGTACCCGAAGCCAAAACAAATGACATATTCTTTAAAAATAGCGCACTTTTTAAAGGTTCCCATTTCTCTGGACGATAATTCAACAATTTATATTCCAAAGGTAATGTTCGATCATTTAAGCTTTCTATGTAGGCATTTACCCCATCAGTATATGCCTCTAATGACGCTTTTGCCAGGGGATCTTCCACCATTCCTTTCAAGGATTGTTCTGCCCCGTAGACAGCACCCATCCTTCGTTGAAATTGATCCGAAGCCATTCCTTTGGACCCCACAATTTCCGATATTCTTCCTCCTGCAAAATGGGTTTGAAATTCCATTTGCCACAAACGGTCTTTGGCAGTCAGATAACCTTGTGCTAAATATAAATCATGGTCATTTTTAGCAAAAACATGGGGTATCGCCATTTCATCATACAAGACCTGAACGGGTTCCAACAAACCTGGAATTTGCAGATTTTCTTCCGTTTGTTCGGAAGCATCTGCTTTTTCTGCATTGACCCAAAATCCATGAAAAGGACTTAGTAATTTACCCATCGGAGGTAAGGTACCCCAATTGGTATGCAACGCATAAGTCCAGATTAAGGTAACGATTAAAGGGAAAAAGGATTTAAATTGTCTCATTGATACGTTGGGCACGAATTTGAAGATGAAAATTCAAAGATTTTTTTTTACTTTGGAAAGACAATTTTACACATTTGTTATTCAATCAACAAACAAAATTATTTCTTACGAGGGCGTGGCCATAAAATTTGAATGAAAAGAAGATCATTTTTACAAACTACTGGAATATTGGGACTAGCAAGTCCAGCATTATTAGAACAAAATACGAGCGTCCCAGAACCCATCATCATTGCTACCTGGAAAAATGAAAAAGGTACCCTAGCTGGTTATCAAAAAATCATGGAAACGGGTAAAGCATTAGATGGTGTAGAAGCAGGAGCTTGGGTACCAGAAGCTGACCCCAATGAGACCACGGTGGGTTATGGAGGCTATCCTGATCGTGATGGACATGTCACATTAGATGCTTGCATCATGGATCACCTTGGCAATGCGGGATCCGTTACTTTCTTGGAACATATCATGCACCCAATATCAGTTGCTAGAGCCGTGATGGAAAAAACGCCACACGTGATGCTATCTGGTGAAGGAGCCTTAGAGTTCGCTTTATCACAAGGTTTTAAGAAGCAAAATCTATTGACTGAGAAATCTAAACAAGTATGGCTTGAATGGAAAAAGAAAGCCAAATACGAACCCAAAGTAAATATTGAACGCCATGACACGATAGGTTTATTAGCTTTAGGTAAGGCTGGGGAAATCGCTGGTGCCTGTTCTACTAGCGGCATGGCCTTTAAAATGCATGGACGTGTAGGAGACTCCCCGATTATCGGTGGAGCCGTATTTTGCGACGATGAAGTAGGTGGTGCTTGCGCCACTGGTTTAGGGGAATTTGTCATGAAAACCTTGGGGTCTTTTTTAATTGTGGAATTCATGCGACAAGGTAAAAGTCCACAACAAGCTTGTGAAGAGGCGATTATGCGAATTGTCAAACGATATAAATACCAAGAATTTCAAGTTGGCTATCTAGCCATGAATAAAAAAGGGGAATATGGCGCTTATTCTATCCAAAAAGGCTTTAATTTCACTATTACCAAGAATGGTAAAACGGAAGTAATAGAAAGTGCCTCTTACATGTCTTAAATCATTTTCACTATGACGAACGAAGTTAAAACAAGAAAGCCCGTAGTTAAAAAGAAATTCTTAGTCGAAGTAGCTTGGGAAACATGTAATCAAGTTGGTGGAATTTATACAGTTATTCGCACCAAGGTCCCTTCCATGGTTGAAAAATGGGGAGATGATTATGCTTTATTAGGGCCTTATTTCCCTCAAACAGCTGCCGCTGAATTCGAAGCTTTACCTGTAGGAGAAGATACTCCCATGGAAAGAGCCATATTATGGATGAGAGAGCAAGGTTATCAAGTTCATTATGGCAATTGGCTCATTACCGGTAAGCCTAAAATCATCTTATTCGACATAGCTTCCATTTATGATCAAATCAATGCCATTAAAGGTCGAATTTGGGAGAACCATAAAATCTCTACCTTAGGCGTAGAAGAATTAGTGAATCAGACCATTGCATTAGGAGAATTAATCCGTCTATTCATTGGTAAATGGGCCCAGGAAAATCAAAATAAAAAAGACCTAATCGTTCATTTTCATGAATGGATGGCCTCTACTTGTTTACCCGATTTAAAGAAAGAAAAAGTAAAAATCTCGACTGTATTTACCACGCATGCTACCATGCTTGGTCGATATTTGGCAGGAAACGTTCCTAATTTCTATGATGTCATTGATACCTTTGACTGGTACAAAGAAGCTGTCAATTATGGTATTGAAGCGCAAGCTAGTTTTGAAAGACAAGCCGCCCAAAAGGCAGATGTGCTAACTACGGTCAGTGATATCACAGCTAAAGAATGTCAATATTTCCTAGGTCGAATACCAGAACTCATCTTGCCAAATGGATTAAATATCCAACGCTTTGCGGCTTTGCATGAACACCAAAATTTGCACTCCAAATACAAACAGAATCTTTCTGAATTTGTCATGGGGCATTTTTTCCAAAGTCAAGCTTTTGACCTTGATCAAACCTTATACTTATTTACATCGGGGAGATTTGAATATAGCAATAAAGGTTACGATTTAACGCTTGACGCCCTTGCCTTGTTAAATCAAAAAATGAAGGAAATTGGTTCCAAAAAAACAGTAGTGATGTTTTTTGTCACCAAACAGCCTTACCATTCCATTGACCCAGAAGTGTTACACTCCAGAGCTGTCTTGGATGAAATCAGAGAAAACTGCTCAGCCATTGAAAAAGAAGTAGGAGAAAAATTGTTTTTGGCTGCGGCATCTTCCAACAACTTACAACTTCCTGATTTAAATAATTTTGTGGATGAATACTGGCGACTTCGTCTAAGAAGAACGGTTCAAACTTGGAAGTCTACTTCTAGACCCAAAGTGGTGACTCACTTGTTGAAACAAGAAGATGATATCATCCGAAACTTACACCGTACTAATTTATTGAACAACCCTGAAGATAAAGTTAAGATTGTTTACCATCCCGATTTTATCGTTTCTACCAATCCTTTGTTTGGATTGGACTATAGTCAATTTGTTCGTGGATGCCATTTAGGAGTCTTCCCTAGTTATTATGAACCATGGGGATATACTCCGTTAGAATGTATGGCTAGAGGAGTGCCTACCGTTACTTCAGACCTTTCTGGCTTTGGGGATTATATCATGCAAATCATGCGTGATTATGAACAGTGGGGTGTAAGCGTAGTCAATCGTAAATCTCAAACTTACCAAGAGTCGGTAGAACAGTTGGCTAATAATTTATTCAAATTTACGCAACAGTCTCAAAGAGAAAGAATTACGCAAAGAAACCGAGTTGAGAGTATTTCAGATACTTTTGATTGGTCCAACCTTCGTAGTTATTATGATACAGCTCACGAATTAGCCTTGATGAAAAAAAGAAATAAGGCTTAATTCATGTTGGATTTTACTTTCAAAAGCCTTGTCGGACTTCAATAGCTCGACAAGGCTTTTTTATAAGTGTTTGAGTGCTTCTCTCCTACTCAAAGGTGCCAATTCGTGAGATAAAACAAAATCCCTGACCCAAACACCATCCACGCGGGCATATTGCCTTAATGACCAGCCGATGGCTTTCTGGATAAAAAACTCTTTCTCCTTGGATAAGTCTTGAATTAAAACGGACAGCAATATCACATCAGTCTTCAGCTTGTAGGTCAATTGAAATAATAAGCAAACACGCTGCAACCAAAAATTACCAGAGGTCATCCACCGCTGAATCCAATAATCACGTTGATCGGGATGTTTCATCAAATATATTCCCATTACATGAGGCCCCAAGACATCCACTACATCCCACCAAGACTGATCTCCTATCCAATCTTCTACCAATTGGGGAATACGTTCATCCCAGTTCTTTTTCTCTAAAAGCAAATAATCCAAAGCGATGTATTGATATTCCCTTTCTTTCAGTCGAAATAGCTCATTGGCCACAAGAAACCAGTCCAAACCTTTTCCTTCATGAGCATACCATTCTTTCAATATCTGATGCCTTTGAGGTTTCTTTATCCCCAAAAAGGGAAACTGATCCCGCATGTATTTCTTCATCCAATGAGCATTCTCCTCATGACGATGAGCTTGCAAAATTTGAACTAAATGTGCTACTGAGTCTATCATCGATTACTTAAATATAGTTTTCCCTGAAGTCCACTATCTGTAATAGGCCAATTAGAAGCATCAAAAGGATTATATCGAATATCCACAAAATTAATTTCATAAAAATTCTTCCATTTGCCACCTTCTTTATCCAATTGGCGGATTCGATTGGCAGAAACGTTCGTTACTTCCAATTCGATGTGATTTTCTTCCTTCAATATTCCTGCAGGAATCTTTAATTGAAAGGGAATTGACCAAACTATCCCTAAATCTTTGCCATTCAATTTTACTTTAACCCAGTCGCGCACTTGGTCAAAATGTAACACTTTAGCTGACTTCAGCTCATCAGCATTTAACGCAAAATCAAATGTATACTTCGCTGAGCCGCTGAACTGATGAGTTGAGGATTCCTTGGTCCAATAATTCAAGTCGTCCATTTGCTGCGAAGGAGGTAAAGTTGGCGCGCCATGTACAAAATCCACTTGAATTTTACCCATTGGCTTAATTGCGACTTCACTCTTTTCTATTAATGCTGGAATTTCTCCCCCCTTAAATGTATTTGCAACTCGAATAATTCGGCTTTCACCAGGTGCTAATGCAAGAGGAAGTAACTTCGATTTCGGTAATTTAATTTTCTTTACTTCCAGGGTCAAAGGATTCAGTATTTCTATACTCGCACTGAATTTAGCCAATGAAATATTGCCTTCAGCAAACTGATTTGACAAATTGGTAACAAAATAGGCAAATCCATTTTCAGTTCTTTTCCTAATAAATGAAAGCCCTTGTTCAGCCATCGTCTCCTTGCTCACCACATGACGAGTCAGCACATCCGCTGGATCAGATAACACCCTCAAAAGAAAACTTTCTCTAGCCTTATTCCAACGCTCCTTTTGTTCATCCGAATAATTCCAAGTA
Organism: Aquirufa nivalisilvae; assembly: GCF_003143535.1. Classification (GTDB taxonomy): domain Bacteria; phylum Bacteroidota; class Bacteroidia; order Cytophagales; family Spirosomataceae; genus Aquirufa; species Aquirufa nivalisilvae. The sequence goes on from NZ_CP029346.1 coordinate 2,567,630, forward strand.
CTTGCCACCGAAGGAATATGCTCCAAAAAATAAACAGGCATTCCCTGTTTCACCCAATTAGCCAAAAGCTCCATGGTTTCTAAAGACAGGTGCGTACTTGGTGGAATCAGCAACATTTTATAGATATTGCCAGAAGGAGCTTTCCACTTTTTAGGAGCAACCACTTGCAAGGTGGTTAACAAATAATCTGACACATAATCCACTTGAAAGCCTCGATTTTGTAAAGCATTGGACCATTTCCCAAAAGGAGTCTGAATCATCCAATCTCGACTATTGGCATGTAAATCAAGTGCATGTGTTTTACCAGGAGTATTTCTTTGATGCCAAATATCTTCCATGGGAAAATACAACAACAAGTCAGAATCCGTAGGATACTTCTGCAACATGCTTTGACATGTCTCGATGTATTTATTCAATTCTGGCAACGCACCCCAGAAATGACTTTGAGGATTAAAATTAGTACTGGCATAAAACAACCACCCAGGCCAGGCCACTTCAGGTGGAGAATAAGTAGCTCCATGATAAAACACGTGGTTCACGCCTCCCACAAAAACTTCGTCGATGATGGGTTTTACTTGGGCTAAAGAAACCTTAAAGTGATTTCCCAACCATGTAGCAGTTTCACAAGAAACCAGCTTTTTACCCATGATATCTGCTGCAGATGAGGCTAATTTAATATTTCTTAAATCGGGTATACCAAATCGTACACTATCATAATCTGGGTCTATTCGATATCCTGGAATGGTATAGGGTTTACTTCCAAAAAACTCTGTTTCTGGAATATCCACAGAGGCATATAAATCCATCAAATTACCAGGAGAACCATGTGCCTGATCTCGACTTAAAAACCCTTGGTTTTTAATCCATTTGGACCATGGTTTGGTAAATTGATTGAGTAACATATCAGCCAAAGTCCTGTGATAATCTGCCCACACTTGATTTTGAAATTCCCCCTCTGCTTTAGCCTCGGCCAATGCAGGCAAATAATGACGAAGATCGTAGCCATTTATCCGTTTAAATTCATCAAATAGTCGAGGACTAAAATTGGCTCCATAAACTTCATATGAATCCGTATAGATTGCTCTTAATGGAGCATGAGATTTTTTTAATACTGCGGCAAAAGGTTGTTTATATGCATCCCAAGCTTCTTGGGAAAAATGATCCATCACCCATCCCTCTCCACCAGGTGCCGCACGTTTGACTTTTTGTTGGGTTAATGTCTGATAAAACAAATAAATAACGGTATTCGATGATTTTGCTTTCCAATTTGCCAATTTCCCTTGCTGAAAAATAGGCCATAAATCTTCTTGAAAATGGTTACCCTGATAAGATGTAATAGAAACTAGTTGGGAATTGGGGAATTTATCCAAGGAGGGAGAAATGCTTGGCATATTTTCACCTTCAGACAAGGATATTGTTTGAATTTTATAGGACTTTGCTGCTTCAGAAACACCAATTTGAGGACCTCCATATGGCCATCCAGTCCCTAAGGTTAAATCAATTCCTAGATGTAACCTTTTGGCTTCCCTCAAGACAAAGGCCAGTTTAGCATTCCACTCAGGGCTCAAATAATTTAAAAATTGTTTTTCATAGCCTTTTGCCCCATAGATAGGAATGATGTGCAAACCTCCAAAACCTGCTTTGGAAAAGGCCTCTAAATTATGAGTAATCCCTTTCTCTGAAACAGCACTTCCTGGCCACCACCAATAAGCCCAGGGTTTGGCACTTGAAAAAAGAGCAGGGTCTTTCGGCCCTGCTGCTTGTACATTGCTGTAAATCAACAGCAATAGAAAGAGTATTTTTTTCATTATGTTAGACAAATCTGCCCAATAAATTTTCTAAATATTCTTGTTTACCTGATATCAATGCTGGCTCACCAATTTCAGTGGCAATTTGATATAAGTCTTCTAATTTCAATTTGCCTTGCTCGAATTCAGCACCTTTACCTGAATCAAAACTAGCATAACGCGCTGCTTTCAATCGATCCATTTCTCCATGAGTCAAAATCTTATCAGCAATCAATAAAGCACGAGCAATGGTATCCATGCCACCTACGTGAGCATAGAATAAATCAGCTGCATCCGTCGAATTTCTACGACGTTTTGCATCAAAGTTAATTCCTCCGCCAGCTAATCCACCTTGACGTAAAACAATAGCCATGGCTTCAGCCCATTCATAAATATCCGTAGGGAACTGATCCGTATCCCAACCATTTTGATAGTCGCCTCGATTTGCATCTAAAGAAGCTAACATACCATTATCAGAAGCCACTTGGCATTCATGGGCAAAAGTATGACCCGCTAAAGTAGCGTGGTTAACTTCTAGATTTAGGCCAAATTCTGACAATAAATCAAACTCTCTCAAGAATCCAATCACAGTTGCAGAATCATAATCGTATTGATGTTTTGTTGGCTCACATGGTTTTGGCTCAATAAAGAATTTACCAGTAAATCCATTTCTACGTGCATATTCCACACAGGTATGTAACATACGAGCAAAATGCTCACGCTCACGCTTCATGTCTGTATTTAATAAAGACATATATCCTTCTCTACCTCCCCAGAAAACATAACCACGACCACCTAATTTGATGGTAGCATCAATGGCTGATTTCAATTGTGCTCCAGCATGTGCCACTACTTCAAAATTGGGATTAGTAGATGCACCATTCATGTAGCGTTCATTGGAAAACAAATTGGCTGTTCCCCAAAGTAATTGCACACCACTTTCTGCTTGCTTCTTAGCAAAGATATCAGAGATAAATTCAACTCGACTAGTGAATTCTTTAGGATCAGTAGATTGATCAATAGCATCCACATCATGAAAGCAATAAAATGGAGCTCCCATTTTAGTAATAAATTCAAAAGCGGCATCAGCCTTATCAGCAGCACGTTGACGTGGATCAGATGCTACATCCCATGGATAATGATGTGTCCCAGGTCCAAACGGATCAGAACCGTCTCCACAGAATGAGTGCCAATAAGCAATAGCAAAACGAAGGTGCTCCTTCATGGTTTTACCCGCTACTATTCTATTTTCATCATAGTAACGAAATGCTAAAGGATTGTCCGAATCTGCTCCTTCAAATTTAATTTTTTCGATGCCTTTGAAATATTCTTTTTGGCCTATAATCACACTCATGGTTCAACAGTTTAATTTATATCTATAAGCTTCAAAACTACAAAATCTACCCAAGACTAAAATAGCTATCTGTCTTTTTTTTTAGTCTATCCTGCCTAATAATAAACGAAGGCTTTCGAATAGATGAATAAAGAGTAAAATCTTTTTTCTATTTTTGAAAAAAAAGAGCTCATCAATGACAAAAAAACTATTTTTCTTCCTCCTACTTGGACTTTTTGCTAGTCCCATTTTGGGTCAATCTCCCTCTGGAACTTACAATGCCAACAATCGATTCGAACAATTAGAATCTATTCTACCCACGCCAAATAGTTATCGTACTGCCAGTGGTTCACCTGGTAAAGATTATTGGCAACAACGTGCAGATTACGATATCAAAGTAGAATTAGACGATATCAATAGAAAAATCACAGGTTCTGAAACCATTACGTATTTCAACAATTCCCCTGATGAATTACCCTATTTATGGTTGCAATTAGACCAAAATCTATTTGAAAAAGGAGCAGCAGGAAGTACTACAAAAACGGGAGATATCAAAAATGGTATTTCAGCTTCTGCGTTTAAAGAGCTGACTGATCCCAAAAATTATGGCTATAAAATTACTGCCGTAAAAGATATTAAGGGAAATGCTTTGCGCTATACGATTAATCAAACCATGATGCGTATCGACTTACCTACTCCGGTTAAATCGGGTGCTAGCGTAAGTTTTGCTATTGATTGGAATTACCTAATTACTGAATATTACGGTCGTTCGGGATATGAGTTTTTTGCCAAAGATGGTAATGCCAATTATTTCATCGCTCACTGGTTCCCTAGAATGGCTGTATATAACGATGTTTACGGCTGGCAACACAAGCAGTTTTTAGGACAAGGTGAGTTTACATTAAACTTTGGAAACTATAAAGTAGCTATCACAGCACCTAATGATATGGTCGTAGGTGCAGGTGGAGAATTATTAAATCCTAACCAAGTGATGACAGCGACCCAATTAAAACGTTGGGATAAGGCTAAAACAGCCACTCGTCCGGTTGAAATTGTCAATCAAGAAGAAGCTGAAGCTGCCGAAAAAGGAAAACCAACGGGTAAGAAAACTTGGATTTACAAGGCAGACAATGTACGTGATTTTGCATTCACGGCTTCACGTAAATTCATTTGGGACGCTATGCAAGTGGATGTAGAAGGTAAAAAGGTTTGGGCGATGTCCTATTATTCTAAAGAGGGAAATCCACTTTGGGGTAAATATTCTACGATGGTAGTGGCACATACTTTGCGATCGTATTCTAAGAGAACCGTTGCATATCCATATCCGGTAGCTATTTCATGTCATGCTACTTTAGGCGGCGGCATGGAATACCCAATGATCTCCTTCAATGGCGGTCGTCCTGAAACCGATGGTACTTATTCAGAAAATGTAAAGAATGGTATGATTGGGGTTATTATTCACGAAGTTGGGCATAATTTCTTCCCAATGATCATCAATTCAGATGAGAGACAATGGTCATGGATGGATGAGGGTTTAAATACGTTCTGCCAATATTTAGCTGAACAGGAATGGGATCGTAATTTCCCAGCCAGAAGAGGAGAAGCACAAAGCATTGTTCCTTACATGCGTTTGGATTCCAAAAACCAGGTACCTGTCATGGCGAACTCTGAAAACATCATGGATTTTGGAAACAATGCCTACGCTAAACCTGCTGCAGCTTTGAACATATTGCGCGAAACGGTGATGGGTCGTGAATTGTTTGATTATGCCTTCAAAGAATATGCACGTCGCTGGGCATTCAAACAACCTTATCCAGCTGATTTCTTCCGTACCTTGGAAGATGCTTCTGGAGTTGATTTGGATTGGTTCTGGAGAGGTTGGTTCTATGGAACAGAGCCAGTAAATCAATCGATTGAAACGGTGGATTGGTATGGCATCGATAACCAAGACCCTATAGCCAAAAAAGCGAAAGACAAAGCAGATTTTACGGCTAAAAGAGAGACTATTTCGAATATCCGCAATAAAACAGATATCAAAGAAACGGTAGTAGAAAAAGAACCTGACATGAAGGACTTTTACAACAGCTATGACCGTTTTGCTACTTCGGATGCAGAAAAGAAAAAATACCAAGATTACTTAGCTTCTTTATCCGATGATGAGCGCAAATTGGTAGCTGAAGGAAAGAATTTCTACGTCGTTAATTTCAAAAATAAAGGAGGTTTACCGATGCCAGTTATCGTTAAATTAACCTTTGAAGATGGAACAGAAGAAGTTCTTCGTTTCCCAGCAGAAATCTGGCGTTTGAATGATGTACAAGCGAAGAAAATCATCCCTACAAGTAAAAAAGTGGCGAAATGGACACTTGATCCTTACTATGAAATCGCGGATATTGATACAGATGATAATGCATTCCCACGTGAACCTGTTCAACCTACACGAGTTCAGCTATTCAAAGCTCAGCCAAGAAGCTATGGTGCTGGTCAAGCTAACCCGATGCAAGAGGCACAAAATGCCAAAAAAGCAGCTGGAGCAGTTACAGGGTCTAAAAACTAATTTCCCCTGTGGATCAATAAAAAATGTCAACCTCTCGGGGTTGACATTTTTGTTAATAAGCAATTCTCCTTGAGATTTAAACTAAGCCACATTTCATTTTAATAAATATCCACAACTTCTCTCGATCAGGAACACGAACACGTTCTGCCTTGATTTGTTCAAGAGGTGCCAGTTTAATTCTTTCGAATAATTTGGTATAATATAAATAAGCTAAAAGAACCCCTTTTCTCGCTTCCATAGGAAGTCGATTTATTCCTCTCAAACCCGCATCAAAATCCAATTGAATATCGGCCTCTATCTCTTTTTTATCTTTTTCCATCATGTTCAAATAATCGATTCCTGGGAAATACACCCTTCCTCGCTCATCAAAATCAGACTTAATATCACGTAAAAAATTGATTTTTTGAAAGGCTGATCCTAAGGCACATGCATCCGACTTCAAGGCATTGTATTGAGATTTATCTCCTTGACAAAAAACATGTAAACACATCAATCCTACCACTTCCGCTGAACCATATATATACCGTTTATAGCCTGCTTCATCATAGTGAGTTTCAAACAAATCAAGCTCCATGGAATACAAAAAGGCATCCACTAACTCTTGCTCCATTTCAAATTCATGATAAACACGTTGGAATGATTCCAAAATTGGATTTAAACTGATTTTTTCCTCTAAAGCCCAATAAGTATCCTGTTTAAATCTATCAAATAGAACCTTTTTATCGTGCTGATGAAACGTATCGACAATTTCATCCGCCAAACGAACGAATCCATAAATCGCATATATTGGATCATGAAACCGACTAGACAAGGTCTTAATTCCAGATGAAAAAGAAGTAGAATAGGCATTGGTCAGCAATTTGGAACATGCCAAAGAAACGCGCTGATATAAATCTATTTGGGTCATGCTATTTTCTTAGGGATTTATCTACTTCATTGGCAACCACCAATCCTGAAATTAAGGATGGAGGTACTCCTGGACCAGGTACAGTCAACTGGCCTGTATAATATAAATTATCTAGTTTTTTATTTTTCAAACTAGGCTTTAAAATAGCAGTTTGGAATAAAGTATTGGCTAATCCATAGGCATTCCCTTTAAATGCATGGTAATCCGACATAAAATCTTGATGGGCATAAGAGCGCTTATACACAATAGAATCCCGAATATTTTCGCCACAATAAGCTTCCAAACGATCCATTAACTGATGAAAATACTTCTCTCTTTGAACATCGGTATCTTCTAAATCAGGTGCCACAGGTATCAACAAAAATACATTTTCACAGCCTTCTGGCGCGACAGATGGGTCTGTTACAGATGGTGCGCTAGCATAAAACAAGGGGTCTGAAGGCCAAGAAGGATCGGTATAAATTTCATGTGAATGAACTGAAAAATCTCGGTCAAAAAATAAGTTATGATGTTTTAGCTTAGGCAAACGCTTAGATATCCCTAAATAAAACAACAAAGAGGAAGGGGCCATGACACGTTTATCCCAATACTCCTCGGAATAATTTCTAAAGTCATCTCCCAATAATTTCTCAACCCAATGGTAATCCGCGCTAGCAACTACCATATCCGCCTCAATTAATCCTTTTGCAGTCTTGACTGCCCGAACATGTTTATTGACAATCTCAAAACCTGTCACCTCGGTGTTATAGGTAAACTTCACATGCTTTTCTTCGGCCAAGGCCACCATGCCATTCACAATTTGATGCATCCCTCCCATGGGATACCATGTTCCCATGGTTATTTCAGCAAAATTCATCAGGCTATACATAGCAGGTGTATTTTGCGAAATAGCTCCCAAAAATAGAATTGGGAATTCCATTAATTTTAACAGGGTACTCGACTTAAAAAACTTACGAATATGCTTGTAAAAAGAAGAAAAGACATCCATTCTTATGGCATCAATCAACAATTTTACACTTAAAAACTCCGTGATTTTAACAGAAGGACGCCAAACAAAATCCTGAATACCTACGCGGTATTTATAAGCTGCTTGTTTTAAAAACTTATCCAATTGACTAGAAGCGCCTTCCTCATAAGATTCAAATAGCGTTTTAATTCCCTCCAAATCTGCAGGAATATCAATGACTTCTGATTCTGATAATATGACGGAATAGGATGGATCTAAACGTTTCAGCTCATAATAATCAGAAGGTTTTTTACCAAATTTTCCGAAATAGGTTTCAAAAACATCTGGCATCCAGTACCAGCTTGGCCCCATATCAAAAACAAATCCCCCTTCTCTGAAAACGCGAGCTCTACCACCAGGTTCCGCATTTTTTTCCAACACATGAACATCATATCCCTTTTCGGCTAATACAGTAGCTGCAGAAATTCCTGAAAATCCAGCACCTATAACAATCACCTTTTTCTTTTTCATTCTATCCATTGATTCGAACCTAAACAAATATAACCATCTTTTGAAAGAGCTTAGCAGACTAAAAGAAAAAGCCAGACAAAATCTGACTTTTTACTTGTTTCTTCTGTTAACCAAAAAACTAATCAATTCTGAAATTTTAAGCGTACATGTGTAATTTTTTCTTTAACTCTTTACGAGCAATGTGAATTCGGTTTTTCACAGTTCCAATGGGTAGATCCAATTCTTCTGAAATCTCGTGGTACTTAAATCCACGAAAATACATCAGGAAAGGTAATCGATACATTTCGTCTGTTTGGTCTAAAGCTTTTTCCAAATCTTCTCGAACAAACTCGCTCAATGCACCATTGAATTGTAAAGATTCTTGTGAGTTGATGAAGTGTAAATTATCAGTGGTGTCGATAAATGTATTTCTACGAACCATACGCTGATATTGCGTGATGAACGTGTTTTTCATGATGGTAAACAACCAAGCTTTTAAATTGGTCCCTTCTGCATACTTTTCACGATTGGAATATGCCTTCACTAAAGTATCCTGAACTAAATCATTGGCATCATCCATGTCTTTTGTTAAACGTAATGCAAAGGGTTTCAAAAACTTAGAAAAGCTTCCAACCTGATACGTAAATTCAAGAGCTGTCATATATGATTGTTATTTTGTTTAACAAATTTATAAAAAGATTAAACAAAACAAATTATTATTAAAAAAAATTATCGCTGCAACACTCGAAGTGGTCGTCCGAAAAAGCTCAATCATCGGTTATCTGTTGATACAATTGGGCAAAAAAATAAATTGAGTGTATATTTAAATCCCCATCTGAAATAGATGGCATTCGCATGAAATTAAAATCCCAGATATTATTTTTCTTCCTGCTGCTACTTTTTCACGAATCCTATTCGCAGAAAAACTGCTTTTGTACTCTGCAAGGAAAAGTATCCTCGAAAGAAAACCGCGAAAAAATCAAAGGTGCATACGTCTATCTCAAAGGCACCAATTTTGCAGTGCAAACAGACTCACTTGGCTTTTTCTCTCTCAAAAAAATATGCCCAGGCTCTTACACCTTAGTATGTGAGATGAGCAGTTATGACCCCGTAGAAATCAAGGTTAACCTCAGCAATCAACACGAAGAAAACATCGCTCTGCACGTACATGATGAACATTTGCAAGAAGTTGTAGTCAGCGGCAAAAGAAATGAAACCAGCGCTCAGATGCGTGGTTCCCTAAGTGCCGAAGAAAGAAAAGAAAGAGATGGCTTGAACCTAGGTGAAATGTTAAAAGGTATTTCTGGAGTTCAGAGTTTACAAACAGGCAGTACCATTTCCAAACCTGTCATCCATGGCATGCACTCAAGTCGAGTAATCATCCTAAATCAAGGTGTACGCCAAGAGGGACAAAACTGGGGAAGTGAACACGCTCCCGAAGTAGATCCATTTGTTAGCAAAAATATTCAAGTCATCAAAGGGCCTGCAGGATTGCGCTATGGGGGTGATGCTATCGGAGGTATTGTCATGCTAGAGCCAAATGCACTCCCAGACACCAATGGAATAAAAGGAGAACTACAAAGTATATACTTTACTAATGGACGTCAATGGGTAGGCTCAGGAAGTGTAGAAGGTGGATTTAAAGGGGGCAAAGGTTGGGGATGGCGAGTTCAAGGAACCATAAAAAATGGTGGAAATATTCATTCAGCCAACTATTATTTAGCCAACACGGGAGTTCAAGAACAAAATTTTTCAACACAAATTGGATACAAATCTCGTCAATTCGGAGCCGATTTATTCTACAGCAGATTCCATACAGTTATAGGTATATTTTTGGGTTCACATATTGGAAATGTAAATGATTTAGAAAGATCCATCGCCTTATCAAGGCCATTAGAACAATTCACCCCCAATGAATTTATTCGAGATATTGATCGCCCTAACCAGGATGTAAATCATGATATGTTGAAATTTAAGAGTTTTTATCAAGTTTCATCGCAGTATAACTTACGACTGACTTTAGCACACCAAACGGATGAACGTTTAGAATTGGATGTATTGCGAGCTGGTAAAAACATCAACACGTTAAGTTTTCAATTAAGTACATGGAATGGCGAACTCTTATTAGACGGAGCTAACTCCAGTCAATTATGGAAGGGCCAATTTGGTTTAACTTTCTCCCTTCAAGATAATATCACGTCAGGAAATCGCGTAAATTCTCCCACGTTAGTAACGAGCTTATTGCCTAATTATGAACAAAATAATGTCGGATTATTCGCCATTGAAAGAATGGTCAAAGAAAAATGGGAATTGGAATTAGGCCTTCGTTTGGACCAAAAACAAATCATTACGCACCGTCCTATTAAAAACTATTCCTTCATCATTGATCGAGACGAAAAAAGTTTCACTGGTGTATCAGGAAGTGCTGGCCTAAAATACCATTGGTTAGATAATCTAGAAAGTCACTTTATTCTAGCCAGAGCATTTAGGGCGCCTGGAGCCAATGAATTATTTTCGAATGGGGTACACCATGGTGCCGCTGCTTATGAAATTGGACAACCCAACTTGAAAGGAGAAACAGCCACCAACATCAGTCTAAATACCCAATATAATGTAGACAAATGGGATATTGAATTAGGTTTGTACAGCAATCATATACAGGATTTCATCTATTTACGTCCTATGGTCAATGATGGCCAAGCTGTTTATATTGTAACACTCCGGGGTATTTTTCCAGGATTTACGTATGAACAAATCAATGCTCGATTCAATGGATTGGATGGTCAAATATCCTACCACATCAATCCTAAAATTTCCTTACAGCAAAAAACAAGTATCGTTAGAGCATTCAATACAAAAAACATGGAATATATGGTCAATATTCCTGCCGATCGATTTGAATATTTAATCCGATACCAATTCAATCATAATAAACAATATGTCAGTGCCGGTGTCACTCAGGTTTCCCGCCAAAGTCGTGTTGAGCCAGGTTCTGACTATGCCGTTCCTCCGGCAGGATATCAATTAGTCCAACTAAATTGGGGCTATCAATTCAAAAATTTAGATGTAGGAATCAGGATTACCAACGCCTTGAATGAATCTTACCGAGACTACTTGAATAGATTTAGGTATTATACGGACGATCAAGGACGTAATATCCAATTGCGAGTAGCCTATAAATTCAGTTAATTATCTTCTTAACCATTGCTCCGGATTCTGGCGAATGGTGTTTTTCCAAACTTGAAAATTTATTTCAGCAGTACCATCATCATCTGATGCCACGCTTCCAATACGTTGCCCAGTCCGAACTCGCTGTCCTGTTGATACAGAAACATTATCCAACTTACTGTATACAGTAAAATAATCTCCATGTTGAATGGCAACTACCATATTAATACCTGGAATATTCACTACAGATTGAACAATACCTTCATATACCGAATGTACAGGAGAACCAGGTGCTGTTTGAATATCAATCCCATTGTTATTAATCATCACACCTTTTAATATGGGATGCTTATGAACCCCAAAGTGATCAGAAATAAAACCTGAAGGAACCGGGAAAGGCATTCTACCACGTAAAGCTCCAAATGAACTAGCCAATTTAGCCTCCTCCGCATTCATGTAATAAATATTCTTTTCCAATGGCTCTGCTTTAGCCTCTTCTACTTTCTCTGCCACCTTTGCTTTAGCTACCTCTTTTTTATCTTCAGCCGCTTCAATTCTTGTATCAGATTTTGCATCATCCTTACTCGATTTTTCACTAAACTTAGGCAATGTTCCATCGCCTTTTAAAGTAGGTAAGGCAGGTTTATTAACTTCCAATTTCCGAGCTTGTTGAGCTAAACGTAAACGTCGCTCTCTTTCCTGACTTTTTTGAATCTCTCTAGCCACAATTCCCGCAATCAAATTATCCAGTTTACGAATCGCCAGTTTTTTCCGCTCCAATTCGATGCGCAATTTCTTTTCTTGCTGAGTCAAGACCGTGACTACTTTGTCCTCTTTGGTTTTCAGTACTTCTAGGTTCTTCTTCTCCTTTTCCTTCTCTACCAATACCTTTTTTTCTTCTGTTTTCTTAAAAATCACTTGCTGTTCTTTGGACATCAAATCCTGACGGGTTTGAAATATCTTATGAGCCTGAGCTTTTCGGTTATTGGTAAACTGCCTCAAATAGTCGAAACGACGAGTAAATTCTCCTAAATTAGAAGAGAGTAACAAAAAACTGAGTTTATTATAAACGGTTGAGGTCTTTTGAGCTTCAAATAACATTTGAGCATACATCCGTTTCAGCTTTTTCAATTTGGCAGCCAAGATGTCGCTTTCCTGACGGAGTTTATTGGCTTCTTGAGCTAGTAATTTTTGGTTTTCACTTAATATGCCAATTTGCTTTTTCTGAACCCCAATCTGCTCCTTCAATACATTTAATTTACCTAAGGAAACCTTCTTCTTTTTAGATGTTCGGGAAATGATGCTGTTTAACTCTTTAATCTTAGCTAAATTTTCCTTCTTTTGACGCTCCAATTGCTCCCGCTTATCCACTTGTGCATCCAGGGAAAAAGCAAACAATAAACAGAATATAAAAACAATATATTTCAAGGTATTAGGATTTATTTGTTCAGGTATTTAGCTGGAACTTTAAAGGGGAATTCCAAAGGAGTTTCCAATAATTCTACTTTAGAATACTTAATACTAATGAGTGTTTTAACCAATTTATTGTCCTTGTCTTTTACATCCAAGGTAATTTGACTTGAAAAAGGGAATAAAAACTGATTAATCGCTGCAAAATCTTCGTAATCTAGTGTTAGTTTGTTTTCAGTCGGTCCGTCATTGACAAGTAATTTCTTCAGCTTTCTATTCGGTCCTACGTAATTGTCAATTTGAATTCGGCCTTCATCTTGCTTGAGAATATAATTTTCATTTTCTCGAATGACGCGAGAATGATTCTTCTTAAATGGCTGATTACCAACAATCAATGATTGCAATATCTCATAGGTAATCTTAAAGCCCATTTTAGCACTTAGGCTATCGTATGTCAAATTAAAATACTCATTATTAATTTTATGAAAAAACTGAACTCGTTCCTTCGTAAAAAGACCTGTGGCACCCGTAATCATAGAAACAGAGATATTCATCCAGATTAAACTGTCTTTCTTCATCCGAATATCTACTGTATATGTATCTGAGTTAGAATTAGTCTTCCAAAGTACTTTTGATTTAGCCTTTAAATAATTAAAATTCAAATCTTCTGTGGCTACTTTAGGCTCCTCTTCTACAGGCTGCACTTGTACGATATCTGGCTTTTTTTCTACTAACAAAGTAGTGTCTTTTACCACAATCGTATCACTAACTACAACTGCCTCAACAGGAGGAATCCCCACCTTTTTTCCACATGATTGGAATAGGATGACGAGTAAAATGAATAACAGATTCTTCCCTTGACTAAAATTTGGCATGCATTTATTTTTACGGCACAAAATTATCTCAATTTTCGATAATTTGCCTCTTCTCAATCTTTTTAAATAAATTAGGACTAGCTCCTTCTAAGCTTTTTGCTTTTTCCCAAGCCTTCACAGCTTCTTCTGATTTCCCAAGGCGAAACAAAATATCTCCATAATGTTCCCACACAGTAGAACTATTTTGCTTTTCATCCTTCAAGGCTAATTCCAAATATTGTAAAGCTTTAGTATAGTCCTTTTGTTGATATAAAACCCAGGCATAAGTATCCAAATAAGTCCCATTTTTGGGGAATTTATCGGTCAACATTTTAGCCATTTTTGAAGCCTTATCTAGTTTTTCTTTTCTTAACGATAAATAGTAGCTGTAATTATTTAGTACATGCTCTTCTTCAGGGCTTTTAGTTAATACCTTTTCGAAACTCATATCCGAATCTCGATAATTCCCCAAAGCGTGGTAAGCGTCTCCCATCAAAGCGAATAATTGAACATACCAAGAATCCTTCTCTTGAACATAGGGATTGGCCGACTCAAATGAAGCTAATGCCTCCTTGCTTTTACCTTGCATGTATTGAGCAAATCCCATTTGAAACCATAAAAAACCTTGATTGGGATACGCTTCTAAAGCCTCATGGGCATGAACAATCACACTGTCCAAGGCATTCATTTCAAAATCTAATTGAATTATTCTGGTCCAAACCTCAAACTTCCCTCCCCCATTTCTAGCTGCTTTTAAATAGGCCTTTTGCCCCTCTTGAAACTTGGATACACTCATCCACAAATCACCCTGCATGGCTACAAAACGAGGTTCTTTAGGGAATGCCGCCACCGCTTTTTGTAGAAAAGCATAGGCTTTATCCCAATCCCCTTGACCCGACATTAACTCAAATGTTTGTAAGCTAACTTGACTGAACAATTCAATGTGCATATCTGAATCAGCCAAACAACGCTCTAAAAAGGATAGCGACTCGCTAAAATTCTTTTCATGAACACGAACATTCGCATTCAATAAAGCCACTTGCCCGTCGTTAGGAAAATCAGCCGACAATTGTTCCAAAGCAGATTTTGCCCCTTTCCATGTACTTAAATGCCACCAATATTCCATTTGCTCCCATGCAAACAACGGCTCTTCAGGATTATTCGCAACAAAATTCACCCCTTCCTGGATGGCCTCTTCCCACTGCTCGTTCTTTAAATAAATGTATTGTTTCGTCCGAATGATCTCAGGAAAATCCCCTATCCAAGGTTCTGCTGATTTCAATGCCTTTAAGGCTTCATCCCCTTGGTTATTCCAAAGATAAGCTTGAGCTAATCGCAGATTCACATCAGGTTGCATGGAATCATATTGAATCAATTTCAAAAAACAAGCAATGGCTTCCTTCGATTTACGTTCTTGCAAAAGCAGATCACCATACAGCAAACCATAATCCAAAGAATAAGGGGAAAGCTCATTCGCCTTTTGAGCGTACTTAAGAGCATTAATGGTCTTGCCTTGTGCTAAATAAGACTTAGCTAAATAAAATGAAATAGATGCTTCCTGAGGCATTTCCGCTAACAATTGCTCCCATACTAAGATAGCTTCATCATAATCCTCCTTCAAATAATGGCGCATGCCTTCAGCCATCCATTCTTCTGCACGAGCAGGAGAAAAAGCGGAGCTTTCTTTCTTGACTTTTTTCCCATTATCCTGAGCGAACAGAGTATTGGAAAGCAAGCATACAAATAGTAATAGATAGAGGTATTTCATAAAAGTTCGAATATACCGAAATACACTGAATCCTTTTCAAAATTTCCTATGAAATGCGCTGTATTTGAGCAGAATTGAATAGATTCGTTAAAATAATTCAAATGATGAAACACCTATTGTTCTGCGCATTACTAATAAGTAGCCCTTTATTCGCACAAGAAAAGACCATGAGTTTTGAAGAATATGATCCCGTTTCAACGTTAAAAGTACCAGAACATCAGATTAAACAAGCCAAATATCCCTTCATTGATATCCATAATCACCAATTCAATATGCCGAATCAAGACTTGGCCTATTTATTGAAGCAAATGGATAGCCTTAACATGAAGGTCATGGTTAACCTCAGTGGCAAAGGCTCTCAAAGAGGAGCTGATATAGCAGCAGGAACGGCCTATTTAGCAGAGTCTGCTCGTGCAGGCCGCGAAAAAACGAATAATCGGGTGGTCGTATTTACCAATTTAAGTTTCGCCAATATTGATAGTCCAGACTGGACAGCTAAAACAGTAGCCGCCCTAGAAGCCGAAGTGAAAGCTGGAGCTTTGGGTTTAAAGATTTACAAAGACCTGGGCTTAGAGGTTAAAGATTCAAAAGGTAACAGATTAGCCACCAACGACCCTCGATTAGATCCTGTTTGGGCAAAATGTGGAGAATTAAATATCCCCGTTTTAATTCATACAGGAGAGCCTATCTCCTTCTTTGATGTACATGATAAAACCAACGAACGCTGGTTAGAATTAAAACAATTCCCGGGAAGAGCAAGGCCTTCTTCTAAATATCCCTCTTGGCAAGTGGTGATGGATGAATTAACAGATATCATCCGCAAACACCCTAAAACCAAATTCATTGCCGCTCACTTAGCTTGGCGAGGCAATGATTTAGCTGAATTGGGCCGTTTATTAGATACCTATCCCAATATGTATACTGAAATAGGTGCTGTTATTCATGAGCTGGGAAGACAGCCAAAAAATGCCCGTAAATTCATGATTCAATATCAAGACCGCGTTTTATTCGGAAAAGATATTTGGGCTACTTCAGAGTATTACACGTATTTCAGATTACTAGAAACGGATGATGAATATTTTCCATACTACCGTAAAAGACATGCATTTTGGCGCATTTATGGATTAGCATTACCCGACGAGGTATTGAAAAAGGTATATTATAAAAATGCGTTGAACTTACTTCCTAAACTAGATAAAAGCCAGTTTCCTAAATAACTAAGGTAATTTCTCAAGCACTTGATTGAATTCATTTAACCAAATTTGGGCACCTCGTAAGTTCCAATGTGAGTCTGACTGATAAAAATTAAGCGCAGCATTTTGTTTCAAAGCCGAACTAGGGTCAATGATCTTGACTCTCAATTTCGGGTGTTTTCGAATTTTCTCCAGCGCTAAATTGGTAGATCCCACTTCAGTTTCTAATACAGCAACGGGATTTGGAATCAAAGAGAATAGGACTTGATCATATCCATGCGACAGATAATAGGTTTCCATTTCCTGAAGATGACGAACCATTAAATTGACTTCGTCCTTCCCGATAGGCCTAAAAGAAGAACCTCTTTTTTGAACATTGATCGTTTCTTCCAAATAAAGAAATTGACCATCTTGTGAAACTTGGACATCAGGATTAGTCCTTCCCAAAACTTTCCATGTAAAATCCGCTTTAAGTTCTTTAATCCTTCCTAACAAACCCATACTAAATAGCACAAAATCTAAATTAGACTCCAAGGTAGGATGATAAATGGCACTTTTAACTCCCGAATCAAATCGGTCTAATTGATTCAATAAGATTTCCTTGGTCGACTTATCCTTTTCTTTTTCCTCCTTGGCTGCTTGGAAATCTAATCGCCGTCTGGCATCCGACAAATTCATTCGGTCCCACATATTTCTTTCTACACATTCTATTAGCAATACTTTTTTCCTGCTGGAATTAGTTGATATTAGGTGCTGTAGACTATCTGACCAACGAAACATCTGTACAGAATTTACTCGACTATAATAGGCGGGATTAATCTGAAAGGAACCATATAAATAACTGTCTCCCAAAATGGTTAGATCATAATCATGGGAGAGAATTTTAGATGGTGAAGGAAGTGCCAATAAATGAGTATCCTTGACAATCCGAAAATCAGACAAATAAGAGATTCCATATAAATCCCCGAAACGATATTTATCTGCCCCCCATGCATCATTTCTCGCATAGCGGACTTGGGTAATCCAATGCATTCCCTTTTCTGAACTACTGATAGCCAGTATAGCGAAAAAGAAAAGAAAGATGAAAAGAGCTATTATTCGACGCATATTAAAACTGGAAGTAGATAAATTGTTTCAAACTAAATACTCCTAAAAAATAAATCGCTATCAATAAAAAACTAAACTGCCATACAAATGTGCCCGCACTGGCTAGTTTTAAAATCCTTTGTCGATACTCCCACCAACATAAAGAGACAATTAATACCAAAGACAATATGATTTCATTCATGTTCATGGCGATTGGTAAACTATTCCTGCTGCCATGAATTAAGGTTTGGAAAAACTGTTCTACCTCCGTAAAATGCTTCAGCCTAAAAAAGACCCAAGCAAAAGTCACTAAAATGAATGTCAATAAACGATATAACCACTGTACCCAAACCTGCTTTTGCGCCTCCGCGGCCAAACTTGGAAATACTCGATTGATACTTAAACCAATGACTTGAAAAATTCCGTGTAATGCTCCCCAAATCACAAAATTCCAACTTGCACCATGCCATATCCCCGATAACACAAATACAACCATGATATTGAAATACCATTTGGGAACAGAAACACGGTTTCCGCCTAAGGAAAAATATACATAATCTTTAAACCAAGTAGAAAGCGAGATATGCCAGCGGCGCCAAAACTCAGGCAAGGATTTAGCAAAATATGGAGCGTTAAAATTATCCATTAGTTTAAAACCCATAACACGCGCCGCACCGATAGCCACATCCGAATATCCTGAAAAGTCACAGTAAATTTGAAAAGAATAAAAAACAGCTGCTAAAGCTAATGTTCCACTTGATTGATCCTGGAGGTGCTCATAAATAGGGTCTACTAATAAAGCTAAACGATCAGCTATCACTACTTTCTTGAAAATACCTGCAGCCATTTGCAATAGCCCTGATTTTACTCGATTCCAATCCCAGCTATGTACTTCATAAAATTGGTGCAACAGATTTTGAGGACGTTCAATTGGACCAGCCACTAATTGCGGGTAAAACATCACATATAAGCTGTAAATCCCAAAATTCCTCTCCGCTTTCTGATGTCCACGATATACCTCTATCGTATAACTCATGGCTTGAAAGGTATGAAACGACAAACCTATGGGCAGAATCATGTCCAAAACAGGAAGCTGCACGTGCGTCCCCAATTGCTCAGATAACCAAACAATATTTTGATCAATGAAATGATAGTATTTGAAAATTGCCAAAACTCCAATATTGGCCGCCAAACTTAACGCTAAGAATAGCTTTTTCTGAACCCCCTGAAAGCGTTCTAGGTATATTCCGGCAAAATAATCGATGATGATTGTGAAGCCAAGTATCCCCAAATACATGGGCACAAAAGCCATGTAAAAGTAACAGGAGGCTGCTAAAAGCAGAAACCAACGAAACTTAGGATGTAATAAAAAATAAGCACTGGTTATAATTCCAAAGAAGACTAAAAACTGCAAGGAATTGAATACCATAGCTTCTTATTTATGAACCGTCACCTTGACTGATAAAGTTGTATCATCCATGGAAATGTCGGATGCTTGATCTATTGAATCTTTCCAATTGATGCTCAATGCCTGAACTTCCTGACAGATATAAGCACCAAATTCTTGAATACTTTCTTCCCAAGCAACATCCCCCTTCAACACATCGATATTAATTTTATCTACCACATCAAATCCAGAATCCTTTCTAAGATTTTGAATTCGGTTGACAAATTCACGAGCCATACCCTCTCTTACTAATGAAGGACTCAATTGACTATCCAGAGCAATTGTTAGTCCAGATTCACTAGCCGTTAAATAGCCTGGCATATCCTCGGTTAAAATCTCTACATCGGCCAATTCGATGGAGAAACTTCCTAGCAAAATTGTTCCTTGGGCTTCCAATGCTTTCAAATCTTCAGCAGTCATGGAACTAATAGCCTCGGCTACCGCCTTCATATCTTTACCAAATTTAGGGCCTAATGCCTTGAAATTTGGTTTTACTTTTTTACTCAATACTCCAGCAGCATCGTCTAAATAATTGACTTGCTTCACATTGACTTCTGATTTAATCAAATCTTCCACACGTCGAATTTGATCACGAACTTGCTCTTGTAAAACAGGTACTAATACCTGTGCCAAAGGCTGACGTACTTTTAATTTATGTACTTTACGAATGGAGTGAACTAAAGAACAAATACGTTGGGCTAAGTCCATCGAGGCTTCCAAATCTGGATTTACCCAATCAGGATTCACTTGGACAAAATCAGTTAAATGTACAGACTCCTTATTACTTAAGTTCTTAAATAGCCAATCACCATAAAATGGCGCAATGGGTGACATCAATTGGGCCACTGTTTCTAAGCAAGTGTATAATGTTTGATAAGCGGCTTGTTTATCAGGGTTTATTCCTTTCTCCGTTGACTCTGGATTCCAGAATCTTCTTCTTGATAAACGAACGTACCAGTTCGACAAATGGTCACATACAAAATCTTGAATAGCGCGTCCAGCCTTCGTAGGTTCATACGTGGCATAGGCTTCATCTACTTCCTGAATCAAATGCATTAATTTTGACAATACCCAACGATCTAATTCCGTTAAATTAGCTTCCTCTAGTGGATTTTCCTTAGGGTCAAAACCGTCCAAATTAGCGTATAAAGCAAAGAAATTATATGTATTAGTTAAGGTGCCAAAAAACTTATTTCTCACCTCAGTAATACCCGCTAGATCAAATTTCAAGTTATCCCAAGGTTGAGCATTGGTAATCATATACCAACGTGTTGGATCAGCTCCATACTTTTTCAAGGTATCAAATGGGTCAATAGCATTGCCCAATCGTTTGGACATTTTATTTCCATTTTTATCCAAGACTAAACCGGTAGAAACAACATTTTTAAAGGCCACAGATTCTTCCACCATGCTGGATATAGCATGTAAGGTGAAAAACCAACCACGAGTTTGATCCACCCCTTCGGAAATAAAGTCAGCGGGGTAAGATTCCTTAAATACTTCTTGATTCTCAAATGGATAATGCCATTGAGCAAAAGGCATGGCTCCTGAATCAAACCACACATCAATCAAATCCAATTCACGTGATAATACAGCCCCTGAAGCACTTAATAAATATACTTGATCCACAAATGGGCGATGAAGGTCAGCCGTACCAGCCTGTATGGCAGTTAAAAAATCTTGATTCCCTTTAGCTTGTTCGGCTGTTAATTTTCCTGAAGCTAAAGCCTTTTCCAATTCAGATGTCAATTGCTCCAAAGAACCAATACATATCTCTTCAGAACCATCTTCTGTTCTCCAAATCGGCAAAGGTGTCCCCCAATAGCGCGAACGAGATAAATTCCAATCCACCAAGTTTTCTAACCAATTACCAAAGCGACCTGTTCCTGTAGATTCAGGTTTCCATTGAATGGTTTGATTCAACGCAATCAATTTATCTTTTACAGCCGTAGTTTTGATAAACCAAGAATCTAATGGATAATATAGCACAGGCTTATCCGTTCTCCAGCAATGTGGATAAGGGTGGTCAAATTTCTGTACATTAAATGCCTTATTTTCCGTTTTCAACTGAATGGCAATGCGCTCATCCACCGACAAATACTTATCTCTTCCTTGTTTGATTCTTGCCTGTTCCTTCTCATCATCTGACAAGTAAGCTTCCTTTACAGGCTCCAATGCATAATCACTCACTTCTTGAACAAATTGACCCTGACGATTGACCAAAGGTACTTCTTTACCATTGGCATCAAGGACCATGATGGCAGGAATGCCATTTTGCTGGGCTACTCGGAAGTCATCCGCTCCAAAAGTTGGAGCCGTATGTACAATTCCTGTTCCATCTTCGGTTGTTACGAAATCTCCTAATATAACTCGAAATGCCGGTGTAGCAGGTTGCACATAGGGCATTAATTGTTCGTATTCAATTCCTTCCAAATCCGATCCTTTACATTCACCGATGATTTGATAAGGAATAGCTTGAGGTTTTTTCTCGGCAGCTAAATATTCTTCGAAATTTCCATTTAAGGCAAGAAAATTGAAATATTTGAGAACCAAATCCTTAGCAAGTACTACGTGAACAGGAAGGAAAGTATAAGGATTAAATGTCTTAACTAATACATAGCTAATTCCTTTCCCTGCTGTTAAGGCTGAGTTGGATGGCAAAGTCCAAGGAGTAGTAGTCCATGCCAATAAATAGACAGGATTCCCTTGACTCAATTCAAACAAAAATTGAGATTTTTCGTTTTTAATGGCCTTAAACTGAGCTGTTAAGGAAGTGTCTTTCACATCACGGTAGCAACCAGGTTGATTCAATTCATGAGAAGACAAACCTGTACCTGCAGCAGGCGAATAAGGCTGAATCGTATATCCTTTATATAGCAATCCCTTGTCGTAAAGGCGCTTCAATAAATTCCAGACACTCTCAATATATGGTGTTTGATAGGTTACATAAGGGTTTTCTAAATCAACCCAATATCCCATCTTTTCAGTCAAATCATTCCATTGTCCCGTGAATTTCATGACCGTTTCACGGCACTTTTGGTTGTATTCTTCTACACTGATTTTCTTACCTATATCTTCTTTGGTAATGCCCAACTCTTTCTCTACTTGCAATTCCACCGGCAAACCATGCGTATCCCAGCCTCCTTTGCGTTTTACTTGTTTCCCTTTAAGTGTTTGGTATCGACAAAAAATATCTTTGATGGCGCGCGCCATGACATGGTGAATCCCAGGAGTACCATTTGCTGAAGGCGGACCTTCGTAAAAAGTAAAGCTCGGATGACCAGCACGTGTGGAAATCGATTTCTCAAAAATCTGTTCTTGATTCCAGAAATTTAAAATTTCATCGGCAACTTGCGCGTAATCTAAATTTTTGTATTCCTTGAATTTCACGTATAAAGGGGATTTAATAGTATATGCTAGGCAAAATTGAGGCAAAAATAGTAAAATTTGGGCTGAAATCGTAATATCATCTTCATCTCAAGTCAATTAATCCTATTTAGTTCAACGGATTAATTTCTTTTGATTTTACGCCATTAAAATCCTAATTTGATTCATCTTCGAACTATGAAAAAGAGTGAAATAAGAAATAAGCATCTTGCCCTTCGTAAAACCTGGACAAAGGAAGAATGGAATCTACGGAATTCCCTCATGCAAGATAACTTATATACCTACCTTAGCAACCTTCCAAAAGGCGCCTTGGTGCTCAGTTTTCAATCCATTCTAGGTAAAAAAGAAGTGGATACTAAAACCATTCATGACACCTTACTTCTTCCTCCTTTTGAATTCAAATTAGCTTTCCCTAGAGTCGAGGGTGAAGGAAAGATGTCGGCCTATTTAGTGCATGAGAAAACCTCTTGGATTACTTCAAATTGGGGCATTCAAGAACCCGATCCAGATACTTCAGAAAAAATAGAACCTGCGGAAATCCATGTCGTACTTGTCCCATTGATTGGATTTGATTTACAAGGTCATCGAGTAGGTTTTGGTAAGGGTTTTTATGATCGATTCTTATCAAAATGCCAGCCAGCTTGTTTAAAAATTGGACTGAGCTTAGAGAGTCCAGTAAAGCATATTGATGACCTTCATGCATTTGATATTCCCTTGGATGTAATAATCAGTTCAGAAGGACTTTATACCTTTCATTGAATTAGTCCAAAAAATCCTTTCTAGTTCAAGATATAAGCCCTAATTTTGCGTTTCCTTAAACATTTTTCTGTGAAAATCAGGCTATTAATGTTGGTTTCCATATGCTTCATGTCCCTACGTTTATTGGGCCAAGAAGAAGTTAAAACTAAATTATACCCCATTGAGCAGATTGAAGGAGGTTGGAGTAAAAAGTTCTCCTACAAAAGGCAGATTATAGAAAGCCCATTGGCCTTACAGATTCCATTATTGGAAGCAAAAGATTCGGAAGTAAGCTATGAATTTTTGACTTATAAACGTCAGAAAAAAAGTGCAGAAATCATTTCGGCTTTTACTACGGGATTTTCTGTTTATACTTTTTTGAGTAAAGGACAGGTATCTGATGGCTTTTATTGGACAGTTGTAGGAAGTGCTGCCGTATTGAATTTATACTTAGGTACAGTGAGTATTAAGCATTTCAAAAAAGCTTTGAAACGCTACAATGAATTAGCGCAAACAGACAGTAAAATCAGTTTGCAAATCAATTCCCATGGGAGCTCAGGAGCTTCTTTGGGACTGGCATGGAATTATCAATTTTAACGATTATACAATGAAAGTTGCAGTAGTGGGCGCCACAGGTTTAGTTGGCGGCGAAATCTTGAAAGTATTAGCGGAAAGAAATTTCCCAGTTAGCGAATTAATTCCCGTAGCTTCGGAACGCTCAATTGGTAAAAAAGTTAGTTTTAAAGGCAAAGAGTATGATGTAGTTGGTTATGACACAGCTATTGCCATGAAACCGAATGTAGCCATTTTCTCTGCAGGTGGAGGAACATCCCTAGCTATCGCACCTAAATTTGCTGAAGCTGGTATTACTGTGGTAGATAATTCTTCTGCTTGGAGAATGGATCCCACCAAGAAATTAGTTGTTCCAGAAATCAATGCCTCTACATTGACTCCAGAAGACAAAATTATTGCCAATCCTAATTGCTCGACCATACAAATGGTGGTAGTTATGAATCCATTACACAAAAAATATAAAATTAAACGTGTGGTGGTATCAACTTACCAATCTGTTACTGGAACTGGTAAAGCTGCTGTGGACCAATTATTCAATGAGCGTGCTGGTAAAACAGAATATGACAAAGTTTATCCACATAAAATAGACTTAAACGTGTTGCCACATATTGATGTGTTTTTGGATAATGGCTATACCAAAGAAGAGATGAAAATGGTCAATGAGACCAAAAAAATCATGATGGATGATTCCATTCAGGTTACGGCTACAACAGTACGTATCCCTACGATTGGCGGTCACTCGGAAGCAGTTAATATTGAATTCGAAAATGATTTTGATTTAGAAGAAGTAAGAAATTTATTGGCTCAAGAAGAAGGAGTGATTGTTCAAGATGATCCAAAGAACTTCTTGTATCCAATGCCTATCACGGCTCATGGAAAAGATGAGGTATTTGTAGGACGTATTCGTCGAGATGAAACTCAGCCTAATACCTTAAATCTGTGGATTGTAGCCGACAATTTAAGAAAAGGGGCTGCTACCAATGCCGTACAGATTGCGGAATATTTGGCCAAGCATCAATTAATTTAAAAAAACGGCCGGTTTATCCGGCCTTTTTTATGATATGACAAGACTCAGCGTAAATATTAATAAAATAGCTACCCTTAGAAATTCTCGAGGGGGAAATAATCCAGATTTGATTCAAGTAGCTTTAGACTGTGAACGATTTGGAGCAGAAGGAATTACCGTGCATCCAAGACCTGATGAAAGGCATATTCGATATTCTGATGTTTATGCCTTAAAGAAAGTTATCCAAACGGAATTCAATATTGAAGGTAACCCATTGGAGGAGAAGTTTGTGGAATTAGTATTAGATGTAATGCCTGAACAAGTTACCTTAGTACCCGATGCACTAGGTCAAATTACATCCAACCATGGCTGGGATACGATAAAACATCAAGATTTATTGATTCGATTAATTGCCCCTTTCAAAGCGGCCGGTATTCGAACATCCATATTTGTAGATCCGATCTTAGAAATGGTAGAGGCTGCTAAATCTACTGGTGCTGATCGAATTGAATTATATACGGAACCATTTGCAGAAGAATTCCCTAATGACCCTACTAAGTCGGTTGCCTCCTATCGAAAAGCAGCTTTCCGAGCTCATCAAATAGGCCTAGGTGTTAATGCAGGTCATGATTTAAGTTTAGAAAATTTAGCTTTTTTTAATGCGAATGTTCAACCGTTGGATGAAGTATCCATTGGGCATGCCTTGATATGTGATGCATTATATTATGGATTAGAAAACACCATTCAGCTGTATAAAAGGCAATTGATTTAGGATATTTCTGTTATTTAAAGCGTCCCTTAAACAACAAAAACATCCAACAAAATGATTGAACCCAAAAAATTCATCATTCTAGATTAAAAGCGGTTAGGCATTCGAAAGAACACCTAGCTAATCATCAGCTAATCAGCCTTTGCTGATTTCCTGTTCCTTGTAATGCAAAATTGGGGATATTTAAAACAAATCATCTTGCGATAAATCAAGAAATAAAATTGCTGCGCATCAACTTCTCAAAAAAAATAAAAACAAATAATTCATTATCAGCACATTAATACAAACAGCCAATTGAATTCTTTTATCAGAAATTAGATAATAAAAAAGGGGCAATCTTCGATTGCCCCTTTTAACGAATAATTCGTTTCTGTTAATCTCTTTGGCCTGTCAAAACAACAGCACCACCAGCCACAGACAATTTAATTGCAGCTACTTTTCCATCTGTTCTAGAGAAAATAATATCTGCATCGTATCCTTGAATAGTTGCTGTGTAAACATCAGCATCTTTAGAGGGCTTTAATTCGGCTGGCTCAGCACTACCAGCATCAGAAGTTAAGAAAAGCTTGCCTTCTTTAGCGGCAATTAAAATTTTCTTCACATATTCATTCTCTGCCATTTTAAATGACCCAGCATATTCATCTGTAGCTGACTTGGCAGCTTCCTTTTGACCCGCTAAAACTTGTCCTTGAGCATCAATTTTAATCACGCTCACTTGACCGTTTACTCGTTCAAAAGTGATGGTTGCGCCCATACTTTCCATGATAAATTCATCTGCTTTCTTACCAGCAGCTAGTTCTGTATCTGGGAAACCCTCTGCAGACATCACTAATTTTCCATCTTTGGGAGTCAATTTAACTGACTTCACGTAAGGATTATCTTGTAATTTATAATTACCAGCATAATCTGTTACAGCTGTCTGCGCATTAGCCGTAAAAGCAAAAAATGCCAATGATAGTCCAATGGCAATATTTCTAAATTTTTTCATTGGGTGTTAATTTTGGTTTGTTTGACAAATCTAATAAAAAAATGATGCTTGCATAACTCTTTCAAGCTTGAAATGACAAAAAAAAATATTAAAAATTTTATATCAATTATGAATAAGCATTTTGATTTATAAAAGTTTTATTTACTTTTGAACCGAAATCAATTCGCCAACCAAACAATAGGAGACCCTGCATGAGATAAAACTCTACGTTAACAATTTTGAATTTTTATGATCAAAAATCAAGTTAACGATGCAGCGTTGGTATCAGCGTACATCCAAGGTGACGACCAAGCGTTTGAAACGTTGGTTAAAAGAAGCAAATCCAAAGTTTACACAACTCTTTATTTAATTGTCAAAGATCGCTATATAGCTGAAGATCTTTTACAAGAAACTTATATTAAAGCTATCGACGTATTGAAGTCGGGTCGCTACAATGAAGAGGGGAAATTTCTGCCTTGGGTTGTTAGAATAGCCCATAATTTGGCCATTGATTATTTCAGAAGAGACAAGCGATATCCTACTATTGTCTTGGAAGATGGATCAAAAGTATTCAACAGTTTTGAATTTGCAGAAGATTCTGCTGAGGAGATACAATTAAAAGAGGATCAAATCGTTAATATCAGAGAATTAATTAAAAAATTGCCTGATGAACAACGAGAGGTCCTTGTGATGCGTCATTACGAAGAATTAAGTTTCCAAGAAATAGCGGCACAAACTCAAGTTAGCATCAATACGGCCTTAGGTAGAATGCGATATGCATTGATCAACCTAAGAAAAATGCTAGAAAAACAAGAGAATGCCTATGACGCAAAGCTTTACCCCAAATGACCTAGTCAAAAACTTGTATGAACCCGAACAAGGGTTTTCAACCGTTTTAAGCTTGGAAGACCAATCGGAATTGGCTTCCCTCCAAAAGGTCAAATTGTCATTAGACAATGCCCTACTAGAACCGCCTAGTAGAACGATTGAGGCCGTATTAGCCTACTCAAAGCATCAGATGCCCATTCAATCCTAATGGATGGGCATGCTGGCTTGAAATTTTTCTTACCTTTGTAGAAATCCTTTTTCATGCAAAGAAAAGAACGATTTCAAGCATTTGTAGATCATTTTTCCAGCTCTTTTCCAGAAGCAGAAACGGAATTGCATTATAGCAACCCATATGAATTATTGGTGGCTGTGGTTTTGTCGGCACAATGTACTGACAAAAGGATCAATCAAGTTACCCCTGCTCTTTTCAGGCGCTTTCCAAGTCCCAAAGACTTAGCGGAATCTAGTGTAGATGAAATATTTAGCTACATTCGTTCCGTCTCATATCCCAATAACAAAGCCAAGCATTTATTAGGCCTAGGTCAAAAATTGATGGATACCTTTCATGGCGAGGTCCCCGAATCCTTAGATGATTTACAAACTCTCCCTGGTGTTGGAAGAAAAACTGCCAATGTTATCGCTTCTGTTATTTACAATCAACCGGCTATGGCAGTAGATACTCATGTCTACCGCGTATCAAGAAGATTAGGTTTAGTTCCTCAAACAGCTACAACTCCACTAAAAGTAGAACAATTATTGGTCAAAAATTTACCTAATGAAGTGATCGCTCGGGCGCATCATTGGTTAATCTTACACGGTCGATATATCTGTTTGGCTCGAAATCCCCAATGTTCCACTTGTCAGATTAGTCATTTTTGTGCTTACTTTGAAAAAAATAAGCTCAAAGCATGATTGTTTCATGGATTAAAGAAAACATTTGGGAGTTTAGTGGAATCATTTGTTCTTTATTGGGGGTTTATTTTTCCATTCAACAGCATTTGGCTGCTTGGATCTGGAACATCTTAGCATCCCTATTATTTGGTATATTATTTTATCAGCATGGCCTGTATTCCGACATGGAATTACAAGGCTTTTTCATTGCCATGGGAATTTATGGCTTCTATCAATGGAGAAAAGAAGAGAAAAACTGGAAGGCTGAAAAAAGCACTCGTTTATCCCTCATCTTGGGAATCACATGCTCACTAGCTTATGGTTTAATCGCTGGATACCTTCATACTCGATTAACGCATCTGGTATCCTTTGCTTATGTCGATGCAACCTTAACCGGACTAAGTATTTTTGGAACTTGGTTAGCCATTCATAAAAAAATAGAGAATTGGATACTTTGGATTATAGTGGATATCGCCTACGTGATCATGTATTTGCAGAAAGCTTTATGGGGAACTAGTTTGCTATATGTACTGTTTATCTTTCTGGCTATCAAAGGACTACATCATTGGAAACAAAATCTTAGGTCATAAAAATTTAAATTCAATTTTGAGTAATAATTATCTATTTCGAATAGATAAATTTATATTTGTGCTACCATTATTAGAATCGAAACTAAATCATTGATTAACAAATACTTGCAAGAGCAAAATATTTATTCAACATTCAGATTAAGCATTATTTAGAACATGGGAAACGAAGAAAAGCAAAGGTATTCAGCAGAAGAATTAAAAGAATTTGAAGATATCATTCTTAAGAAACTAGAAGAAACAAAAGCCGAATTAACTTATTTAAGAGAAACATTAAGTAAGAAAAATGATCCTGGAACAGATGATACTGCGGGCAATTCCAAAGTAATGGAAGATGGTGCAGATACTGCAGAAAAGGAGAACATGAATCAATTGGCAGTTCGTCAGCAAAAATTTGCTGGAAACTTAGAAAAAGCGCTTATGCGAATTAAAAATGGCACCTACGGTGTTTGTGTAGAAAGTGGCAAATTAATTTCTAAAGAGAGATTGCGTTTAGTACCTCATACACAACATTCTATTGAGGCAAAACTTAAACAAAAATAAATGGGCTTATTCGATAACAATAGGTTAATCGATCTCTTGAGTAATTACCTCAAGACTCAGTTCGAATTGGTGAAGCTAGACATCCAAGAACGAATCGAAGAACTATTGACTCGAATTTTCACCTTTTTCTTAACTGCGTTTGCCGTCTTAATTACTTTATTTTTTGCTTTGATGGCATTAGCAAACTTTTTAAATGCCTACTTAGAAAGTACCTATTTAGGTTACCTGATTGTAGCAGGAATGAGTGCTATTATTAGTTTAATCTTAGTAAGTAATCTGAAAAAACAGGAAAAGAAGGTTGAAGTAGAAGAAAGTAATTCCCTTGAAACTGAAGAAGATATCGAATCATGAGCCGATCAAAAAGCAAGAAAGAAGACCTAATCGCCCAAGCGGAAATATACGAAAAAGAACTTTCAGAAGAAGTTGGTGAAATCAAACAGCAAATCAAAGAAAAAGGCAGTCAAGCTTTATTGATTGGAGGAGTTTTATTAGGCTCATATTTGCTTTATACACTTGTTTCGGGTTCTGATAAAAAGCCTAAATCAGAGGCAAAGGAAGGTGGTTCATTCATTGGCGGGGCAATAAAATCGTATGCCATCGCTTTAGCGCTATCATTAGCAAAAGATAAACTAGTTGAATTTCTTCAACAACTTGAAGAAAATAATCAAGAAGTTAAATCCGAAAAATAAGAGGAAATAAGTAAGTTTGAGAGGTTTGACAATTAGATTTGACAACTTTTGAAAAGTTGTCAAATCTATTCAAATCAAAACAAAATCAGATCAAAATACACGACCCCTGATCGTTAATTCCCCATCAAATACGCTTTAATAAACTCATTGATTTCCCCATCAAGTACAGCATCTGTATTCGACGTTTGATGATTCGTTCGATGATCTTTCACCCTTCTATCATCCAATACATAACTGCGAATCTGGGAACCCCATTCAATTTTTTTCTTTCCTGCTTCTACCTCTGCCCTTGCCGCATTTCGCTTATCAATCTCAATTTGGTATAATTTCGATTTCAATAAACGCAATGCCACTTCCTTATTTTGTAATTGTGATCTTTCTTGCTGACAAGCAATTATAATACCAGACGGCCTGTGGGTTAAACGTACTGCTGTTTCCACCTTATTGACATTTTGCCCACCTGCTCCACCTGAACGAAACGTATCCCAATCAATATCAGCTGGATTCACATCAATCTCAATCGAATCATCAGCAAGAGGATATACATATACGGAGGCAAATGAAGTATGTCGACGAGCATTGGAATCAAATGGTGAAATACGAACCAAACGATGAACGCCATTTTCGGACCTTAAATTTCCATAGGCAAACTCTCCTTCGATTTCGATAGTCACGGATTTCAACCCAGCCACATCTCCATCATTGGAATCTACCAATCGAACTTTAAAGCCATTTTTTTCGGCCCACATCGTATACATACGCAACAGCATACTTGCCCAGTCTTGCGACTCTGTTCCGCCAGCTCCCGCATTAATCTCCAAGACTGCGCTCATTTGATCGCCTTCTTCCGACATCATTTTACGAAACTCCAAAGCTTCTAGCTTCTCCTCTAATTTTGCTCCCTCCTGATCTACTTCTATCTCAGATGCATCTCCCGACTCATAGAATTCCCAAATGGTCTCCAAATCTTCCATCGAGGAATTAAGTTTATCGAAACCTTCCGTCCAAAACTTCAAGCCACGCATCTCGCGCATGGTGCTTTCTGCTTTCTCTGGATTATTCCAAAACTCGGGATCCAAAGTCACTGTTTCCAATTCGGAAATCAAATATTTTTTGTGATCGTAGTCAAAGATACCTCCTTAAAGCCTCTATTCTGGCTTTCAGGTCATTGAACCTGTCTTTTGTCATACCTAAATGTGTAATTAAGCTACAAATATACCCGCTTTTGTGCTAAATTGCGGACAAATTCATTTAATTCAAGCAATACAATGGCGCAACAATACGATTTAATCGTGGTAGGATCAGGCCCGGGAGGGTATGTAGCCGCGATACGAGCTTCTCAATTAGGCTTAAAATGTGCAGTCGTGGAAAAAGAATCTCTAGGCGGAATCTGTCTAAACTGGGGTTGTATTCCAACGAAAGCTCTTTTAAAATCAGCTCAGGTTTTTGAATACATCAAACATGCTGCTGATTATGGAATTACCGTAAAAGGAGCTGAAGCGGACTTTAACGCAGTTATTCAACGCTCCCGTGGAGTTGCAGATAGCATGAGTAAAGGCGTTCAGTTCTTGATGAAAAAGAACAAAATCGATGTCATCATGGGTTTTGGAAAAATCAAGCCTGGTAAGAAAGTAGAGGTAACTGATGCCGAAGGTAAATCAAGCATCTATGAAGCTAAAAACATCATGATTGCCACAGGGGCACGTGCTAGAGCCTTACCTAACATCCCCATTGATGGAGAAAAAGTGATTGAATACCGCAAAGCTATGAGCTTAAGCAAAAAACCTGATTCTATGGTGATTATCGGATCTGGAGCTATCGGTGTTGAATTTGCCTATGTATATGCTGCCATGGGAACGAAAGTAACCATTGTGGAATTCCTTCCCAATGTAGTTCCTGTAGAAGATGAGGATGTATCCAAAGAATTGGCCAAACAATACAAGAAAATGGGCATCGACATCTTAACTAATTCAAGTGTAGAAAAAGTTGATACCAAAGGAAAAGGTTGTAAAGTTTCCATCAAAACCCCAACTGGAAATCAGGAAATCGAATGTGATATCGTACTATCCGCTGCTGGTGTTATTTCAAACTTAGAAAACATTGGTTTAGAAGAAGTGGGTATCATCGTTGACAAAGGTAAAATCCCTGTGAATGCATGGTATGAAACCAATATGCCAGGCTATTTTGCCATTGGTGATGTTACTCCTGGTCCAGCTTTAGCTCACGTAGCTTCTGCAGAAGGTATCATTTGTGTAGAAAAAATTGCTGGTCATAAAACCGAGGCATTAGATTATACCAATATTCCAGGATGTACTTATTGTACTCCAGAGATTGCTTCAGTAGGTATGACTGAAAAGAAAGCAAAGGAAGCTGGCTACGATATCAAAGTAGGAAAATTCCCATTCGTAGCTTCAGGAAAAGCCACCGCAGCTGGTGCTCGCGATGGCTTTGTCAAAGTAATCTATGATGCTAAATACGGCGAATTGCTTGGCGCTCACATGATTGGTTACAACGTAACTGAAATGATTGCCGAAGCGGTAGTCGTGCGTAAATTAGAAAGTACTGCTTATGAAATCATGAAGTCAGTACACCCTCACCCGACCATTTCTGAAGCATTTAAAGGTGCTACAGAAGCGGCCTATGGTGAAGCAGTTGATTTATAGTAGTCGAACTTTAATCGACTTATACATTACTTTAGATTTGGGATCATGTGCTTGTATAGCAATGGTCCCATTTTTTATTAATCGCAATTCCTGACCTTTATTTCTTAAAGGGCTAGCTGGTTGAGTATAATCTACTACCGTGATTCCATTGATTTTAGTCACGATACGGTTTCCTTTAACGGTAACTAACATATCATACCATTCGTTATCCTTTACGTACACTTCGGCACAATCCACGACATTGTACAAACTAGCTGATCTTCTCCAATCTGTATGAGAATTGTTTACCTGAATCTCATAACCTTGTTTTGGCCAATCTCCTGGTAAAAAATCGGTATGTACATACAATCCAGAGTTTGCTCCTGGAAATGTCATAATGCGAGCTTGAACCTCAAAATCTTTAAAATCATGGTTATTGAATGCGCCATCATAGTATAAATGAGCACGCTGTCCTTCTACCACTAAATTTCCATCTTCTACACGAAAGGATTCAGGTCTTTCACTGGCTTTCCAACCATCTAAGGTTTTACCATCAAATAATTCTACCCATTTTCCTTTTTGAGAGAATCCTAAGTTACAAGCCAACAGGCCTATCATTACGGTCAATACAATCTTTTTCATAAACATCTGTTAAATTTTTATACCCCAAGTTTTGTTCAATTTTCTTCCTAATAAAGCGTTTGCTTCGGCATCATTGAATTTTTCCGTCTTCGGATTCCATTCCAATGATTTATTCACAGCATAAGCAATGTTACCAATATTACATACTGATGCTGTCCTATGACCAACTTCCACATCACATATTGGCATGGTTCTATTACGAATAGCTTGAATGAAGTCTATATAATGATTTTCGCTTTTATACACATGCTTTTCATTCGGTCCAATAACTCGATCTTTCAGTTCTGGCTTAGAAGTTTCTAGTTTCTTTCTTGCACTCCGTAATGTTCCTTCTGTTCCCACAAATTCCACACCACTATTCCATTCCCATGGTTGATGGGTCATGGTTATTCCATTCGCATAGGTATATGTT
Source organism: Aquirufa nivalisilvae (assembly GCF_003143535.1). GTDB lineage: Bacteria > Bacteroidota > Bacteroidia > Cytophagales > Spirosomataceae > Aquirufa > Aquirufa nivalisilvae. Next base: position 2,601,267 of record NZ_CP029346.1, read on the forward strand.
AGATATGGTTGATCTTTCCCTTGTGGAGCGCTTACTTTCACTGGACCTGATTGATCCATATCCAATGCCCATTGAACAATATCAAACATATGAGCACCCCAATCTGTCATACCGCCTCCGCCAAATTCTTTGTATTTTCTCCAATTAGGAAATACATCTTGAGAAATGGGTGGAGCTAATTCCGAATTAAATGCTACCGCCTCATTGGGTCCCAACCATTTTTCAAAATCCAATCCTTCGGGAATAGCTTGAGCTGGTAATTGATACGCTTCTGGCGGTGGGCCAACATTGACTTTAATGGATTTCACTTCTCCAATATATCCATTACGGATCAGTTCTACCGCCTGACGAAACTCGGGCCAAGAACGTTGCATACTTCCGGTTTGAAATACACGCTTATGTTTGCGAGCGGCATTCACCATAGCTCTACCTTCCCTAACCGTTAATGACAACGGTTTTTCACAATATATATCTTTACCTGCTTCTGCAGCTCTAACGGCCATGGCTGCATGCCAATGATCTGGCGTAGCAATAACAACAGCATCTACATTTTTAGAAGCTAATAATTCGCGATAATCTTGAAAAACGGGAATAGCAGCATAGCTACCCCAAGAAGGGTTCTTGGCATAATTTTCTTTGACACGGTCCAAGAATAAATTAGCCTTCGCTTGGTAAACCTCACTGATTGCACTGATTCTTACCTGACCTGTTGATAAAAAGGAGTTTGACAATCCTCGTCCTTGTTTACCAGTTCCAATAAATCCCAAATTAAGTACATCACTAGGAGCAAGATATGAACTTCCATCAGGACGCTTACCTCCTAGCACATGCCTTGGAACAATCATGATTGATCCAAAGGCCAAACTGGCTTTCGAAAGAAAATCCCTCCGATTTAAGCCATCGTTACGCTTATTTTTCATTTTCAAATAGGTTATTTAATTGGCATAAATGTAAACGAATTTCACCAAATAAAAAACCTTATTTGTCTGCTCTCAAATCGATTAACGGTTCGACTTCGCCGATCTTACATAATGACGTTTTTTCAAAGCCGAATGATAAATCAATGGGAATACCAAAAGTATAAAAAGCGTAGCTGTAACTAAACCACCGATGATAACTACTGCCAAAGGCTTTTGACTTTCTGATCCAATCCCCGTACTTAATGCCGCTGGCAATAAACCTATCGCGGCCATCAAAGCGGTCATCACCACTGGGCGAGTACGCGCACGGACAGATTGCTGAATAGCTAATGCTAAATCAGGAAGCTCCTTGGCTTGTTGATTGATTTCAGAAATTAGAATTACCCCATTTTGGATACAAATACCAAACAATGCGATAAAGCCCACACCTGCCGAAATACCAAAATTAATTCCTGTAATATGCAGGGCAAAAATTCCACCAATAACAGCAAAAGGCACATTAATCAACACATAGCCTGCATCTTTAGCATTACCAAACATGATAAATAACAAGACAAAAATCAAAATCAAACTGATAGGAACAACTTGTCCTAATCGAGTTGTGGCACGCACTTGATTTTCAAATTCTCCTGCCCATCCAATAGTGTATCCAACAGGCAATTTCACATTTTTCAAGACATTTTTCTGTGCTTCAGCAATGGTACTGCCCAGGTCTCGATCTCTAACTGAAAACTTGACACCTATAAATCGCTTTGTATTATCACGATAAATAAAGGCTGGGCCCGTGGAATTTTCAAGTACAGCAATTTCTTTCAAAGGGATTTTAGTCCCTTTAATCGTAGGAATCATCAAATACATGATGTCATTTTCATTTTTACGGTATTCCTTTGAAAAACGTATTCTAATGTCAAACTTCTTTTCTCCCTCATATTTTGACGAGGCCGTCTTTCCTCCAATCGCCATTTCAATGACAGCTTGTGCATCGGCCTTCGTAACACCATAAATGGCCATTTTTTCTTCATCTAATAATATACTGATTTCAGGTTGACCAACATTTCTTAAAATACCTACATCTTTCACACCTTCCACATCTTTAATTTGGTCCAAGACCTGATTCGCCAACTCATCCAATTTGCCTAAATCATCTCCATAAATCTTAACAGCATTGGAAGCATTCATCCCTGCAACAGCTTCCGCAACATTATCAATGATAGGTTGAGAATAATTATAATTAATCCCTTGAAAATTTTTCAATCGCCTATCCATTTCATTAACTAAACCGTCTACCGTCAACTTTCTGCCCCACTCTTCTTTAGGCTTTAAATTCACTTGCATTTGCACATAATAAAACCCACTTGGATCTGTACCGTCATTACTTCGTCCTACTTGTGACAATACCCCGTTCACTTCCGGAAATTTCCGAAGTTCATTACGTAGAGTAGTCACCATTTTTACGGTTTCTGGCAAAGACGAACTCATTGGTAATTTTGCTTCTACCCACAATGCCCCTTCATTTAATGGAGGTAAAAATTCAGAACCTAACCACTTGGTAGAAAACAAGGACAATGCAAACAAAGATCCTGCAAATAGGTAAGTGATTTTTTTATGATTAAATGTCCAATGAAAGGCCTTGCCTACTATTTTATTGATAAAATCAATAAAGAAATTATGCTTTTCTTTGACATTTTTGTTCAACAACACAGAGCTTAAAACGGGTACTAAAGTCAATGTGAAAATCAATGCTCCTAATAAGGCAAATCCTAAGGTATATGCTAATGGAGAAAACATTTTTCCTTCCACTTTTTGGAATGAAAAGATGGGAAGCAATGCAGAAATAATGATCAATTTGGAAAAGAAAATGGCCTTACCTAATTCTGTACCCGTTTTTTTAATCAAACTCATCTTGGCCAAATGATTGAAAGCTGGCATACCAACCTTTTGAGCTCGGTGATCCAAGGCCACGAATAACCCCTCGACCATCACTACGGCACCATCAATGATAATACCAAAATCGACAGCACCAAGGGATAATAAATTGGCACTCATTCCTTTTAATTTCAAACATAAAAAAGCAAATAATAAAGCCAATGGAATGATGATAGAAACAATGAGCGTGGTCCGCCAATCAGCCATGAAAATAAATACGATCACGGTAACTAATATGATTCCTTCCAACAAATTATGCATCACGGTTTTGGTACAATAAGCCATTAAATTATCGCGATCATAAAAGGTGACCATCTTCACATCGGATGGCAAAACACGGGTATTTAACTCGTCAATTTTGACCTTTAGACGTGCCAAGACTTCGGATGGGTTCTCTCCTTTTCTCATGACTACGATTCCCTCTACCACATCATCGTTATCATTTAAACCTACTTGACCCACTCGAGGCATATTACTTTCAATCACCGAGGCCACATTTTTCACTAAAAGAGGATTGCCATTGTTATTATCAACAATGGTATTCTCAATATCCGCTGTCGTTTTTAATAGCCCTATACCTCGTACAACAAAGGCCTGCCCATTTTTTTCAATGACATCACCACCTACATTTAAATTTGATTTTGAAACAGCATTGAATAATTCCAAAGGAGTCAAATCATATTTTTGCAATTTGACAGGATCGATAGCTATTTCGTAGGTCTTCTCCCTACCTCCAAAAGCCACAATATCCGCAACACCAGGTACAGCTCTCAATTGCCTGTCAATAGTCCAATTTTGAAGGGTTAACAATTCTCTCGAATCTCGATCCTTACTTTGCAATGTGTAACGAAAAATTTCACCAGTAGGACCATAAGGAGGTTGCACATCAGGTTCGACATCGTCAGGTAACTTAACTGTTCTCAACAAATTATTGACTTGTTGGCGTGCAAAAAAATCATCTACATCGTCCTCAAAAATGACTTTGATAACGGACAAACCAAACATGGTAATACTTCTCACATTGGTCTTTCTTTGAACACTATTCATAGAAATTTCAATGGGAGTAGTCACAAATCGTTCTACCTCTTCGGCACTTCTACCGTTCCACTCAGTAACAACAATAATTTGCGTATTCGTCACATCGGGAAATGCTTCAATGGGGATATTCAAATAAGAAATAACTCCACCTAGAGTCAAAAGACTCACCCAGAAAAAGGTGAAAAAGCGATTCTTTAAAGAGAATGCCAATATATTTTTAATGAACTTATTCATAAAGCTTATTAATTAAAATTCTGTATGTACGCGAAGCCCCCAAACTGTCAGTGGTCCTCGATCAATATTATATCCTGGGTTTATCACCCATTGAAAATCTGGAGAAAGTGTAAATGGACTAGCAGGAACTTGAAAGCTATAAAAAGCTTCTAAAATAGATTCTTGTCCATATGTAAGATTCCCATCACCAATCATAAAACCATTACCTCCCAACTGTTGATATTTCTGATGTGAAGATGATAGTCCATTGGTTACCCAAGCAATTCCAGCAAAATCCTGTTTTCTATTCCATGATTTTCCCCAAAAATGAACACCCACCGAAATTGATTCATCAATTTCCGTAAAGGCCCAAGTTTCGTTTTTACCATCACTCCAACCATAACGGGCAAATAAGCCCAATACATCAGAATAGCTTAACTCTGCATTTAAGCCATAACCGTATTTCGTCCTGTATGGACTTCTAGTGGATGTAATATCGGGTATTCCTTGAGCCCTATTGGCCAAATCATAGTTTCCCATGGCCGCCTGATTCCGGTAGGCTAGTATTCGAAAAAATCCAGACCAAGACGCATTTACCTGAAATGGTTTGGTCAATTCCAGATTAATCCCATTTGCCTTGTCGTAATTATAATCTAAGTCTGGACCATTAGCAGAAGTTGGTACAGCAGAAAAAGACCCTCTTACTTCTGCTTGAGGTGTTTTATACTCTATGTATAAGCCAGAAGTATAACCACGCGTATTGGCTGCATAGTCCCAACTTCCTTGATTCATCAGAGACCAATTCATAAAATGGGCTCTAGGGTCATGAGAATAAGCATTAAAATCAAAGTAATCTGACAAGCCGTATTTACCTATCACCAATTTCAAATTTCGATGATGCGAAAGCTCAAAATTTTGTTCCAATAATAAGCGTGCCACATAAACCACTGGCTCTGGGTTACCTATTCTAAATGTTTCCCCATTCGTAAAACCTCCCAAACCTTTTGCCTGAGAAAGGCCTTTACCTCCTGATAATTCAGGGTTAAATGTAAAATTGGCTCCTTTCCACAAGGGTGCATCAAAAAACAACGTCGATGTCAGCGACAAGGCTCCCTCTTCTTTGTTTATCATACTATTATCCCCAGAATAGAGCGCATCAAAAGCTCCATGATACTGATACACCGCTGTTTGTTGAAAATGAAAACTCATCTTCCTTTGCGTAGTATCCGACTGAGCCATTGAGCGTATTCCAGTAAATAAAACCAATAAAATGATGCTGTTAAACCGCATTTCTTTTTTGAAATTTATTAATCGTTCAATGCATCATAAATGAGCATTCCATTCTTAGAAATCACTTTTTCGCCCTTTTGCAAGCCGTGCTGGATGTAAGTAACATTTCCCAATTGACGATATACTTCCACTTGTCTAGTTTCAATATTCGCACGATCTTTAAAAATCATGACCCAATTTTTACTCTTATCAAATATGACAGAAGATGATGGTACAGCAATCATTTGGCTATGCTCAGAAAAACGTACATCCACCATGGCATTCATCTCTGGTTTCAATTTATAATTGGCGTTCGGGATTCTAACACGCACTTTCATAGCTTTTGTTTCTGGATCAATGGCAGAGAAAATTTTATCAATTTTACCTTGATATACCTCATCTGGATAACTCAATGTTCTGACATCTGCCTCATAACCCACTTGAACTTTAGGGATATCACTCTCATTGACATTAGCCATTGCCCACACTTCATTGATTTCAGCAATAGAAAATAAAGCATCTGATTTGTCTGGACGAATCTGCTCGTTGGGGCTTATTTCTTTTTGAACAATAAAGCCACTCATAGAAGCCGTCACATTGTAAATCGATCCTTTTTTCAAGTTATAAATGCTAAAAACTTCATTGATACGGGCTAACTCCGCTTTTTGACGATCTAATTCTCGATCTGCAGCTACTACATCTTTTTCAGAGGATAATTTACTTTTATATAAATCGCGAGCTACTTGAAGGTTTTTTTCTGCCACAGCTACATCGCCTAATGCATCCAAGCGATCTCTTTCATATCCGGCTACTTCCCCACTTCGAATAACCGCCAAGACTTGACCTTTCTTTACATAATCTCCTAATTCGGCATTAATCTTAATGACGTTTCCTCCCACAATGGAATAGATCTGGGCGAGTTTATTATTATCTGCCTGAATTTTACCAAACAAACGAATCTCATTTTTAACCTCTTGTAAATCAGCCGAATAAAATTCACAACGGGCCATCATGGTATCACTTAAACGAAATGCCACTGCTTTATCCGATTCTGTATTTTCCTTGTTACAAGAAAGCATCAGAAATGTGGCTGCAAAAGCCATCAATACTACATTTTTCATATCTAGAATAGTTCTTTACCTGTACTTAATTTTATTTGTTCTGCAGAAGTTGCCAATTGAATTTTTATCCTGGAAATCTCCGAAAGGGCATTATTATAGGATTCAAAAAAGTCCACAAATTCAATCAAACTAACATTGCCCTTTTGGAAGTTCTCCGTCATACCTTTTAAGGTTACCTCAAAATCTTCGTCATACAATTTATTGTTTTTCAAAAATTCAGAAACTGTTTGTTTGTATTGCAAATAAGTACTTTGAACCTCTGCAATAACTTGGCTCTTAAGACCATCTACAAACAATTGCTTCACTTTAATCTGAGTCTCTGCGGATTTGATATTTCCTTGATTCCTATTCCAAAACATCAAAGGAATAGCAACACCTACATTCACTTGACGTAGAAAAGCACCACCTCGTTGATCATAAGAAGAAAACAACGTGATATCAGGTTTAGCCAATTTCTTTTGAAGGGAAAAATACTGTTCAGCAAAAACGGCATCCTTCTTTCCCAACAATAAATCAGGTCTATTCTCCAATGCTTGATCAATTAATAATTTAACATCAAAAGGTTGAATGAAACTTTGAATTTCTGCGTCAGAAACTTTAGGAACTACCATACTTTTGGTTTGCAACAATGTCTGCACTTTAGATAGTTGCTGAAAATAATCTCCAAAAATGGCTGCTCTCTCATTGCTCAGATTTAAATAAACCCCCTTTAAGCGAACCACATCTTTTAATGGGATATTCCCTTTATGTGCCTGAATTTCATAGGTGCTAAGAATATTGTCCACCATGGCCATTTGTTTGGTGTACTTCCCAATCAGAATTTGTTGTTGATTCAATAAATAAAGCCCTGTATGAAGTTCAAATTTTAATTGACGAATCAAATCCTGAAAAGCTAACTCTGCCATTTCCACATTGGTCTTCGCTAAATCTATTTGGGCTTTTCTTTTACCGCCCAACAAAATCAGTTGCTCCAACTGAACACTTTGCTGACCCGTATTTCCTAAATGGAAAATTTTACTATTCTCTGGATCAATGGCATTCATGTCCACAGTCAAAACTGGATTAGGATACAAAGAAGCTTGTAGCACTTGGGCCTTTTGAACATCGATGTTCAATGAGGTAGCCAACAATTGATAATTCGTACTTAAAAAGACCTTATCTGCCTGAGCTATGGTGATCGATAAAGTATCGGATTGTGCCTTACTGCCAAAAGCTAGCAAAAGCATCAAAAAAAGGCTGCAAATTTTAAAGTAGGACATAGCTAATCTTTTATGTCCACAAAACTGGGAAGATTAGACTTAAAATGAACTTAAAATAGAATTTAATTTATTATCACACTATAAATCAGCAACTTACAATTATGATTTACTAGGAAAATGAAGGGTGAAAACATTACGAGTATTCGAATCCACTTGATAATCTATTTTACCTCCGTGTAGCTGAACGATTTTATTCACCAAAACGAGGCCTAATCCAAAACCTCTTTTACCTTGACTATTGGATCCTCTAAAAAAGTGCTGAAACAAGTAAGGTACTTCAGAGGCTGAGATGGACGGTCCCTCATTGGAGAAAAATATTTTTAATTCTCCATACTGAAATTGAAACATAATTTCGGCCCTTTTCGTGGTAGAATAATGAATACAATTCAACAATAAATTTTGAACGGCCATTTGAATTAGTCGGATGTTGCCATCAATCACTAATTTATCCTCTTGTTCTATGTTGGGATGAATTTTTATATCAAATTTGAATTTTGGATACAATTTTTTGGCTTCAGAACAAGCATCAAAAACGATTTCGTCTAAACGAATCCGTTGAAAACTCAAATTAGCATGAGTTTCTACTTTGGCTATTTCAAGTAAGGCATTAATCATATCCCCTAATAACAGGGTGTCTTCCTTCTGATTTTGAATGCCTTTTACCAATTGTATAGGATCTTTTTCCTTTTCTAAGTTCTCCAAATTACTTACCAATATGGCAATCGGTGTTTTCAATTCATGAGAAATATGATGTACGGCATGCTTTTGAAAGGCGAATGAATTCTGTAAACGAGTCATCAGTTCATTAAATCGCTGTGCCAACAAATAAATTTCGTCTTTATTTTCAGGAATAGGTAAGAAACTGTGAGGAGTTTCCATATTAATAACTTTCAATGCCGATGCCATTTGAATAATAGGCTGGGTAATCTGCTTGGAAAGAATAAACGAGCTTAATAAGATGAGTGCTGAAATCAATACAAAAAATACCCAAAGGATATTTTTCAAAAAGTCTAGCTTGGAATGTCCAAACTTATCATAGGCTTTAGATATGCCATAAAATTGTTTCCCTCGAATCCGAAATGTCACCGCAACGACATCTAAATCCCCTTCCTCTGTTTCAATGATTGAACGATCTTGGTTCAATTCTTTTAACAGTTCTGTTGAAAACTCTATTTTCGTATCATCAATACTGGAATAAATCAATTTTTTTTGAGAATCAAATAACAAGGTCTTTTCTCTAAATAATTTATTGACCGTCAACTCCCCCATGGATTGGATGATATCTTGATCCAGTTCTCTCACTTCCGCCAATATCCCCATGGTGGAGAAAATATGATCCTTTATTCTTTGTTGAAAATCTTCCTTTCGATAATTTTTAAATACAGTAAACAACAACAAAAATGTCACACCTACCACCGAGATAGACAAGACAGAAAAGTAAATCAATATACGTTGTCTAATGCTCATGAGAACTTAGGTAATAACCAAAACCCACTTTGGTCCTGATTAAGTTAGAGGCAAATGGTTTATCTATTTTTTTCCGAAGAAAGTTAATATACACCTCAATCGTATTGTTATTTTCATCTAAAGATCCACCCCAAATATCCCGATTCAACTCTCTCTTAGTGACTAATTTACCTTTGGCATTGGCCAATTTAAGTAATAAATTAAATTCTCTTGGAGTTAAACTAATCGGAGTCTTTCCTCTACTGACCGATTGAGTACTTAAATCAATCAATAAATCTTCCATACGTAGTATATTCTCTGCTTCAGGGACTGGTTGGTTTTTTGAGCGTTTTAATAATGCTTTCACTCGTGCCATGACCTCCCGCATAAAAAAGGGTTTAGTCAAATAATCATCCGCTCCAACCTCAAATCCATGCATTTTATCATCCAAATCGTCAAATGCTGTTAGCATTAAAATGGGCGTATGTGTATTGTATTGCCGAAATTCTTTACATAAAGTCAAACCATCTTTGTAAGGCAAATTGATATCCAATACAATAATGTCATATTTCTTTTCTTCCATCATTTTTTGAGCAGCTAATCCTTCTCTAGCAATTTCTACTAGAAAGCCTTCCTGAAAAAAATAATCATGAATATTCTGACATATCCTAGGGTCATCTTCTACCAACAATATTCTAACTTGACTCTTCATAGGCAATGCATTGAAAATAACATGCAAATCTAATTTCCTAATTCTTCTTCATATATTCAGCAATTTGCTGTTCATGGCTCAAAGTGCTTTGCGATAAAGCTTGAGCAATTTGTTCTTGCTCTTTTTTTGATCTATTCTGACTTATTTTCTTCTTGGCTTGAATTTCAGAAATTACAACTTCAAATGCTACAATTCCTTGTATCATGTTCGATTTATATGCCTCCGATAGCCCATCCCACTGCGTTTTATACTCCTTTTCGAAAAATTCAATACTTTCTTCCAGAATACCTTGAGCTTCCTCTTGGGTTTGAACTAATCTGGCCTTTCCATAAAGATGCACGGATATATAATTCCAAGTAGGCACATTTTGCTCTTTTTCATAATGCCTTGGAGAAATATAGGCATGGGGTTCTTGAAAAATAAATAAGTTTTCTTGATCTACAATTTGCTTCCATTGTTCATTGGCTTTGGCAAAATGGGCTCTCAAAATAATCTTATTATCCACCAACTGGGAAACAAAAGGCAATTGCGTCGCCACAGGTTTACCATGAACCATGGTGATGATCGATCCAAAACTATATTTCTGAATGAACTGGATAATTTCAGCTAAATCTGTCAATTGGTTGATGGCGGGAATGTACATTGCTCAGCGGATTTATGTGAACAAATGTATTGAATTCATTCGGAGCCTGATTATCCAAAAACAAAAAAAAGACAAATCTAAGATAGATTTGTCTTTAGGAGCAGAGGGGAAGGGATTCGAACCCTCGATAAGCTTGAGACCTATACACACTTTCCAGGCGTGCTCCTTCAACCACTCGGACACCCCTCTGTTTGGGAGGGCAAAACTAATCAATTCTTTTGAAGAATGGAAACTGCCATTCACATCCTTTCACTTTTATTAGAATTTCAAGCTAATTCCTCATTAGGCCATACCTTGATTACCTAAAAATGGCCTATACAAATATCAGTTGTGGAAAATCCTTTACATCTACAATTTGAATTGCATTGAAATAATCGTTCTATTTCAAAGATTACTGGGTAAAAGTTTTTTACATTCGAATGAAAAATCCTTGGTCGAATAGCGTTGAATTTGTAATTTTGCTTAAAATCTATATATTATATAGAGTATATAAGATTAAAAATACGCCATTATGCAAAGCTTCCGCTCAGAAATAGAAAATCCTATAGTAGAAAAAGACATCATTGATCTTGCCAATAAAATTGCTCAATTCAGAGCAGGCGAGATACATGAAGAGAAATTCCGTAGCCTTCGATTGGCTCGTGGTGTTTATGGCCAGAGACAACAGGGCGTACAAATGGTTCGCATTAAACTTCCTTATGGAAAAATTAAGTTCAACCAATGGCGCCGAATTGCAGCTATTTCAGATGAATACTCGACTGGAAATTTGCATTTAACGACGCGTCAAGATATTCAAATTCACTTCGTTTCTTTGGATCGTACGCCTGAGTTATGGGCTAAATTAGAACAAGACGATATTACATTACGTGAAGCTTGTGGAAATACCGTTAGAAATATCACGGCCTCTCCTACTTCTGGGATTGATCCTTTGGAATTATTTGATGTAAGTGCCCATGCAGATACGGCTTTCCGATATTTATTGAGAAATCCGATTTGCCAAGAAATGGGAAGAAAAGTAAAAATATCATTTTCTAATACGGACGAAGATACATCCCTTGCTTATTTACATGATATGGGCTTTATTCCCAAAATTCAACAAGGGATTAAAGGATTTAAAGTAGTGGTAGGTGGAGGCTTGGGCGCACAACCCATGTTAGCTTACACGGCCTATGAGTTCTTAGCTGAGAATAAAATTATTCCATTTATGGAAGCTGTTTTACGTGTTTTTGACCGTCATGGAGAAAGAAACTCCCGTCATAAAGCTCGTATGAAGTTTTTAATTCAGAAAATTGGATTTGAGGCGTTTATGGATTTGGTCAATGCTGAAACCAAAGCTTTAAAAAATCAAGTGGTAGAAATTCCTAGCGATGGTGTTTGGGAGGTTTCTATACCTACTAAACTATCCAGCATCATTTCTGATGGTTCTGAAGCATATCAAACTTGGTTAAGTTCAAATACCTTTGAGCAAAAACAAGTAGGTTATTTTGGGGTATATGTACGTATTTTGAACGGAAATATTTCCAGTGATACCTCTAGAAGTATCATGCAAGCTTTAGAAGGATATATTGGAGATGATGTTCGTATCACCATTAACCAAGGTTTGTTGTTCAAATTTGTCCCACAACAAAATTTGGCCTATGTATATCAAGTCTTAAAAGACCATGATTTAGCTTCACCTGGAGCCAATTCTGTGGCCAATATCACGGCTTGCCCAGGTACAGATACTTGTAATTTGGCTATTTCTGATTCCACCAATATTACATCGAAATTAGAAGAGGTCATTTCACAAGATTTTCCTGAGTTAATTCATGACAGCCAAATGAAAATCAAAATTTCGGGATGTATGAATGCCTGTGGACAACACAGCATGGCCAGCATAGGCTTTCATGGATCATCTTTGAAAGCTCCAGATAAGCGAGTTCTTCCGGCATTACAAGTTCTTTTAGGAGGAGCCACACTTGGAAATGGAGAAGGAAAAATTGCAGACAAAGTGATTAAGGTTCCATCTAAAAGAGGTCCTGAAGTTTTGCGAGTAGTTTTAAATAACTATGAAGAAAATGCTTTAGAAGGAGAATATTTCCACCAGTACTATGACCGTCAAGGAGAAAAATATTTTTATACTCTATTGAAGCCGATTGCTGATTTACAAACATTGGTGGATGATGATTTTATTGACTGGGGAGCTGCGGAGTCCTTTCATACGGAAATTGGAGTGGGTGAATGTGCCAGTGTCATCATCGATTTAGTGGCTACATTGCTATTCGAATCAGAAGAAAAATATGATTGGTGCAAAGGTGCCTTAGAAGATAAACGCTGGGCAGATGCTATCTATCACGCTTACAGCGTATTCGTTTCTGCTGCTAAAGCTTTATTATTAGATAAGAGTGTACAAGTATCTACTCAGAATGCCGTGATTACGAAATTCGATGAGCAATATGTACAAACCGGTGATTTTGATTTACAAGCCGAAAGCTTTTCTGCTTTAGTTCTTCAAATCAATCAACATGAGCCTAGCGAAGCTTTCGCAAAAGCTTATGCTCAGCAAGCATTGAGTTTCTTAGAAACCGCTAGTTTATTCCGCCAATCTATTGCCAGTAATTAAGATGATCCAACAATTAAGTCGATTTAAATCATTAGAACCTCAACCGAAACTTAGTGTAGTTGGTGCTGGGCCTGGTGATCCTGAATTGATCACTTTAAAAGCCATCAAGGCTTTGCAAAGTGCTCAAGTCGTTTTATTTGATGCCTTGGTGGATGTCAGCTTACTTGGTCATTGCTCTGATCATTGCGAAAAAATATTTGTTGGGAAAAAGGCGGGAGAAAGCCATTCGCAACATGCGATCAATGAGCTTATTGTAAAGAAAGCCTATGAATTAGGTCATGTCGTTCGACTAAAAGGAGGAGATCCTTTTGTCTTTGGAAGGGGTCAAGAAGAAATTGAATATGCCAAACAATTTGGTTTATTGACTGCCTATATCCCTGGTATCAGTTCGTCATATGCTGCAGCAGGTGCAGCGGATATCCCATTGACTATCAGAGGAGTAAACGAAAGCTTTTGGGTCATGACGGGCACTAAATCAGATGGCTCTTTAAGTAGTGATTTACAACTTGGATTACAATCTACTGCCACTATCATTATCTTGATGGGTATGCATCGATTAGCCGAGATCTCTAAAATTTGTCAGGATGCAGGAAAAGCCAATTTATCTGCAGCTATTATTCAGAATGGGACAATGTCCCAACAAAAAGTGGGCTTAGGTATCGCAGGTGAACTTGAAAATTTGGCTAAAATTGAAGACCTTCGCAATCCCGCAGTTATTATCATAGGCGAAGTAGTTCGTCATGCTAAAAAGGACGTTTGGGAAAAAATATCTCACTTAATTAATAAAAATGAGCAATAGAATTTCAATATCAAGTGGCTCTCCATTTGAAGATGTATTTGGTTACTGCCGTGCAGTAAAAACTGGAAATTTACTGGAAATCTCAGGAACAGTAGCCCTTATAGATGGCGATAAAGTAAAAGAGGATGATTTATATGCTCAAACTTACAACATCATTGAGCGCATTGCCTTGGTGTTAGAAGAAGCTGGATCTTCTATCAATGATGTCGTTAGAACACGAATTTTCACGACTGACATTTCCAAAAACTTAGATATTGCTAAAGCCCATGCTCATTTCTTTGGAGCAGTTAAGCCAACCACCGGTATCTATGAAATTTCAGCATTGATAGCTCCTCAGTACAAAGTGGAGATAGAATTCACAGCTTGGGTTAAGGAATAGCTTATCAGTTTCTTGATACAATAATTCAAATATTGGTCCGTTAGACAAACGCTGTCAAGGTTTGGAACCTTGCCAGCGTTGTAAAAAACAACCTTACATCAAGTGGCTTTCGGCCTCTTTTTTCAACAATTCTTTATCAATAGGAACTACACCTAGCGACTCACAAACTAAGCCTCCGCCTAAATTGGCTAATGAAGCAATATGGCGTGCAGGTAAACCCAATGCCAGCGCACAAGCTGCGATGGAAATTACGGTATCTCCTGCCCCTGAAACATCGGCTATCTGCCTAATATGTGCAGGAATTCGAACCTGCTCTTTCCCCAAATCCATCAACACTCCTTTTTCTGATAAGGTCACAAATACTCCATCAAAACCTTGACTTTCTTTAAATTGATGAACTGTCTCCAATAATTTTTGGCCTTCAAGATCTTCTGGAAACAATCCTAATCCATCTCGCAATTCATGCAAATTAGGTTTAAATAAAGTGGCTCCACGGTAGCTAAAAAAGTTGCGCTTTTTAGGATCCACTACAGTCGGAATCCCATGCTTTCTAGCCAAAGTGATTACTTCTTGAATCAATTGCTCATTTAAAACACCTTTATCGTAATCTTCAAAAATGATTACATCTACTTCCTTTATGCAAGCTTTCACCTTTTCCAAAAGGGCCGCTGAACTTGCATGCTGGACCAACTTATCTGTTTCAGAATCAACTCGCAACAACTGTTGAGAACCCGCAATTATCCTTTCTTTAATCGAAGTTATTCTTCCTTTTTCCTCCACAATTCCGCTCAAGGAAATTCCTTCTTTCTCCAAAAGACTCTTTAGTTGCAATCCAGCATCATCATCCCCAACCACAGAAACAACCCACGGTTTAGCTCCTAAACTGGCTATATTCATGACTACATTACCTGCACCACCTAATCTAGCTTCTTTCTTAATAACTTGAACTACAGGCACTGGAGCTTCTGGAGAAATGCGACTCACCTTTCCCCAAGTGTAAGCATCGATCATTAAATCACCAATGACCAATACCTGCAATTGATCAAAACCTTTGAAAATATCGTTTACTGTTTTCATAACTAACCCCCAATACTCGTCATAGACTCGTTTATAATTCCTTTTCTATTTTTTTCTGCCTCAAAACCATCTTTGGGTCTATTCCCAAATAAAGTAATGAAAGTTTGTCTAATTTCTTCGTCGCTAACACCTTGTCGAATAAATGATTTCAAATCAAATACACCATCATCATATAAACAAGTCTTAACTTCCCCCAAAGCTGTCAATCGAATTCGATTACAGGTTCCACAAAAAGTCCGACTAAAAGCTGCAATCACACCAACATCTCCTTTGAATCCAGGAATCTGATATCTCATAGCAGTCTCTCCATAGCTAAGATCCATGGGCTGCATATTCCCAAAATGTGCTTTCAAATGATCTAGAATTTTAATAAAATCCCAGTTTAAATTAGCGGCACCATTACCTGAACCATTAAAAGGCATTTCTTCAATGAAACGAACAGAAATAGGATATTGCTCCGTTAATTGTGCCAAAGCTAAAATATCTTGCTCATTCTTCCCATCCATTACTACCGCATTGATTTTAACTTTAAAATCAGCTTCTATCAAGCCTAACATGGCCGAATAAACCACATCAAAATCATTTCGTCTGGTAATTTGATAAAAACGTTGTTTGTCTAATGAATCAAGACTCAAGTTGATCGACCTAACTCCCAATTGAATTAATTTAGGAATCTGTTTTTCTAACAAGACTCCGTTACTCGTTAAACAAATTTCTAATCCTTCCAAGCGACTTAACTCCTCAAGGAATTCCATGATGCCGTTGCGTAACAACGGCTCTCCACCTGTGATTCTAACTTTTTTTAATCCTAATACATGCAATTGCTGCACTATTCGCAACATTTCCTCCCAGGTCAACAATTGTTTCTCTGGCAAATAATGTATTCCCTCTTCAGGCATACAATAAAAACATCTCAAATTACATCGATCCGTGACAGCTAATCGCAGATATGTCATTTCTCTACCATGATTATCATAGAGAATGGGACGAGAAGAAGGTAAGCTTTGAGAAATATCCAATATATTTGTATTATATACAAAGGTACAAAATCGCCCCCAAACGAATGCCAAACTATCGAATTCTACTTTTTGGTTTAACACGAGATTTGCTTCAAAATAAGGAAATTGAGTTGCGTTCCGAGAAAATATTAACGGCAGCTCAGCTTTTGCAAGAACTAAAAACGAGCTATCCACCTTTGGCCAAGCTTCCCTCCCTACGAATTGCAGCGGAACATCATTTTCCAGAAGCTGATTTTATCTTGAATGAAGGCATGGAAATTGCCCTAATTCCACCAGTCAGTGGCGGTTAAACAACAAAGAACTGTATATTTGTACATTAAACTCGTGTAACCCGATGGGCTTAACCCCCTTATTTATTGGCCTCCTCCTTTTCCCCTGGATTTCGGCCATGCTCATCGCACTTTGCTTTAAAATTCCCAAGAACTTATTAGCTACTTTTTCTAGCTTTTTATCTTGTATTCAATTAATCGGATTAGCCTATTTTATTTACCAAGTAAATGGTCATGAAATTGCTATTCATAACCCATGGTTTACTCTGGGAGATTCCGAATTTAGAGCTAGCTTCGTTGCCACATCTTCTGCTCAAATGGTAGCTTTACTCGTGGCTATTGTAGCTTTTTTTGTTCAAGTTTTCTCAAGTTCATATCTTCAAGATGAGCCTCATTTAGCTAAATACTACCTGTATTTAAACCTCTTTGCGGCAGCCATGTATGCCTTACTATTTGCCGATCAAATTTGGATTTTCTATGCTTCTTGGGAAATGGTGGGAGCCTGCTCCTATCTTTTAATCAGTTTTTGGTATCAAAAAGAAGTCGCCATTCAAGCTGCAAAAAAAGCCTTTCTATTAAATCGTTTAGGTGATATTGGACTACTAATTGGCTTAATTGGCTTGTCCATCCATTTTAACGCCATGGAGTTTTCTGCCATGCACATAGGATCTGTTGGGCCAGCACCCATTGCCATAGGTATTGCATTACTAGCAGGTGCTATAGGAAAATCTGCTCAATTTCCACTCATGTCTTGGCTACCTGATGCCATGGAAGGACCAACTCCTGCATCTGCCCTAATCCATGCAGCTACCATGGTGGCCGCTGGTGTCTACCTTGGCATTAAAATATACCCCATTACTGGAGAAGACACTCATTTATTCATGGCAGCTATCGGTGCCATTTCGCTACTTAGCGGGGCTGTATTTGCCTTATTTCAACAAGATATCAAAAAAGCATTAGCTTATTCAACTATATCCCAATTGGGTCTTATGTGGATGGGAATGGGTTCTGACGCCTCATTATTACATTTAGTGGTACACGGTATTTTCAAAGCAGGTCTATTCCTTTCGGCCGGCTCTGTTATTCATTATTTACACCATCAAAAAGCTAGTCATCACCTAGATCCTCAAAGCTTACATCAGATGGGGGGGCTAAGAAAGCAGTTACCTTGGACTGCACTTGGCTATGGTATTTTTGCAGCAGGCTTAATGGGGTTACCATTGACTAATGGCTTTTTCAGCAAAGAAAACCTAGCAGGCTTACTTTGGGAAAATGCACAAAACAGCCCATTTTACCCTATTTATTGGACCTTACTTGCTTGTTTAGGTGTAGGTATGTTATTAAGTAATTGGTATATCAGTCGACAGTTCTACTTAATTTTCATGGGGGAAAACCGAAAAAATTTAACCTTAGAAAAACCATCGTGGAATTTACCTCAGTATGTCCCCGTGCTTATTTTAGCACTTTTCAGCTTATTTTTCTGGACAAGTACCCAAGTATTACATATCCATCCTTCATTACTTTTAGATAAATTTCAACTAAAAACCTGGGAAGTTCCTACAATCTGGCTTCTCATAACAATATTCAGTTGGGTACTAGGTTTAGGTTTAACTTGGATAAGCCGCCAGTGGATCCCTCAAGACAATTACCGTTTTTGGCCATCATTTTGGCCATCCATTTTTCAATTGACAAATGGTAAAGCACGATGGGTACATATTATTGATAATGTATTCCTAGATCGATTCTTAATTTGGTTAGCCCAATTACAGGTAGTAACTGGACATATATTAGCCTGGTTAGATCAATTTATCGTTGATGGCATTCTTGTTGGATTTAGTACAAAAATCAGTCAAATTTCTGGTCACTTCTTAAGTAGATGGCAGTCAGGAAAAGTTCAGCAGTATTGGATATTGGTATTTTTAACATTTGGTCTATTTTTACTTTACGTTTGGTTGTAAATAGTCCTTTTAAAATGAAATAATGGGTTTACCGCTACTATCATTTATTATTCTTTTACCATTAATAGGCTCCATAGTGGCTGCACTTGTGAAATGGGAAAATGGAATTAAACATTGGGCTACAGGGATTTCTGTCATTCAATTATTAGCTCTTGCATATGCAGGAACTGCATTTGACCTATCGTCAACTTCATTTCAATGGAAAGAAGAACTTCAATGGATTCAATTACCTCTAGGTTCATTAGGAGAATTTGTCATCAAATATTCCTTAGGACTTGATGGTTTAAGCTTTTTATTAATTGCGTTAACGGGCTTTATATCCTTTTTGGCCGTCATCAATTCGCATACGATTCAAGAGAAAAAAGGTGCCTATTATTCTTTGGTACTATTATTAAATGCTGCCTTAATGGGTTGCTTTTTGTCCCGTGATTTATTCCTTTTTTACGTTTTCTTTGAATTCATGCTCTTACCCATGTATTTCCTAATTGGTATTTGGGGAGGGCCTCGCAAAAACTATGCTTCCATTAAATTCTTCCTATATACATTAATTGGCTCGCTTTTTATACTCATTGTGATGTTAGGAATCAGCTTGGCCTATATTGATCCCTATGAAACAGCTAAACATATTGGCTTGATTCAAGAGGGTCAAAGTTTTGATTTAGCTGCTTTAAAAAATATTCAAACGGCAATAGCTAACAAGGAAATTGCCAACTTTGATTTGGTACATAGTTTTGATATGCAGGCTCTAAGCGATGTTAATAATTGCCAAACCAGCAGTATTTTACATCCAAATTCAGGATGGTTATTAAATGGCCTTAGTGCCAGAATGTGGGGGTTTTGGCTTTTATTCATTGGGTTTGCAATCAAACTACCCATGGTCCCTTTACACACATGGCTACCCGATGCCCACGTAGAAGCTCCCACCCCAATTTCTGTCCTTTTGGCTGGGGTACTCTTGAAAATTGGGGCATATGGTTGGTTAAGAACAGCTATTCCTTTCTTTCCAAAAGAAGCCTTGGAGTCGGCCAATATCATGGCGGCTTTGGGAGCGATTTCCATCATTTACGGAGCATACAATGCCCTTGCTATGAGTGATTTGAAAAAACTAGTAGCCTACTCCTCTGTTTCACATATGGGTTTTGTCCTACTAGGAATTGCTTCCTTTCATGCTGAGGGTTGGCAAGGAGCTATTTACCAATTAGTTTCTCACGGAATTCTTTCTGCTTTATTGTTTTTAGTGGTGGGAGTTCTATATGAAAGAACTCACGACCGACAAATCGATCACTATTCCGGCATTGCTAGCTTGATGCCACGATTTACCTTAATTTCAGGTATCGCCATTTTTGCATCATTAGGGTTACCTGGATTTTCAGGATTTATTGGAGAATTTTTCAGTCTTTTGGGTGCATTCACTAGTCCATATATTCACCCAGCATGGGCAGTATTGGGTGCATTTGGCATTTTATTAGGAGCTGGTTATTTCCTTTGGACCTTCCAAAAAATCTATTTAGGTAAAACTTATCTATTCGATTCCCAGTGGAAATTGCCCGATTTAAATCGCCTAGAAATATTTAGTTTGTTCAGTCTTGGTATATTAAGCATCCTTTTCGGTATATTTCCACAATTAATCTTGGATTGGTCCAAATACTTTGTGTCCAACTTCTTGACAACCCTACATTAATATCAGGCTTATGAACCCTAGATTTTTGCCCTTAATTTCACAATTAGAAATGGAGGAAATGATTGCCGTGAAACAAAAATTGCATGACTTAAGTGATAGTCAACAAGAGCAATTTTTAGGTATTTACCTAGCTAGAAGAAGAGATACACTATTAATTCTATTGTGTACGCTCATGGGTTTTGTAGGATTTGCTGGTATTCAGCGATTTGTCACCAATCGAATTGGATTAGGACTTCTCTATTTTTTTACCGGAGGATTTCTGTTGATTGGTACGATTATCGATTTAGTCAAATACAAAAAAATTGCCTTGAAATATAATTTAAAAGTATTGGAAGAAACCGGTATGTTAATTGGAACTTGGCAAGGTTAATACTATTTAATTAAGAAAAACCATTACGATGAAAACTACATTTACAAGAAGAGATGTCATAAAAAACTCCGCAGGATTGGCGGGGCTAGGTTTCTTAGGTAATTCCATGGAACACCGATTTAAGGAAGCAGACACCCAAGCAGGAATTGATTTAAAAGGTAAAGTCAACCACTCAGCTTGCCGCTGGTGCTATCAGGCTATTCCCTTTGAGGAATTAGTCATAAATGCCAAAAAAATTGGTTTGCAATCCATTGAGCTAACTGGGCCTGAAGAGTGGGATATTTTGAAAAAACACGATATGACCGCTGCCATTGGCTGGGGTAAATATCCAGAAGGAATGGGCTTGACTAATTTTTTCAATAAGATAAAAAACCACGATCAATTGGTGGCTTTTTATGAAGATTTAATTCCAAGAGCCGCTAAAGTGGGCGTTAAAAACTTAATTACTTTTTCCGGTAATAGAGATGGAATGAGTGATGAACAAGGCTTATTAAATTGTAAAAAGGGGCTACAACGCATCATGAAAACGGCTGAAAGACATGATGTAACTATTTCCATGGAATTATTAAACTCCAAAGTAAATCACAAAGATTACCAATGTGACCATACGGAGTGGGGAGCAGTTTTGTGTGAAATGGTAGGTTCTGATAAATTCAAATTACTTTACGATATCTACCATATGCAAATCATGGAAGGAGACGTAATTGCTACGATTAAAAAGCATAACCAATATATTTCTCATTACCATACAGGTGGAGTACCCGGTAGAAATGAAATTGATGAAAGTCAAGAGTTAAATTATTCCGCTATCATCAAAGCTATTTATGATACAGGTTATAAAGGCTTTATCGGACAGGAATTCATACCAGCTCGTGCTGATAAAATGGCTTCTTTAGAGCAAGCAGTTAAGATTTGCGACATCTAATTACCAGAACCCTGATATTTACGCAAGCTGTTGACATACAATAGCTTGCGTATTTTTTTTACCAAGTAATTCATTATTCCCATTTCAAAGCCCCACTCGGCTATTTAGGTTCAGCATTTATTTTCTGATTTGAACTCACATTCTTTGAGTTCAAAATGAAAAAGCTCTTAATTCATTTACTAATATTGTTCATAAGTAGGGAAACCCTTAGCCAGTGCCCTACTATTCAGACTCAGCCCGTTTCTCAATCAGATTGTGATGGGAATAGCATCAGAATGATCGTGAAAGCTGATGGTAGTACATTTCAATGGGAAAAGAAACGACCCAATGACAGTCAATTCAGCGCTGTTTCAGGAGCTACCAGTGCCCAGTATCAAATTTATCCTAGTGGAGGAACACTCCATCCCTCTGGTACTTTATATCGAGTTAAGGTTAGCAAAAACTCCTGTCAAGTTTATTCCCAAGAGGCAAGTATTACCTTACATAGTATTACTTCCATTGTCAACCCAAGCATTTGTGAAAGAGGAATCGGAACTTTAACACCACAGATCCCTAGTTCTTCTTTAGCACAAGTTCAGAATTACCAATGGACGCGTTCTGTGAATGGAGGGCCGTTTGAAGATATGGTGGATGATGCCAATTTCAGCGGTACTAAAGACAAAGAATTGGTTATTTCTAATGCAATGATGACCTTGAATAGTCAAAAAATTAAAGTGCGAATTAATTTTTCCATTAGTCCCAATAATGATAATGAAGGTTCTTTGACCAATGAAAATCAGTCTAGCACTTGTCCAAGAACATCCACTGAGGTTAGTTTACAAATTAAAAATGCCCCTGTTCCTACTCATGCTTCCAATCTTTATAAAGGATGTGTGGACAGCCCAATATCAATCAATTCAACAGGTTGTTCTCCATACAGTACCTATTGGTACAATGAACAAGGACAAAAAATTGGAGAAGGAGCCCGAATGAACATCAGTTTAACTGATGCTTCACCACATTTGTTCAAAGCTACTTGTTTTAAAAATGGATGCGAAAGTCTTCCTTCCTTAGGTACTTATGCACAAGGATTCCCTGTCCCCGAGGCTCCAAGCAACAGCGGTACGCCAACACAGGTTTGTAGCGGTGCCATCATTACCTTCAAAGCCTCTGGAGGAAGTAATAATTTGTGGTATCTCAATGCTATTGATAAAAATACAGTTAGTACTGCCACATCCATTCAGGTATCACAAACAACCAATATTGGGCAAGATAATCTTGAAATTATCCGATGGGTATCTCAAAAAATAAATGAATGTGAAAGTCCTAAAACAGCCATCCGAGTCACTGTAGCTCCTTCTCTTTTGGCAGATGCTGGTGAAAATAAACAACTTAAAGGAGATGATTTGTATGATGCTAATTCATTTACCACTGCCATTAGAGGGGTACCTCCCTATAGTTTCACATGGTCAACAAGTAATAATACACCTATAAGTGCAAATCAAGTGAGTAACCCAATCATAGGCCCCTTTCGTTCTTCTGCTTATATCAAAGTTCAAGTCAAAGATCAATTGAATTGTATAGCCAAAGACTCGGTATTTATTCAATGGGAAAACCAAGTCATCAACATCCCTCAAGATAGCATCATTGTACCTGAAATCCCCCGTGATAGCACGGTAGTAACCATCCCTGATATTGGCCAAGAGGATGACGACATCAGTACACCTATTGATGAAGAAGAGCCATCTGTCAACCCTAGTCCACCTTGGCATGAAATTACATATACGATGGAACCATTATGTCAACAAGACGCCTATAAAATAGAAGTTCAAGGCTGCCCAGGAAATGTCATGTATTTTAATCAGTATGGTCCAGAGCAATTGAGAGCCCAAGGTGCTGAATGGATAGTAGATGCTAGTTATGAATTATTCGTCCAAATTCGATGCTCCGATTCTAACAGCAATACGATTAACCTAAGGATTCCTGTATTGAAAAAACCAAAGATTCCGATTATTAAAAATTTTGAACAAGATGTATGTCAGGGTCAAGTTGCCCAAATTGAAATAGATCATGTATTCAAAAATCAATTTATAGGTTGGGAAAAAGATGGCCATTTTTTCTCTGAGGCATTTATTTTACATCAAGAATTAGAGGCTGGACAATATCAAGCGATTATTCAACAAGGTACCTGTTTCTATCGTAGTGAAGTATTAGAGCTTATAATTCGGATACCTCCACCAGTCACAACAATAATTGCCTCAAAAACTTCTCTTTGCTTGAAAGACACTAGCCTTTTAGCTACAACCCAATTCTATCCATACGTCAAATGGAAAAATGGTGAAAAAGCCAGTAATGTCAAGTTCCTGGCACAACAAGTTGGCGTATTTGAATTCCAAGTTCAAGTAAGTCAAGACAATCAATGCTGGTCAGATTGGTCAAATTCTTATTCTATTCAAGTACATGAAAATCCTATTCCTCCAAATATAACAGCTTCGCCAGCCTTGGGATTTTGTCAAGGGGATTCCATTCTTCTAAAAGCACCCACTGAATACATCAACTATCTATGGAATACAAGAATTACGACTCCCAATTATAACGTGAAAAGCCCAGGATGGTATTGGCTCAAAGTGCAAAATCAATTTGGCTGCTGGTCTGTTTCGAGTGATTCAGTTCAAACATATCATTATCCTGAGGAACCAATTCCCAATATTGAGGCTATTCCTTCCAAACAATTTTGTACAGGTGAAAGCATTGAATTACAAGCTAGTCATGCTCATGCCTATTTATGGAAAAATGAATCGACTGAGGAACGAATTAAAATTACTGACTCCGGGACTTATTGGCTAAAGACTCGCAATGTATATGGATGCTGGTCAAAGAGAAGCGAAGAAGTCAGCATTTATCGACGAGAAAATCCTTTGCTACCTGCCATTAAAAAATCAGGAGTATATTTTCTAGAGGCGATTAGTTTAGATCAGCCAGATCAATATGAATGGAAAAAAGATCATCAACGATTGAATGATCAAGAAGCCTTAATAAAGGCCAAGGAAGTTGGGATATACGAAGTTCGATCGTTAAAACAATATGACTTGTATCCATTGAAAAGCTTGATTTGTTATTCTCCCTATCAGAAAATAAGCATGTCGATACCTGAAAACATGCAAGGAATGTCCATTTTCCCCAATCCTAATAAAAATGGCATGTTACAACTAGAGCTTTTAGATGACATCCCTCAAGCAGAAGCAAAAATATTTGACTTCTTAGGCAATGAAATTATTCAATACAATTTACCTAGTAGTACACAACCCATCAAATTACAATTACCTCAAATCCCTGCGGGAACATATATTTTAAAGATCATTGCTCCTAATTATAGTAAAGAGAAAATGATCATTATTAGCCCATAAAAATCCAATTCAAACTTGAAGTACAGAAATTAAACTATCACTAAACACACATGGCCCCGATGGGGCCATGTGTAAACTACATTTTCATGTGAGTATTACTCATATATTCCTTTAGCTACTTTCTCGCTTAACGATTTTGGCATTAACCACGCCAAGGTCGCTCCTAATTTATTTATAAATCCAGTAATGACTTCTGGTTTATGAGCAAACATACCTTCCACAGCTAATCTAGCAACCTCTTTAGGAGTCATCACTACTTTTTCAGCAGCCTTTCTTGCCTTATCTTGCAAATTAGCACGGTCATTGAAATTAGTTGAGGTGGCCCCTGGACTAATCACGGTTACTTGAATTCCTTTTGGCTTCCATTCGTGATATAAACCACGAGAAAAATTCAATACAAACACTTTACTTGCGGCATATAAACTCATCAAAGGAATTGCCTGGTAAGCAGTCGAACTTGCTATATTTAATACGTAAGCCTGCCCCTTACCTTGCAGTAGCGGGAAAAAACGATAACAAGCTTCTGTCAATGCATGCATATTTACTTGCATCATTTGTTGGTTTTCCTCCCAAGAATATGACTCAAACGCCCCTACCAATCCATATCCAGCATTATTCACCAAAATTCTCACATCCACCTGTTTTTCCACAACCCATTCATATAACTGAGTTACTGCCCCTAACTGGGATAGATCTAGTGGTAAATAATCAACTTCTAATGCAAAGTGCGATTTGATTTCATCGCTTACTTGATGTAATTCTTGGGCATTGCGTGCTACTAGAAGCAAATTATATCCCCTGGCTGCTAATTCCAAAGCTATTTCCTTTCCTATTCCTTTACTAGCACCTGTAACGATAGCGTATGACATGATGGTATCTAAATTGAGTGATCGATTTAAAAATAAAAAGCTGCATGAAGCAGCTTTTTATTCAATTTATTTCTTTGGAGCCGCAGCTGGAGCAGCTGGAGCAGGATTGAAATAAGCTTTGATATCTGGATCATCTGGCTTAATCTCCTGAGCTTTAGTAAATAATTCTTTTACTTTGGCTTCATCCTTGGTAACCGATAAATGATATCCACCTAAGAATTTAAGTGCTTCAAATAATTGGTTTTTATCTTCTTTATATTGAGTGCTTTTTTCTGCTTTTTGTTGTTCTACAGAAGCCAAGAACTTCTCATAATAAGGAGCTCCTAACCATTTTGTTCCTGTATAATCAATGAAGTTATTAGCACGAGCACGGTTAATGTAGAATGGAGGCCATTTGTCATTAATCTCAATCGCCTTAGCAAACATAGAATCAGCTCTCATAGCCATAGCAGGACGACCTAAGGTGTCTGCACGATCCATGTAAGCAGAAGTTAAATAATAGTCCATGGCAACTTTGAAATAATCACCAGAGCCTACTGTTTGGCTTTTCTTCTTTTTCCATTCAATACTACCTAAACCTGCTTTAGCCGCATCAGCATATCTTTTTTGCTTGTAACGAACATCATGAATGATGGAATACACATTGTTATTCGTATCTAAAGGAGCAGCTCTTTCTAAATAGATTAAAGCGACAGAGTCTTTACCCAAACCTTGGTACCCTTTTCCAAAGTACAAATCATCCATAAAATAAGGCTTAACACCTTTTTTCACCATACCGTCTAGGTTTTCAATACCTTGTTGAAAATTACCCATTTCCACATTGGCATATCCACGCATACGATAGATATCATTATCTTTAACACCTTTCTTATCTGCCTCATCTGTGAACTTCATTGCTCCTTCATAGTCTTTAGACAAGAACAATAATTTGGCAGTTTCTAAAGTAACTTCAGGAGTAGCTTCTGCTTTCTCTAAATACTTTCTAAAATAACGTGCTGCATTTTTGTATTGGTTACCTACGATTAGGTATTCACCGTAACGACGGTGAGCTGGTGCATAGTTTGAATCTAAGTCAATAGCTTCTTTGTAACGAGCTTGTGTTTCTTTGTAGTTCTTTCCACGTAAATACACAATACCAATTTTAACTTTAGCTTTTACATTCTTAGGATCTTGCAATAAGGCCTGCTCATAAGCAGTTACAGCATTACCACCATCATTCTTGATTAAGTAAGCATCACCTTTAACAATGTACTGAGCCGCATTGGGAACCTTCTTTGTTTTTTCTTGAATCAAATCAATCAAACGAATGGCTTCTCCCGGATCATTATTGTTAGCATTGAAGCTTTCTTCTTTTCCTAAAACATAAAACATCTCATAAGCCTCAGCAATACGGTGCAAAACGTCAGGATTTTTTTCTTTTGTCTCTTTAATAATGCGATCGAATTCAGCTTTTGCTGCTGACACATTATTTTGTCCTACTAAAATAGACGCTAAACCAACTTGATTCAAGTAGTTCTTAGGATCAGCTGCTTTACCTTTTTCGAAAGCGGCTTTCGCATTATCCCAATCACGAAGATTCAAGTAATAATAGCCAAGGAAATAGTAATTCTCTCCAGTAGGAGCTGATGCTACTAAAGATTCAAACACTTGTTTGGCTCTACTTGGCTGATGACGATCTAAAAAATGCAAACCATCTTGGATTGTTTGCCCGAAGGCCACATTGGATACTAATAATCCCAAACCCAGTATCCACGATTTCATTTTCTTCATTGTTAATTTAAATTAATTGCGATTCTTAATAATTCTCAGGCCTTAAATTGAAATAATTCAATAAAATATCGTAAAAGTTTACTTTTTTACGAACTACAAAATTAATTATAATTCTTCAATATTTTATTAGACAATGTCAATTAAATATGCTCTATTGGCTAATTTGATACTGTCTAATCGTGATAGGGCGGGTCAGAGGAATTAATCCAGCCTTCAATACTATCAACTGTCCCATATCGCCACACACATAATTAACGAATCCAGTGCCTAATCCCATGTGTGATTCTTTTAAAATTATCTTAACATCCCTACGTAATGGATATTTTTTCAACGCCAAATTATAACCGAATGGTTGATAAAAATCGCCAGCAGTGCTACTACTTTTCTCACTAACAGACATGACATGTACAGAACGAATAAATCCTAAAGATGTTGGATTATCTCCATCACTAATCCAATTGGAGCCGATGATTCCAAGGGCATTGGGATGAGATTTTACATATTCAATGACAGCCTTATTAGAACCAGCAGCGAATATGGGTAGTGGTTTATTGGTATCGAGTCCAAATTTATCGACCAAAAACTTAATATTACTGGAATTAGCTTTATCAACAACTAAGGCTACTTCACCACGAACGCCCTTTGCCCCTAAAGATTCCCATGTTTTTTTCTCTCCGGTTAACAATGATTTTAAAGCAGGAAGAGATATTAATGTATCCACATTTTGAGGATGTACCAAAAGAGCTAGACCATCTGCCGCGAAATTATAACTGCGGTAAGTTACTTTTTCTCGCGTAAAAATTTCTTTTTCTTTTTCTGTCAAATCTCGCGTAACTACAACTGCACGGACTTTCTCATTCAACAAATCTGCGACAGCTTCATTTTCTGCATGGAAATCAAAATTGATTTTAGCAAAGTGGTAATTATTTTCAAAGGCGGTTTTTTCAGCAATTAACAAAGGCTGAAAAGATTCATCAACAGCTACTGAGATTTCTCCTTGCGCTGGACCATCAGAAAATTTACTTTCCTTGGATTTATTACAAGAAAATATACTGGCTACAACTAACAAGCTAAGCCCTAGTGATTTAATCTTCATAATTGCCATAATCTGGATCTTTTGTTTCACTAACATATAAAAAAGCACGCCAAATACGAAATATGCCATACAACATAAACAATATTCCCAACCAAAAAGTAGTGGGCATGTCCAGTAAAATCCCTAATTGGAATTCTGACCAGAATCCAATGTAATAGCCTAAAAAGAAATAAGCTAAAGCGGCGAAAAAGCGAAAAAAAACATTAATCCAAACTGCTGCTGGGCGTGCCATAGTCAAAACAGAAAAATTGTTAAACAATCAGACCTGCCAAATAAGAAATTTAGCAGGTCTGAAAAATGAATAGGAAATTGATTATTCGGAAAGTACGAAAGTAATCGGCTGAGTGAATCGAGAACGTACCGCACGACCTGACTGCTTTCCAGGAGTCCATCTAGGTACCAACTTAATTACACGTTCAGCTTCTTCATCGCAACCGAATCCTACAGATTTCAAAATTTTAACATCTTGTATAGAACCGTCTGTATTAACAACAAACTGAACATATACTTTACCACCTACGTTTGCACGTTGAGCAGCTGATGGGTATTTTAAATTTTTCTGCAAGAAACGTCCGAAAGCTGCAGGTCCACCAGGGAATTCTGCTTGTTGCTCTACCGCTGTGAAGATTTCCTCTTCAGCAGGTTTTGGTGGCTCAACTGGCTCTTCTTTTCCTTTAGCATCTGGATCCACTGGAGGTTCGTAATTCTCCGTTTCACCTTTAACTGTTTCACTAGCTGTATTACCACGTACCTCTTCTGGCGGTGGCTCAGGCTTAGTCACCTCTTCATCATGTTTGATTTCAGGAGGCAAGAATTTAGTTGTCGTCACCTTAGGAATTTCTTTCGGTGGTGGCGGCGGTGGTGGCGGTGGCAACTCTACCTTCTTCTGTGGAGGAGGAGTGTCCAATTTCATTACTTCGGCTGTCACCTCTGTTTTCTCAGTATTAGAGGCAGTTAACTGTTTCCAGAACGCTGCCAATAACAATGCACCAACAAAAAGTGCTGAGCCTAGTAATACAGACCGCTTGATGACCTTAGGATACGTTGTCCTTAAAAGAAAAGCACCATACTCACGGTTCTTATCTTTAAAGATAATGTCATCTAATGTAGCATCTTGGCTTATTACTTGTGACATAGTTTATGTTATTTAAAAATTAATTTAAAAGGCTTTTGACCAAATTACTTTCCTGAACGTTTGATTAAGGCTTCAGTATCTGGATCAATTTCTAATAAGGCATAACGCTTGTTATTAGTAATTGCACATTCATCCAACATATCTACCATATTACGGTATTTTGCTTTTTTTGTTGGCTTAATTACCAGAGTAAAGTTGCTACCAACTTTAGCCTTTAAATCCGCGATTACTTTGCGAATTCCCGTGTCAGAATAATCGGTCACCTCTAACTTGGTGCCTGCTTCAGTTGGGATACCTTGGTAGTAATACACCTTATTCTCATCTGGACACACAGTAAGTGTTTCCGATAATTTAACAGGTGATGTTTCCTTAGTATCCGTTTTATCAGGCATGTTTAATTGCATGGTAACGGGCTTTGCTAACGTAGTCGTTAACATAAAGAAAGTGATAAGAAGAAAGCCTAAGTCCACCATTGGTGTCATGTCAATTTTGGTTGACATTTTTTTACTTCGCTTCTTCCCGCCTTTCTTACCCCCACCGGAGCTATCTATTTCTGCCATTTCTTTTTCGAATTAGAATGTAAATTATTTTGGTTTATTCTCAGGAGCAGTAATCAACTGGAAGATATTAATGTTCTGAGCTTGTAATGTACCGATAATATCAGCAAATACTTTATAGCTAGAATTTTGATCTCCTTTGATCGCAACCTTCAACTCTGGATTAGATAATTTAGCATAACCTACCCAATAGGATAATTCATTATTAGATGAATCAATAGGTATACCTTTAATAAATCCTTTATCCTTAGCTTCCGAAGGTTTCATATTCAACACCTGACGCATCGCACCAGCTGGGTATCCGACGATTTCTGAACTCATGTAGTTCTTCTTCATTTCGCCTGTCAAAGCAACTCCATAGCGATTAGCCATGCGCTCTAACATAAACTCCCTAGCCATTTGATCATCAGTTGCCAAATAAACCCCTCCCTCATTGGAAACACTGATGGTTAACATACCATCTTTCGTATTCAGAGCTTTCTCTGAAATAGATGATGGTGGTGTAATCGTAACTGCCTCTTCTGGACGGAACTTCGCGGTTAACATGAAGAACGTAAGCAGAAGAAAAGCCACGTCACACATCGCTGTCATATCGAGTGAAACACTTTGTCGTTTGGCTTTAACTTTTGGCATAACAATTTTTATTTTGAACGGTGAAAAAAATGATAAATCGGAACAAAAAATTCACTCCGAATTGGTTCAAATATTAATTGTGATGCGTAGCATAGTTTTGGTTAACGCTCAAACCAATCTCATCAATGCTGTAAGTTAACTCATCAATTTTAGATGTGAAAACGTTGTAAGCGATGATACAGATAGCTGAAGTACCAATACCTAATGCTGTATTTACAAGAGCCTCAGAGATACCATTTGCCAAAGCAGATGCATCTGTAGATCCTCCTGAGTTACCTAATGCAGAGAACGCCTTGATCATACCAACTACCGTTCCTAATAGACCCAATAAAGTTGATACCGACGCTAAAGTTGCAATGATAGTTAAATTTTTCTCCAACATTGGTAATTCCAATGAAGTAGCTTCTTCAACTTCTTTGCTTAATGCTGATAATTTTTGCTCTTTATCTAAAGAACTATCAGAAATCAATTGCTTATACTTTTTAACAGCAGAAAGAGTTACATTTCCTACTGAACCTTTTTGCTTTTCGCAAGCTTTCAAAGCGCCTTCAACATCATCTTTGTCTAAAGCAGCTTGGATACCACGAACGAATGCATTAACATCACCAGTTCCTTTTGCTTTACCAATTGTAACTAAACGCTCAATTGAGAATGTTAAAGCTGTCAAGAAACAAGTCATTAACACGGGCACAATCACACCACCTTTGTACACGATACCAAAGTAATCGCCTGGAATTGGGTGTCCTTCATTGGTTCCACCTTCGAAGTGAGAGCCATCACCCATAATGAATTGGAAAATCAATAATGCAATGACAAATAGGATGACAAGAATTAAACCTGCAGGAATTCCGCCAGATTTTTTTTGGGGTGCAGCTGGCTTAGCAGCTGGCTTTGGTTGTTGTGTACTCATTAGTTTGGTAATTTGGGGTTAAAGAATTATTTAAAAATAAAACTCGCGAAAATACAACGTAGCAGTTTTCATAGATTTCTAAGCGTCCGCTGTTTTTTTCAGTAAAGGCAAAAGTAATGCAATTCTTAATTAATTTTTACACGGGTTTATCTAAAAAGTTCTCATTTTTTTCATATGACTTAGGGGCCTATTGTACTATCCTGATATTTTAAACTAAATATGTCGCTTTATTGGGTACTTTTTCGAGAATTAAAAAATTAAAAAAAAATGAAAAAAAATTAATTTAAACCGTTAAATCGGCAAAAGTCCCCTGTAAAAATTCTAACTTTAAACACCAAAACAACCTTTTATCACATGGATTCTCCCTTTTATCCAAAACGCATCAAACCCTCCACTCGCAAAGAATCTAGCCATTCTTTGAAGGAGGTGATTGAGTCCATGCTCAAGATTTATCAAATACAAGGGAAATACGAAGAAACATTTGTGAGTGCTCATTGGGAAGAAATCATGGGTAAACCCATTGCCGCTCGAACCCAAAAAGTATATGTACACCAACAAAAACTATTTGTACAAATCAATTCTGCTCCCCTCAAAAAAGAGCTCATGATGGCCAAACAAAAGATGATTGACCTCATCAATAAACATGCTAAATCTGATTTAATTAAGGATGTTGTGTTCCTTTAGATTCTTGCTTGATTAAATCCCAAGCAATTGATAGCCAAACTAATAATAAAGGTAAAATCATCAATCCCAATGGATTAATCCATTCATTTCTAAGCCATTTAGGAAATAAATCGGTTGGAGAAAAACTAGAAATCAATAAAGTAATCACTAACAATGCCCACCGGGCTCTCGTTTTCTCCCCTAATACAAACCAAATCCCTACACCAGGAAAGGCCATGATCAAGGTTGGTGACTCCGTTCCCGTACTTGCCAACATCAAATAAATGCTTACAAAAGCCAACATGCGAAGCTGAAACGACAAATCTTTCCATTTACCTTTTTGGAAAAAGACATACACATTCAATAACATAGATGGGATTAAAAACCATAAATTAGATAAAGTGCCATCGCCAGTCATTCGACGAAACATTCCCATCACGCATACATCTGTACGTAAGTTTTGAATGTCTACATTTAATTCGTTTTTGTGCGACAATACCTCTCTCCATCCCAAATAAGTCGATATTCCATAATCCCAACCTCCTAACAGCATTGGAATAATTAAAATAAGCACCATCCAAAAAATCAAATAGCCCGCTAAACGCAGTGGTTTTTTAGAAAAAAAGAAAAAGGCTAGTCCAACAATTCCGTAAAGTTTAATGAAAATACCCAATACAATCCAAAGTGCCGCCCAAGCATCTTGCCCCCGATGGATGCAGATATAACTCCATAATATCAAGGCAATACATAATGGATGAAATTGAGTGTTCAAAAGTGCCGTCATGGTCGAATTCAACATAATCCATGAAATGGCTACTCGCTTCGTTTGATCCAAGGGCAAATTCCAAACCGCTAAAAAAAGGACCAAGGCATTTACCACATTCCAAACAGTCACACTGATGCCTGTTGGCAACCAAGCAAATGGGGCCATCAAAATAGCAAAAATAGGCCCGTACAAGTATAAATCGAAATATTCCTTTGGGTATTCAAAGTACAATGGCATTCTATGTAAGAAGTGACCGTAACTCGACTTGAATATGACAAAATTATTGATGTGGGAATTAAGCTCCCCTAGGTTATATTGTTTAATCCCTGTAAAAAGACCCGCCAACAACCAAAGGCCCAATAAAAACTCGTAGCGAGCATAAAATGCAGGTTTATTTTCCATTTTCTAATTGCTTGACAAAATTTTCCATCGTCATAAACTCCCCCATTCCCTCTTCTTGAAAATACCTAATCAATGATTTTAATTTTGAAACTAACTCTCCTTTTGAGCCCCGACTCACATGTGCTGGCAATGGATATTTCGATAAATCCGCAAATTCCCATGGATGAAAATACAAATTAAGAAAGCCATGCTTTTTTAAGGTGTCTTTACAAAATTGCTTAAAAATGACTAGTGGGAAGTTTTTGAAAGCCAACCAAAACAAAGGTATTCTGAAATTTGGGGTAACTGATGCGGGTATATTCCAAAGTCCTTTTTCAAAAAAAGGCAGCTTAGATGCTTTCAAATGATTATATCGACCCGGAATCCAAGTTGGATTCAATGAAGAATGATACGTGTATCCTGCTTGCAAGATATCCGCCTCCTCGACATGCTGCATTCTTGCCATTCTAAAACCCACTACTTTTCTGCCACTGAGTTCTTCCAATAATAATCGGGAAGACAATAAATCTGTTTTGGGGTCAAAATGGCTATGGTAAAATCCATGGGATGCCAATTCATGCTTTGTATCGAGATCTTTTATCCATGCAACGTTATGTTGGGCATACACTCCAGTACAAAATATGGTACAAGGAACTTGCGCTTCCGAAATAATCTTCATGAATTGCTCCAAGCCCTTTCTTGATTGATCTAACTGCTCCTCTAAATCTATGTCATATCCATATTCCAAAGGGATATCACATTCTTCCACATCAATTGTCAAAATAATGGCTGGAGCTGATTTCATTTTGAAAAGAATCCTCGGATTAAAATAGAAGCAAAATTGAATAATTCTGTCAAAATAGTTCTAGGCTTCATGGTTGAAAAATGTATCCCCTCTCGTACCTGAACATAAATCCATTCCATCTGAATATCCTTCTGTTTGGAAACTAATACCAAAAACTCCATATCAAAAAGAAATGCAGAGATTGTCGTTTTCAAAAAAAGCGCTTTGCCTTTGGCATTAAATCCTTTCAACCCTGATTGGGTATCCTTTACTTTTAAACCGGGAAAAAATAAATAATTCATCAATTTGAGCGAAAGAGAAAAGATCTTCCGTCGAAAGGGTAATTGATCGTAATATTGTTCATCTCGTACTCCCACCACCACATCCGCATTTCCCTCGGCCAGTCTTTGGTACATTTCCCATGCATTTTCCATCTTATAAGGATAATCTGCATCCGTGTAAATAACCAAATCACCTTGGCTCTGGCGGATTGCATGTCTCAATGCTCCCCCCTTTCCTAAATTTTGACTTAATGGAATAAAAGTAAAATGTGGAATTGCTTGCTGTAATTGATCAATATCCTCTGAATGAACCCCATGTTTGCTCCCATCATCCACAACATACATATGAACTACTACATCCGTTGGTATCCGAGACATGAATAAGGTATAATGGCGAATCAAATCCTCCGCCCAACCCGGATGTGGGTTGTAACATGGATGAACCAAGTCTAGACTTTTATTTGTCTTTGGAGTAGTCAAACAGGGATAATTTTTTGCAATAATACGAAAATTAAGCCTTGGGTTAAAGGGAAAAATAATTCATATTTGTCTACCATTCTATTAAACATGAAAACTCCTCCTCTATTACGTCCGGGTGACGAAGTGATTTTACTTTCTCCAGCATCCCATCCAAAGAGTGATCAATGGAGGCAAGGCGTGGAAGTATTGGAATCCTGGGGTTTGAAGGTTCGTCTTGCTCCACATGCCTTATCGCATTATTTTGGTTTTGGAGGAAGTGATGAAGAACGGCTAAGTGATTTTCAATTGGCCTTGGATGATCCTGCAATCAAAGCCATATTCCCCATTCGAGGTGGGTATGGATCCAGTCGAATTTTGGATCAATTAAACTTTGAAACATTCATCAAACAGCCTAAATGGATAATTGGATTTTCTGACATTACTGCCATTTTAAATCATGTGGCAAACTTGGGAATTGCTAGTATACATGGGCCAATGCCGCATAATTTCTGCCAGGTAGGCGGCGATGAAGCATTGGAAATGCTAAGAAACTTGCTTTTTGAAGGTAAAACCCACATTGAGATTGAAGCTGACTCAGATAATCGATTAGGTAAAGCCGAATCAATCTTGGTAGGAGGAAATTTGTCGCTGATTGTGCATCTGATTGGGAGTAAGAGTCTTCCAGATTTTAGGGGTAAGATTCTACTGTTAGAAGATGTGGGTGAAAACTTATACCATATTGATCGAATGGTTTTACAACTAAAAAGAGCAGGAATACTGGACCAATTAGCAGGTTTAATTGTGGGTGGATTCAGTGACTGCAAAGAAGCAGGCCTTAGTGTGGGTAAAAATGTGAATCAAATTATGCTAGAACATACATCTGGAAGTCAATATCCAATTGCCTTTGAATTTCCATCAGGACATATAGCACAAAATTTTCCCTTGGTTTTTGGTAAAAATATCAAGCTGTTGGTAAATGCTAACAAAGTCCAACTAACTGATTAAGTCCTATTGCCATTCCTGCTAATTTGCCTAACAAAAAACAATGTTAGCCAAAACGTATGGATGTGCCGTATTTGGGGTGTCTGCCAACCTCATCACCATTGAAACCCATGTTGGGCAAGGTAGTAAATGCTATTTAGTTGGACTTCCTGACTCCACCATCAAAGAATCTATTCAACGAGTTGAATCAGCTTTAAAGAATACTGGATTTTTTTTCCCAAGGAGAAAGGTCATCATTAATCTAGCACCTGCTGATATCAGAAAAGAAGGCTCAGCCTATGATTTACCTATCGCTCTATCAATATTAGAAGCATCAGAACAGGTTGAATTAAAAGGGCTTGACGAATATGTCATTATGGGGGAATTGGCCCTAGATGGAACAATTCGCGCTATCAAAGGGGCTTTACCTATTGCCTTGGAAGCTAAAAATAGAGGAATCACAAAGCTCATTTTACCAGAAGAAAATGCCATAGAAGCAGCTATGGTAGAAGGAATAGAGGTATTTGGATTAAGTCATCTTCGAGAAACCATTCAATTTATTCGCAATAAAATAACCATAGCCCCTACTTATGTGGATGTACACGCTTTATTCGGTGAATCCCATGACTCATTTGATGTAGATTTTTCACAAGTACAAGGTCAGGAAGCTGTCAAAAGAGCTTTTGAAATTGCGGCAGCTGGTGGTCATAACTTGATTATGATTGGCCCTCCAGGTGCTGGAAAAACCATGCTGGCTAAACGATTACCGACCATACTCCCTCCATTTTCCTTACCAGAGGCTCTGGAAGTAACAAAGATTCATTCTGTGGCTGGAAAATTAATGGGAAAGCATGCATTATTGACGCATCGTCCCTTTAGAAGTCCACATCATACTATTTCCAATGCTGCCTTGGTTGGAGGAGGTTCGTTTCCTCAACCTGGGGAGATTTCCCTTGCCCATCATGGCGTTCTATTTCTAGATGAGCTACCTGAATTCAATCGAAATGCATTAGAAGTTATGCGTCAACCCCTAGAAGATCGAAATGTATTTATTTCCCGAGCCAAATGGTCATTAGAATTTCCTGCTAATTTTATGTTGGTAGCTAGCATGAACCCTTGTCCTTGTGGCTACTACAATCATCCCAATAAAGACTGTGTTTGTGGCCCTGGACAAGTGCAGCGCTATTTAAATCGAATATCAGGTCCATTACTGGATCGAATCGACATGCATATAGAAATTGTGCCTGTTCAATTTGAAGAAATGAGTACTGGGCGAGCTGCAGAATCAAGTGAATTTGTCCGCAAAAGAGTTATGGAAGCTCGGCGAATTCAGCAAAATCGATTCATCCCATTCCCCAAAATCCATTCCAACGCCATGATGTCGAGTCAGCAAGTCAATGAATTTTGCCATCTTGACCAAGCATCCCAACAATTACTTTCCGTCGCAATGGACAAATTACAATTATCTGCGAGAGCTTTTGATAAAATTCGAAAAGTGGCGCGCACCATTGCTGATTTAGCAAAATCATCTCATATTCAATCGGAACATATCGCAGAAGCGATTACCTACCGAAATTTAGATAGAGAAAATTGGGCAGGATGATGTATTTTTGAGAAAAAATACCTTCTATGCGTCTATCCTTTTTGATACTTTTCAGTTTTCTGAGCTTTCTACAACCGTCTAAGGCACAAAAAATTGACCAAAATAAATCTTTCAGACCCTTCATAGCCCTGGATGAAATATTTAAAAAAGCTGAAAAGGAAAATAAACCGATCTTTTTTGAGGCATTTTTACCCACTTGTTCTCATTGCATCGCATATGATAAAACCTTGAGTCTTCCAGCCATTAAAACTTACCTTGATAAAAATTATCATGCGTATCAGTTGGACCTAAGCAAGCGTGAAAACAATGCATTTTTACGCTCTCGTAAAATCTTTATCCCATCCACTCCCTCGTTTATTGTATTTTCCCCCAAGGGAAAAGTTTGGAATATTGAACCAGTTGGTGAAGCTACTAACTCGGTAGCGGGTATCATTAAATTATTGGATGCAGCCAAAAACCCGCAGCAAAACCAAGCCCAATTATTAGAACGATATAGTGCAGGTGAAAGGAATAAAGAAAATATGATTTCTGCCGCTTATTTCACTCGTTTAAGTTTGGATACATTGAAAAATGTGGCTTTAGTCAATGACTTAGTTCAATTGATTAAGCCTGAAGAATTTGAAGGAGAAACTAGTTTTTTGCTTATTCAAAAAGTCATGATGGATGACAACAATGCACTATTCCAACATTTCATCACACATATCAAAAACTACGAAAGCAAGTTTGATAGTTTGGAAGTTAAGCAAACAGCCGAAAATACAATTATGACTAGTTTGTATAGTGGCCGAGCAAGATCCTATAGCCCTGAACGACTTCAGCGCCTGAAAGACGGATTACAGGCCATTGGTTTAAAACCTCAACAAATTGCTGCCCGATTTATCTACTTAGAAGTCTTAATTGATTTGGATAAAAAATTAGTTGACCAAGCGGTTACTAGGGTCAAAAATTATTATGGAGGAAAAGCGATTCCTGAAAAAGAAAAGGAGTTTTGGTGTAAACTTTTGAAAAAGTCAGGAAGTAATGAGTGCTTACTTCCCTAAATAGGAATTTCACTAAAAACCTATTCGTGCTAATTGGTATTTTGATCAAAAAAAAGTAAATTTCTGAATCGTAAGCCTTCATCCTATTTAAACTAATCCATGAAGAGAAGTATATTATCCGTCTTGATCTTTGTTTTCTTAATCACTTCTTCGGGTTTCGGTCCATCCATAGGAGGAGAAGAAAGTTTAGAGTCGGCATTTAAGCGAATCAAAGATGAAGTAGATCAAAATTCATTGGCTTATTCATCCTTAGGTACGGCCTGTCAAACCTTAGGTCATCGCCTTACAGGCAGTGAAAAAGGTAAAAAAGCAGAAGAATTCGCTTTTAACCTTTTTAAAAAATATGGATTCCGTGATACAAAGTTTCAAGGTTTTCAGGTAGAGGCTTGGGCTAGAGATACGGTAACCCTTTCGATTGCACCTCCTAAATCTGATGATTTCAGAGAAGTCCCTGTAGTTTCTTTAGCTATGACACCCGTAGAAGCCAATATTACGGGTACCATGGTGGATATGGGAAATGGACTCGATGTGGATTTTGAGGCAAAAAAAGAACAAATCAAAGGTAAAGTAGCCGTGATGAATATAGGTTTGGTTGACCCTAAACCTGGTCAAAAAAACTTGCACCGCTCGGAAAAAACAGCTTTAGCCATTCAATATGGAGCCATTGGCGTCATCTTTGTTAACACGGTAAAAGGGCAAGTATTATTAACTGGTACTGCTTCTGTCACCGGAAATTTAATTTCAATTCCTGCTGTTTGTATCAGTTGGGAGAGTGGTGTTGAAATCCGCAAATGGTTGTTGGAACAGCCTGGATTGTTGAGTTTAATCGAAATGCATAATGTGAGTAAACCTATCAAAGCACGTAATGTGGTGGCTACTTTGAAAGGGGATAACAAAAAATACCGTAAAGAGAAAATCATTATTGGTGGTCATTTAGATTCTTGGGATTTATCCACTGGTGCTATCGACAATGGCATTGGTTCGTTTTCAGTCATCGATATCGCTAGAACATTTAAAGCATTGGGTCTTAAAAATAAAAGGACCATTGAATTTGTCGCATTCATGGGCGAGGAAGAAGGATTGCTTGGCTCTAAAGCTTACATTGAAAGAGCCAAAAAGACGGGAGAAATTGATGAAATCGTATACATGATTAATCTGGATATGACCAACAATGTATCTGGTTTCAATGCAGGAGGTAGAGACGAGTTAGTCGCACTGTTAAAAGAAATTGGCAATAAAATTAAGTCGATTGACCCTGCTTTTGGCAATGAGATTAGCAATAGTGCAGGATTACATTCCGATCATCAATCATTTTTATTGGAAGGTATTCCAGCTAGTGCGCCCATCGGCCGCTTAGAAAAGCGGGTATTAGATTGTTATCATGCCAATTGTGACTCTTTTGATTTGGTCAACAAAAAAGAATTAGAAAATACGGTAAAATACACAGCGATGCTGTTATATGGTGTGGCGAATACCAACTCGATTCCAGCAAAAAAACTAGATTTTTATTCGACTCGTGATTTCTTCATTAAACAAAATTTGAGAAGAGATTTAGAGTTAGGTAATGAATGGCGCTGGGGTAAAGATTAAACAGCGCATTCGATTAGATTTTATTAAATTAGATTATTCCCTAAAAGCATATTTATATTATGAATAACCAGAACCCTTCCTTTTTCGATCATAAAATGGAAATTGTTCCTGAATCATCCTTCAAATCCATCATCAAAGTTATTGGTATAGGTGGTGGTGGCTCCAATGCGGTTCGCCACATGGATAACATGAAGATCAAAGGAGCGGATTTGATTATTTGCAATACAGATTCTCAAGCTTTGGCTTCGAATCCTGTTAAGACCAAAATCAAATTAGGAGAGCAAGGGCTTGGTGCTGGAACGGATCCAGAAGTTGGAAAATTAGCTGCATTAGATAGTATTGATAAAATTAATGCGGTGTTGACAAATGGCACAGAAATGCTTTTCATTACTGCAGGTATGGGGGGAGGAACAGGTACAGGTGCTGCCCCAGTTGTGGCTGAAATTGCGAGAAAAAGAGGTTTACTAACAGTAGCTGTAGTTACTGCACCTTATGCATGGGAAGGTCGTGAAAAAATCCAATATGCTTTAACGGGTATTCAAGAATTAAAAACATATTGTGATACCGTACTGGTCGTAATGAACGATAAGTTGGCTCAAATTTATGAGAAACTAGCAGTGAAGGATGCCTTCGCTAAAGCGGACGATGTGTTAGCCAAAGCAGTAAAAAGTGTGGTTGACGTCATTGCAAAACCTGGAGATATCAATACGGACTTCATGGACGTAAAAAAGGTATTGAAAAATGCGGGTCAGGCCATGATGAGCTCTGCTTTAGGTAAAGGAGAAGATCGTGCTTTTCAAGCTATTGCAGAAGCCCTTGAATCTCCACTTTTAAACTCCCAAGAAATTAAAGGAGCCAAACGTATTTTAGTTACGGTTTCTACAAGTTCAGAACATGCTTTAGTCATGAGCGAACAAAATATCATCATTGAGTACCTAAATGGCCGAATCAATGATCAAGCTGACATGGTGAAATTTGGTTTCTCTACAGATGATGAATTGGGAGAGGATCTATATTTAACTGTGATTGCTGCAGGCTTTGAGCATGAGCAAAATGCACTTGACGATTTCTTGTTTAGTGACACGAAACATTATAGTACGGCCAATAAACCAGCCTCATTAATCTCAGGTGCAACCGTAGAATTTGACGAGTTTGGAACTACCAGCTCAGCTCCTACGGAAAGTGAAGAAGTTCGATTCCAAAAAATGGTAGATCACTACAAAAAAGGTGGACCAGATGAAAGCGACTTTGCCATTCCTACTTATCAAAGAAATCAAATCCCATTGTATGATTTAAGTCGAATCCCTCAAGATGAGTGGATTGAAACTCCATTATACGAAGATTAACAATTTCTGATTTTCTGAACAGCCTCGCGAATAATTTCTTGACTCGAATAAGCAACTTCGAATTCGGAGATTTCGGCAACACCACCCATGGAAATACCGGGTCTTCGATAAATCATGTCGGACTCTCTTGTTGTTCTTGCACTTAGATGTACGGCATCCACGCCTGCATCTACGAGTTGAAGACAATTTTGCGGATTTACTCCACTACCCGCCATGATTTGAATTCGACCTTGTGCTGCTTCGACCATTGTAGATATTGCCTCAATTCCTTCCATGGCTTTATTCTTTTGACCTGATGTCAAAATTCGATCAAAGCCTAGATCAATTAAAGCTTCCATCACTTCCAATGGTTCTCTTGAAACATCTATAGCTCGGTGACAAGTAAGTTCAGCGGAATCCCCAACAATGTATTTAACCTCTTTTAGAAAATTAACATCTAAGTCGCCCTGTGGAGTTAAGGCTCCAATAACCATCCCATTAACTCCCATGGAAATAAACTGATTAATCTCGGCTAACATCGTTTTCTTCTCAAAAGCATCGTAGCAGAAGTCGCCTCCTCGAGCTCTTACCATGACATGAATTCCTAAAGAAGTTTGAGATAATGTTTCAAAAACTAGACCAGCAGATGGACTGGTACCTCCTTCCCAAGGAGAGGCACATAATTCGACACGATCTGCACCAGCTTGGTCTGCTGCGATACTGGAAAATAAGGAATAACTACAAACTTCAACCGAGATAGTACGGGATTTTAACATAAAAAACAGGGCTCTATAAGCGTTAAAACGGGTTTATTTTTATTTATTCAAAATTTAAAAAATAAATCTTTCATAAATATTTTTTTATTTTACTTTTGCAGTCCGATAAATCTTAGATTCTTAAGAATCTAAAAGAGAAAAGGACAAAAATTTGAATCTTTAAGAATTAAAATTAAACATATGTACTGGACACTAGAACTTGCCTCCTATTTAGAAGATGCACCATGGCCTGCTTCAAAAGATGAATTAATTGACTACGCAATTCGTACAGGATCTCCATTAGAAGTAGTAGAGAACTTGCAAGAATTAGAGGATGATGGACAACCTTTTGAAAGCATTGAAGAAATTTGGCCTGATTACCCAACCAAAGATGATTTCTTCTTCAATGAAGACGAATATTAATGAAAGGAGGCGAAAGCCTCTTTTTTTATGTCCATGATCAATTGCCCTTTTGCCTGATCTCTCAAGCTAATCCCCCAGCGGCGATATAGAATATCTTCCCAACATTCTGCCATTTCATAATTCTTCAAATAATTCAGTTCCCCTTGCAAATAAGGTAATGAGCTATGAATTAACTCCAATCCTCCCTTTTCTCGTTCACAATGTTCCAATACTTTAAGTGCCGTAAAACCATATATCTTTCGCAAATGATTAGCACTTAATTCACTAATATGTAAGGCTTTGATACGTTGACTCCAAAGTGCCTCATCCATTTTATCTCCTCCAAAAAGCACATAATCTTTGGTATGACAACTTTGCTTGTGGCGGTGCAAAACATCTTCCTCTACGACATTCATAGTATCCTCCGCCATGACCCGGTAGGTTGTCCATTTTCCTCCCATGATGCTCACCAACTTACTACGTTGGTCAACTTCCACTTCATGGTCTCGTACTAATGACTTAGTATCAGATTGCATGGCATCAGAAAGACCTACTTGAAGTAAAGGTCTTTGTCCCACAAAGCCTGAACTTACATCTTGTTTGCTCGCTTTTATTAATGCAAACCGATTAAAATAGTCTAATAAATAATCTTCCTCTTCCGCTCGGATAGCCGGATCCTCTTTCAATTCATCCGGTTCATCTGTAGTTCCAACAAGGACATAATCTCTCCAGGGAATAATGAAGACAACCCGACCGTCGTCTGTTTTTGGAATCAATAAAGCCGTTTCCCCCGACCAAAAGGTTTTAGGCAAAACAATATGCGCGCCGCGAGAAACCTTCATTCTAGGTTTCAATTTGAGATTGGCCAATTGGCGAATATGATCAGTAAAAGGCCCCGTGGCATTCACTACCACTTTACAACTTACTTCATGCTCCTCTCCCGATATTAAATCCTTGAAATGTATTTTTTTGATTTTAAGACTTTTAGGGCTTAATCCAAAGTGGCTTAATTCACAGTAATTCAAAATAGCGGCCCCTTCCTTTTCTGCCGACTGCAAAATAGCCAATGCATAACGTGCGTCATTGAGCTGACCGTCATAATATAGAATACCACCAGACATCCCTTTTACTTGAAGATTGGGGACTAGTCGCTCCATTTGTTGGTTGCCCAAACCTTGGCTGTTTTTCAAATTAGTCACTCCAGAAATACGATCATATAGCCACATGCCTATGCCATAATATACTCGGTCCCACCAAGAATAACAGGGTGTCAATAAAGCGAGAGGATGAGCTAAGTGCGGAGCATTTTGCAACATCACTTTACGTTCATGTAAAGCTTTGTACACCATTTTAAACTGTTGCCAATCAACGTTCCTGACGGC
This sequence comes from Aquirufa nivalisilvae, assembly GCF_003143535.1. Classification (GTDB taxonomy): domain Bacteria; phylum Bacteroidota; class Bacteroidia; order Cytophagales; family Spirosomataceae; genus Aquirufa; species Aquirufa nivalisilvae. The sequence continues at coordinate 2,645,661 of NZ_CP029346.1, forward strand.
TTGCTCTAAATAACGAACACCACCATGTACTAATTTGGTGGATTTAGAGGAGGTTTGTCCAGCAAAATCTCCTTTTTCAATCAATAAAACTTTATAACCACGCAAAACCGCATCCAAGGCCACACCAGCTCCTGTTGCTCCACCCCCTATGATACAAATATCATATTCAGATTCATTTGCTTTAATTTTTTGAAATTGATCAATCCGGGAAAATGCCATGAACTAAATTTATGCTTGTAAAATCCGCAATCCGACGAATTTACTAAAGAATCAGGAAAATAAAACCGAAAAGATTCCATTAATATTGATATAAATGAAAGAGATTTTATAATTTTGCAAACCTTTGATGAGTCTGTACTCATTTAATGAAAGGTCAATACAATTAGACTCCTGAAATAAGGACGTAATATGGCAAAGAAAGAAACTAAAGAAACGATTGAAATTATTGAAAGCCCAGAGGCGCTACAACAAGAATTAACCAAAGTCACTGGATTTTTTGAAAAAAATAAAACTTCCGTATTGGGATTAGGAGCCATCATCGTGGCCTTAGTGGTAGGAACTTTGGGTTATAAGTGGTACACACAAACTCAAGATGAAGAGGGTGAGAAGAAATTATTCAAAGCTGTTTACGCATTTGAAGCTGATTCTTTATCAAAAGCCACGAAAGAATTGAACAAAGTTTCAGACGAATTTGGAGGAAACACTCAAAATTTAGCTGATTTATATCAAGGTATCGCCTTATTAAAACAAGGTAAATTTGATCAATCAATTGAAAAATTGAAAAACTTCAGCAGTGGTGATTTATTAGTACAAGCTAGAGCATATTCCTTAATTGGAGATGCTTATGTAGAAAAGAAATCATATGGTGAAGCGATTGATTACTACAAAAAAGCCGCTGATTATAAGCCTAACAAATTCTTTACTCCTACTTACCTTTTGAAGTTAGCTACAGCATATGAAGCGAACAAACAAGGAAAAGAGGCATTAGCTGCTTACACTGATATCACGGAAAAATTTCCTGAGTCGGCAGAAGCTGTACCTGCTAAGAAATATAAAGCTCAATTAGAAAGCTCTATCTCTGAATAATTAGATAAATTTTTATATCAGGAAGGGATAAGAGCAACAGCTTTTATCCCTTATTGTTTTAATCCATTCAAGATGTCATCCCAACATAAAAATTTAAGCGATTTTTCGACGGAAAGCCTTCCTGCTATCCAGGATAAGCAATTTGCCGTAGTAGTTTCGGAGTGGAACACAGAAGTGACAGAAGCTTTGTTCCAAGGCTGTGTAGCAACCTTATTGGCCCACGGTGCACAAGCTGAAAACATTCACCGAGTACAAGTTCCAGGAAGTTTTGAATTAAGCTTAGGTGCTCAAAAATTGGCCCAAATACCGGAAATTGATGCCGTCATTTGTTTAGGTTGTGTGATTCAAGGAGAAACCCGTCATTTTGATTTTATCTGTGACGCAGTGGCCAAAGGAATTACAGATGTAAGTTTAAAATACGACAAGCCTGTCATTTTTGGAGTATTAACTCCGAATAGTCAGGAACAAGCGATGGATCGTGCGGGAGGAAAACATGGAAACAAGGGCGATGAAGCGGCCATAACGGCTATCAAAATGCTAGCAATATAAACCCATAATTTAACCCATATGCAAGTTTGGAAATTTGGAGGTACCTCCGTTGGAAAGCCAGAAAGAATGAAGTCGATCCGTCAATTGATTACGGAAGATGGAAAAACCAAAATCGTGGTATTATCAGCACTTTCAGGAAGTACCAATTCCTTGTTATCTATTTCTGAATCACTCTTAGCTGGCCAAATTGCTGAAGCTCAAACAAAAGCTCAAGCATTGCGCGATCACTATGATGTTTTTTTATCCGAATTATACCAAACAGAACAAGGTTTAGCTAAAGGTAAATCCATTGTTAATAAGGAATTTGCTTTTATTGATGAATTGATTGCAACGAGCCCATATGGCACGAAGCAAGAAAAGGAAATGGTAGCTTTAGGTGAGTTATTATCGACCCAAATATTTGAAGCTTATCTACAAGAAGAGGGAGTTAATTCTTTATTACTTCCAGCTTTGGATTTCATGGTGATAGATGAAGATAATGAACCCATCTTAAAGAAAATTGAAGAGAATTTAGGAGCTATTTTGGCTAAGGAACCAGGTAAGCAAATTTATATTACCCAAGGTTTTATATGCCGTAATCCGCAAGGAGAGGTAGATAACTTGAAACGTGGTGGTTCAGACTATACGGCTTCATTAATTGGAGGAGCTATTGCTGCTGAGGAAGTTCAAATCTGGACAGATATCGACGGTATGCACAACAATGACCCACGTATCGTGAAAAACACCTTCCCTATTCGAGAATTATCTTTTGCCGAAGCGGCAGAATTGGCATATTTTGGTGCAAAAATTTTACATCCAAGTACTATCACTCCTGCTAAATTGAAAGGTGTCCCGGTACGTTTGAAAAACACCATGGAGCCAAGTGCCTATGGAACGTTGATCTCTGAGAAATCAACCGATGTGGAAATTAAGGCCATCGCTGCCAAAGATAATATTACAGCCATTTACATCCATTCAACTCGTATGTTGAATGCTTACGGTTTCTTAAAACGCGTATTTGAGGTATTTGAGAAATATAAAACTCCGGTGGATATGATCACCACGTCAGAAGTTTCTGTTTCGGTTACCATAGACCAAACCATGCATTTAGATTCCATCATGAGCGAATTGAGGGAATTTGCAGAGTTGGAAGATCCAGATAAAGACCAAGTGATTATATGTATCGTTGGTAATTTCTGGGCAGATAAAGAAGGAATAGCTATCAAAGTATTAAATGCTATGAAAAACATTCCAATTCGCATGATTTCTTATGGTGCTTCTGAGCATAATATCTCCCTTTTGGTGGATGCCAAACATAAAAATGAGTCATTAAATGCCTTAAACGAAGGTTTATTCTTCTAAATTGAACATATGCTAACGCTTGCTTTTATCCGTGCGAATACCGAAGTAACCATTCAAGGTTTACAGAAAAAACGATTTTTTGAAGCTGAAAAGGTAGTCGAGCAATTGATTTCCTTAGACGATAAGCGTAAAACATTGTTGCAGCAAGCTGAGCAAGTTTTAGAGAAATCCAATGCCGCAGCAAAGGAAATTGGGGCTCTTATGAAAAATGGCCAAGCTGATTTAGCTGAATCGAAAAAAGCGGAAACAGCAGTTTTAAAAGCTAGTATTAAAGAGTTGGGAGATGCTGCTAAAAATGCAGAGCAAGAAGTGTATGAATTATTAGTTACCCTTCCTAACTTACCCCATAGCTCTGTTCCTGAGGGCAAAACTGCCGAAGACAATGAAGTGGTTTTAAGTTGGGGCTCTATTCCCGATTTAGGTGATGCAGCTCAGCCTCACTGGGACTTAATTAAGAAATATGATATCATCGACTTTGATTTAGGAAACAAAATCACTGGAGCTGGTTTTCCTGTTTATAAAGGTAAAGGTGCTCGTTTGCAACGTGCATTGATTAATTTCTTTTTAGACGAAGCTATTAAAGCAGGTTATTATGAGATTCAGCCTCCCATTTTAATCAATGAAGATTCAGGTTTTGGCACAGGTCAATTGCCTGATAAAGAGGGGCAAATGTATGTCACCAAAGAAGAAGGTCTTTATTTAATTCCAACGGCTGAGGTACCTATTACCAATTTGTACCGGGATGTCATTGTAAACGAAAAAGAATTACCCATCAAAAACGTAGGTCATACTCCTTGTTTCCGTCGTGAAGCGGGTTCTTGGGGTGCCCATGTGCGTGGCTTAAATCGCTTGCACCAATTTGATAAAATTGAGATTGTTCAGATTCATAAATCTGAAACTTCTTATCAAGCATTAGAGGAAATGTCGCAGCATGTTCAAGGACTTTTACAAAAGATGGAATTACCATATCGTGTATTACGTCTTTGTGGTGGCGACATGGGTTTTGCTTCGGCTTTGACTTATGATATGGAAGTTTGGTCAGCTGCACAAGGCCGATGGTTGGAAGTAAGTTCGGTATCCAACTTTGAAACATTTCAGGCAAATCGCTTGAAATTACGTACCAAGGTGGACGGAAAATCCATCCTTTGCCATACCTTAAATGGATCAGCTTTAGCACTTCCACGTATCGTAGCAGCTATTTTAGAAAATAATCAGGGCCCCGATGGAATCAAGATCCCTCAGGTGCTCGTGCCATATTGTGGCTTTGAATACATTAACTAAGCCCTTCAACACTTAATCGAAAACCTTCGCCGTGCAGATTCATTAGCTGCACGCGGGGGTCTTCTTTCAGCATTTTCCGCAGTTTGGTCATATATACATCCATGCTTCGCGCATTGAAATAGGTATCATCTCCCCAAATTAATTTCAAGGCATAACTCCTACTTACAGGTCTACCCAAATTTTCACATAGAAGCTTCATTAAGTCATTTTCTTTAGGCGTGAATTTTTGTTCTGTTTGCCCCAAAATCAATTTCATTTTTTGAGGTACATATACAAAATCCCCCAAGTTGACCTCATCCGCTAAGCTAGGTACTGATTTGCCCGAATGCGTTCTTCTCAATACAGCTTCAATGCGTGCGACCAATACATCCATCGAAAATGGCTTGGTCAAATAATCATCTGCCCCTACTTTAAAACCTTGTAAGGTATCCTCTTCCATGGATTTGGCGGTCAAAAAAATAATGGGAACATCCAAGTGTGTTGCACGTATATCCTTGGCTAAGGAAAAGCCATCCTTCTTAGGCATCATGACATCCAATAGGCAAATATCAAATGAATCCTTGACAAACATATCCAAGGCTTCATCACCATTTTGCGCCCATTGAACTTCGTATCCTTTCTTTTTTAAAAATTCAGACAACAATAATCCCAAATTCGGATCATCTTCGGCTAATAAAATAGATGGATGACTATTTTCCATTTGTGTTGATATTAAACTGTTGGGTGAAAAGGTAAATTAATCTCAAACGTACTTCCGATTTGTGGTAGGCTAGAAACTTGAACGGTACCACCATGTGCTTCAACAATTTTTTTCACATAGCTCAATCCTAAGCCAAAGCCTTTCACATTATGTACATTTCCTGTTGGAACTCGATAAAATGGCTCAAACACAGAACCTAGTACCTCCTTGGCCATGCCAATGCCTTGGTCAGAAATACGAATATTCAGTGATGTAGGACTCGCATTGGTACTAATAGTTATTTCAGGTTTCTCTTTACTGTATTTAATCGCATTGTCGAGTAGGTTAAAAAGTACATTGGAAATATGTACTTCGTCTACTTCTATTTGAGCATTGGTAGCATCTAATAATAAATTCAAATGTCCTCCTTGTGATTGAATCAAAGGCCCATTCATATCCGCCACTTGTTGAATTAAGGTGTTCAAATTAATTTCTTTCTTTTTCAACACGATATTTTCCTTTTCCATTTGGGCCGTTTGCAAGACCCGCTCCACTTGTCGGCCTAGTCGAATATTTTCTTCTTTAATGATGCCAATATATCGATTGATGGAATCATTTTTTAGGCCGTTTGACTCTTCTTGAATTAATTGAGCAGCTAAGGAAATGGTTGAAATAGGCGTTTTGAATTCATGAGTCATGTTATTGATAAAATCATTTTTAACTTCTGCCAACTTCTTTTGTTTTAAGATGGTAGTTACAGCAATGTAAAAACAGCCTAACATGATTAACAATAATAGGGCTGAGCCTAAAAAACTAAAGCTCATGGCCTCCCAAACCAAAGCTTCTTGATTTGGGAAATATATTTGCAAATACTGACCACTGGGGCGTAAGTCATTGGGAAACAAAGGCGTTAAAAATGAAGCTGATTGTGCCCTTGGTGTTTTCATTAAACCTGCTGAGGTATATACCCAGTTATCTTTTGCTGTCTCTTTGGGTCCGATCCCAAAAACATAGGGCATTGAAATACCTTTTTCTGCTAATTCTTGCTTGATTAAACTATCAATATGCTTGGTAGATACGCGTTGTGTAATGGGTCTTTCTTTGAAAAGGAAATCGGCAAAGACTTCTTTCGCCATTTCTGTCTTTTTTAATACTTTTTGAAGTTCCGCCTTTTCTTCTTTTAGCTTTTCGGCATCAATCGTGAGTGCATTGATTTTCCTTGTTTTTTGTTGATCCTCTTGATGCAACTGAGCCAAAAATTTAGGCCGCATACGGTTCAAATCACTAAGTCGTTTTGCTTCTCTTGCTCTCGCACGATTAATTTCTTTGATTCGATTAAGTTCTTGTAAGACACGAGGTTTGACAGCACCCATCATCTCATTCAGTTGCTTTTCTTCTCGCAATCGACGATTTATTCCTTTGAGATCTGCATTAATTTGATATTCCTCTGTTACTTCTGCAATCTGGCCATTGGGAAGCATAAATGACTTTCGAACATATAAAATATCATTAGGCATTTCATTTTGCTGGAATCTTTTTAAGGCTTGAAGCTCAGCTTGGTTAAATTTAAATTCATGGGAAATATCTTCCGTGATGAGTTCCATAGGGTCATGCTGGGTCAAAAAAGCTGGATCCTTAGATTGAGGAGGATGAGGTGGATGAGGAATTGCTTTTGATGCTAACTTTTTTTCTAAAGCAGCAATCTCTTTTTGTTGACCTTCATATTCTCTTTGTTTTTGGGATAAGACATATAATTCTTGCCTTTCCAGCTTACGAACAACTTTCTCCATCCCATCTCGGATATCCGCTGCTAATTGTTCTTTCTTGGTTTCCAACATAAAACCAAGCCAATAAGATTGAAAGGAAATTAAGCCAATCAATGCCAAAGTCATCAAACCTATTATGAGTCGTATTTTCTTTTGGGTCATATCTTTTCAAACCAATGAATTACAAAATTAAATGATTTATTGGTCCATTTTTCGATTCAAAGGCCACTTAACATTCTTTAACAGTCAAGTATTGAATGCTTTATCTAAGTTTGTGCCATCACAAAAATTAAACTTGTATGAAAACATTCATTTTATCGGCCCTACTGGGAACGATGGGAACTTTGACCTTGGCACAAGATACGCCAAAATCGGAATCTACGATTAAGATAGTTGTAGATGAAAACGGCAAACAGAGAGTCATTGAGAGGACATTTGCTAATCCAGACTTGGCAGAAGCTGGAATGAAACAATTGAATGACTCGTTGAATAAGGAAATTGGGAAATCTGATGGAAAAACTAAAATCATCACCATGGATATCCGTAAGCGAGGTGGAAACAGAATGCAAATGGATGCGATGGGTCCTATGCAATTTGATAAAAAAGCAATGGCTAGAGTCGAAAAACGCATGAGGAAATTCAAAAATCAGCTAGACAACAATCAAGTTCGTATTTTCCGTCACGGACCAGACGATATGGAAATTCATATGGAAGATATGCCAGGAGGGAAAAATTTCAAATTTGATTTTGATGAAAATGGCCCTGAATTCCGTGGATTAAGAAGACTTCAAGAAGAAGGATTTCCGATGGGTGGTCAAAACTTAGCTTGGGGACAAGCATCTAGTACAATCAAAGGACTTTTTGCTAACCCAAATCATCCTTTTAATGGGAAATTAAATATTCGTTTCCATGCTCCAGAAAAAGGAAATGTAGCAATTACAGTAAGAGATGTGAATGGCAAGGAAGTCGCTTCTGAAACGGTCAAAGATTTCCAAGGCCGTTATTTAGGTCAAGTTGATTTAAAGAAAGCAGCAGCAGGCGTATATTTTGTACAAGTTTCTCAGGGAAATGATGGTGCTGTCATTCGAGTTAAAATAGATTAATATTCAATCCGCTTAATAGAAAAATGCCTAGTTTCAACAACGCTGTCAAGGTTTAAAACCTTGACAGCGTTAGGCAAATTTACATTCTTTCTAATCCCCAATCAGTTTAAAAAACTGATAAAATATAGATAAAATCAATTCATTGATTTTATCTATCGATTACCAAGAAACTACTTCTTTTTGCAAATAAAAAAGAGGACTTTTACCAACGCTGTCAAGGTTTAGAACCTTGACAGCGTTACGTAAAAAATACAAAATTAAAACAAAGACCCCGTTTGAGACCTTGGTTCTATACCAACATGTCGATATGCTTTTTCGGTAGCCTCTCTTCCTCTGGAAGTTCTTTTTAAAAAGCCTTCTTGAATCAAAAACGGCTCATAAACTTCTTCTATTGTTTCCGCTTCTTCTCCGCAGGCCGTAGCAATGGTCGTTAGACCCACTGGCCCTCCTTTGAATTTTTCAATAATAGTTAACAAGATGCGATTATCCATTTCATCCAAACCATTCATATCAACATCCAAGGCCTCCAAAGCAAATTTGGCTATCTCCACATCAATACTTCCTGTACCTTTAATTTGAGCAAAATCCCTTGTTCTCCTCAATAAATTATTGGCTATACGAGGCGTACCTCTACTCCTTCTTGCAATTTCAAAGGCCCCCGTTTCATCGATGGGCATATTCAAAATAGTTGCTGAACGCTTCACAATGGTCGTTAATAATTTAGCATCGTAATACTCCAATCTAGCATTAATACCAAATCGTGCTCTTAATGGCGAGGTAAGTAGTCCAGCTCGAGTTGTGGCCCCAATTAATGTAAATGGATTCAAACCAATCTGAATACTTCTGGCATTCGGGCCCGAATCCAACATGATATCTATTTTATAATCCTCCATGGCCGAATATAAGTACTCCTCCACAATCGGATTCAAACGATGTATTTCGTCAATAAATAACACATCATAGGGCTGTAAATTGGTTAATAAACCTGCTAAATCAGAAGGTTTATCCAACACTGGTCCTGAAGAAATTTTCAAAGTGGACCCTAATTCATTCGCAATAATATGCGAAAGCGTGGTCTTACCTAAGCCTGGAGGGCCATGCAACAATACATGATCCAAAGCCTCCTCTCTGGCCTTTGCCGCACCTACAAATATCTTCAAGTTTTCAACGATCTTTCCTTGACCCGTGAAATCAAAGAAACTCAAAGGACGTAAGGCCTTATCTATTTCTTTTTCCTGCTGAGGTAATGACTCAGAATCTCCCTTCAAATAGTCTTCACGCATAAAACTTAAAAATTTACAATCGTTAATCAAAGATAAATTTAAGCCTGCAATAAATGGCCATCACAAGCAAAATTAAATTCGTAAAATATCTCTTAGACTCTAAAAAAAAGCCTATTTATTATAGATAAATTTCATATTTTTGAAGGTATTTAAACCTTATACAATGAGTTCTATTTTTATTGGAGAATTAGCGGGAACAGCCACATTACTTTATTTAGGTAATGGTGTAGTTGCCAATGTTTTATTAAAAGGCACGAAAGGCCATCAAACAGGATTACTTGCCATTGCGGCTGCTTGGGCATTTGCTGTTACCATTGGGATATTTGTATCTACCTATTTTGGTAGTCCTGGAGCCCATTTAAATCCCATCGTTACTATTGCAGGATGTACTAAAACGGGTGATTGGTCCCTTTTTACTACCTACGTAGGCGGCCAATTACTTGGTGCTATGTTGGGACAATTATTGGTTTGGATACATTATCATCCTCATTATCAAGTAACTGAGGATCCCGGTGCCATCAAGGCTACTTTTTGTACGGATCCCGCTATCAAATCATGGCCATATAATTTCATCTCCGAAGCATTTGCCTCCGCCTTAATCATCGTAGCTTTAGGCACATTTTCTACCATCGAACATGGCCTTGGCCCCTTCTTAGTAGGTATTCTTGTATGGGCAGTTGGTTTAGCATTAGGAGGAACTACAGGATATGCTGTTAATCCTGCTAGAGATTTAGGTCCACGCATCATGCATTTCATTTTACCTATCCCCAACAAAGGCAAAAGCGACTGGGAATATGCTTGGATCCCCGTTTTAGGCCCTTCGGCAGGTGCTTTAATTGGCACCTATTTATTGACATTAAACTAAAGAGTCATCATGTATATCGGATCCATTGACCAAGGAACAACAAGTTCTAGATTTATCATCTTTAATAAAGGAGGTGAAATCATCTCCATGGGCCAGAAAGAACACGAGCAGATCTATCCACAAGCAGGTTGGGTAGAACACAATGCGGAAGAAATCTGGCAAAATGTCCAAGAGGTAATTGGTCTAGCTCTTGGAAAAGCGGGTTTATCTGCCCGAGATATTGCAGCGGTTGGAATTACCAATCAACGAGAAACTACCGTTGTTTGGAATAAAAAAACTGGAAAACCATATCACAATGCCCTCGTTTGGCAAGACACCCGCGTTGGCTCAGAATTAGCTGAACTAGCCCAAGTTGGAGGTATGGACCGTTTCAGAGCTAAAACAGGATTACCATTAGCTACCTATTTCAGCGGATTAAAACTACGCTGGTTACTCAATCATGTTCCTGGTTTAAGGGAGGATGCCCTGAATGGCGAAGCGCTATTTGGCACAATGGATACCTATATTTCTTGGCAATTAACTGGAGGAACCGAAGGAGGAATCCACATCACTGATGTCACCAATGCCAGTAGAACACAATTAATGGACTTAGCCACTTGCGCTTGGGATGATGAAATATTACAAGTTTTAAGCATTCCAAAAGCCATGCTTCCAGAGATTAAAGCTAGCTCACAAGTCTATGGAAACTCAAAAGGTGTCTTGGAAGGTGTTCCTTTGGCAGGAATCTTAGGCGATCAACAAGCCGCTCTAGTTGGCCAAACCTGTTTTGATCCAGGTCAAGGAAAAAATACGTATGGAACGGGATGTTTTCTGCTAATGAATACAGGGAAACAAGCCATTCCTTCCCAATTTGGTCTGTTAACTACTGTAGCTTATCAATTGGGAAATGAACCTGTACATTATGCCCTGGAGGGTTCCGTGGCAATTGCTGGCTCTCTTGTACAATGGTTACGTGATAATTTAGGCCTCATTCAAAACAGCCCAGATATAGAAAATTTGGCTAAAGAAGTAGAAGATAATGGAGGCTGTTATTTCGTACCAGCTTTCTCTGGATTATACGCCCCTTATTGGAAACAGGATGCCCGAGGAGTATTAGTCGGTCTAACCAGTTATGTCAATAAAAGCCACATTGCCCGTGCAGCTTTGGAAGCCACCGCATTTCAAACATGGGAAGTTTTAGAAGCTATGGAAAAAGACGCTGGTATCTCCATTTCATCCTTACGAGTAGACGGGGGTATGGTAGTCAATGAATTATTGATGCAATTTCAGTCAGATATATTGGGACAAGAGGTCATTTGTCCAAAAATCATTGAAACAACTGCGCTTGGCGCTGCCTATGCCGCAGGTTTGGCAGTAGGTTATTGGGAAAATTTAGAAGATCTGAAGAAAAATTGGGCCATCCAACATCGTTGGAATTCCCAAATGGATGACAGCAAACGTTCCCATATGAAAAAACAATGGAAGAAAGCTGTCTCGAAAAGCTTTAACTGGGAGGATTAACCTCGCTTTACTTTAGGGGCATCAGCACGGGTAGTACCGTAAGCTGGACAATTGGTATTTTGTGAACATGCAGCACAAACAAAAGTGGCAAGCAACACGATGGCCAATACTTTTTTCATATAATTAGTTTTAAACAGATGCTAATTTAGTTTTTGATTTAATCTCAAGCTCAATTTTTGCTTTCAAATCCTCCTCCTGTTGAATGGATACGGGTTGATTATACCCTAAAATATTCAACATCGAACTACTATTTTGCTCCTCAGAAAACAAGCGAGTTGTCACAGTTCCATCCTCTAAACGATCAATGATCACGTGTTTAGGGGCAGGAATCAAACAATGTTGAATACCTCCATAACCACCTAATGACTCCTGATAGGCTCCTGTATGAAAGAATCCAACGTACTGTCTTTCAGTTGCTTCCTCAAAAATAGGCAAATATAAGTCAGAACTATGCGCTTCCGTATTATAAAAATCCATGGAATCGCAAGTTAGTCCTCCCAAATTCACCTTTTGATAGGGCGATCCCCAATTATTCACAGGTAACATGATGTACTTTTGGTTCATTCCCCATGAATCAGGTAATTGAGTAATGAATGACCCATCAATCATATACCAAAGTTCCTTATCGTTTTGTAATTTTTGATCAATAATCTCATACAAAACCGCTCCACTCTCCCCTACTGAATAAGAACCAAATTCAGTAAAAATATTTGGAACAGGAACGTTATTTTTATTACATATCCAAGAGATAGATTCTACAATCTCATCCACCATGGCTTGATAATCATAATTAAATTGCAACGAAGTCTGAATAGGCAAGCCTCCTCCCAAATCAATCGAATCCAATTCCGGACAGATTTTTTTGATCTCACAATATTTGTAAATGAATCGACTTAATTCCGACCAATAATAAGCACTATCCTTAATTCCTGTATTGATGAAGAAATGCAACATCTTCAAATTAAAACGAGGATTAGGCTTGATTTTCTCCAAATACAAGGAATTCACATCAGAATATCGAACACCTAAACGAGAGGTATAGAAAGCAAAATCTGGCTCCTCATCCGTAGCAATACGAATGGCTAAGTTCACTTTATCGGCAGTTACTGACTTTTCATAAAAATCAATTTCCTTCAAATTATCCAATATAGGAATACAATTGAAGCCTTCATTGATAAACTCCGATATATATTGCGTATACAATGGTTGCTTATAACCGTTGCACAAAATATAGGTCGACTTAGAAATTTTCCCACGTTCATACATATCCCGAATGATCGGTATATCAAAAGCACTACTAGTTTCTAAATGCACATGCTGCTTAATTACTTCATCCAATACAAAAGAAAAATGGGAGGATTTAGTACAATAACAATAGGTGTAATTTCCTTTGTAATTGTATTTCTTAATGGCATTTCTAAACAATAATTTGGCATTATCGATATGCTCCCCAATCTTGGGTAAATAGGATAATTTTAATGGTGTACCATACTGTTTAATAATCTCCATCAAAGGCACATTATTAAACAATAACTCATTGTTCTCATTGATATTAAATTCCCGGGTAGGAAATTCAATGGTTTGATCAATTAGATCGATGTAATTTTTCATGGATACTTACCAAATTAAAAAACGAGTACTCTCGAATTGTGGAAAAACGTGCAAAACTGCAATAAAAGTATGTACTTTGCAAACTATTCTATACAATGTTACATGCCAAAAATTCATTTTATCGCTATAGGTGGTGCGGCGATGCATAATTTAGCCTTAGCTCTTCAGCTTCAAGGATATCATATTTCAGGTTCTGATGATGAAATCTATGAACCTTCAAAAAGCTTACTAGCTAAACACGGTATTTTACCTGACAGTTTTGGATGGTTTCCAGAAAAAATCACAAGCGATTTAGATTGTGTTATTGTAGGTATGCATGCGCGTGCCGATAACCCTGAATTAATAAAGGCACAAGAATTAGGCATTCGTATAGAATCTTATCCTTCTTTCTTATACGAACATAGTAAAAATAAACAGCGTATTGTTATAGCAGGTAGTCATGGTAAAACCAGTATCACTTCCATGGTGCTTCATGTGCTGAAGACTCTCAACAAAAAATTTGATTACTTGGTTGGCGCTAAAATTGAAGGTTTCGACTTAATGGCATCTTTATCCGATGCACCTATCATTGTTATTGAAGGGGATGAATATTTGGCTTCGCCTATTGACAGAAGAGCCAAGTTTTTATTGTACCAAGCACATATCGCCTTGATTTCAGGAATTGCATGGGACCATATTAATGTATATCCAACTTTTGAATCATATACAGCTTCATTTGAAGAATTAATCAAGTCCATGCCAAAAGCGGGTAGTTTATTTTTCGATCAAACGGATAAAAATCTGAATCAATTAACAGACTCTTGCCCGGATCATACAGAAAAAACGGGTTATGAAGCACATCCTTCTTTCATTAAAAATGGACAAACCATTTTAAAGGGAATAGATGGCAAAGAATATGAGATCCAGATTTTTGGTGAACATAGTTTGAAAAACCTAAACGGGGCGCGTTTGCTATGCGAACAAGTAGGAGTTTCTTCCAGCGATTTTTATCAAGCCATTCAATCATTCAAAGGAGCTGCCAAACGATTAGAATTAGTAGGAAAGTCAGACTCTTGTTTATTCTACAAAGATTTTGCCCATGCTCCTTCGAAAGTTAAAGCAACAACCTTGGCTGTTAAGAGTCAATATCCGCAAAGAACTCTCGTTGCTTGCCTTGAATTACACACCTTTAGTAGTCTAAATCCTGCTTTTTTACCGCATTATGCCAAAACGTTGGATGCAGCCGATTTTGCTGTCATTTATTTAAGCGAACATGCGCGTGAAATTAAACGAATGGACCGTATAGAAGATAACCAGGTTCAGCAATATTTTGAGCATCCGAACATAATCATTCTGAGAAATCCAGCTGATTTGTCGGCTTATCTACTGCAAAAATCGTGGTCCAATAGTAACCTGTTGATGATGTCTTCAGGTACATTTGATGGGCTAGATTTTATAGATATAGCCCATCAAATGGGATTAAGCGTTGAGTAATTGATCTAACTCTGCTTTAAAACCTGTCAATAGAATTTCCTTCATACTAATTTTACGCTTTTGCGTATTGATCTTACTCTGTATGGGTTTTTCTTCCATTTGACGATCCTGTTCAGCCTGCGCTATAAAGCTTTCCAATTCACTACGCTCTTTTTTAGTCATGTAATCCATTTGATTAATCATGATTTTCAATTGCTCAATTCTTGGCTTATCATTTAAAGCTGGGTGACGATATGAAATAACTCGTAACAAGTAATTCATTTCAAAAATCTTATCGCAAATGGTTCTGAAACGTTCCGCCAAACTACGATCCAAAGATTTCATTTGAGCAGTGATTTCTTTCCATTTAACTAAATAGGCCTTCGCTTTATCCGCAATGGCTGGCATGTTAATCTGGTCGGTCAACTTAGACTCCAATTCTTGGGTCATCGCCACTAACTCCTGCATGCGAGGGTCAATGCGCGGTTTAACTTCAATACCTTTAATTCGGTTGTATTTTTCAAAAAACATATCGTTTGCCTTTTTGAAATTCTTCCAAAGCATCGATTGTTTTTTAGGAGGTAAACCTAATACCGTTTTCCACTCCTTTTGTAATTCTTTAACCTTACCTACTGAATCATCAATATCGGGTGCTTTTCTCAATTGATGCACTCCATCAATAAATCCTTGAAGTTTGGCTATTTTCTCATCTATAATTCGATTCTTTTCCTCAAAATACACCCTTCTACGTAAGAAAAATGCCTCTAGAATAGCTTGAAAAGTATCTGTTAATTCATCTTGGAATTGTCGATCTACGGGACCCGTTTTAACCCATTTGGATTTAATTTCGACCAATTGCTCTGTAGCTAATAATACATCATCTCCATGAGCCGCATTTTTAGCATCTTCAATTAAGGCGCGCTTAATTTCTAAATTTTTAACCTGATTTTGTTGAATCAAAGAGCGCAAATACTCTTCAATTTTTTCCAATTCATCAAACAAAGGTTTAAAATCCCCCAGTCCATCAAACTCTGCCAAATAGGCTTTCATTTGAACAACTTTGGTCAAAAAAGAACCTTTATTTTGAACTTCCTTTACTTCATGAGAAAGGTCAGCCACTTTTTTCTTGGCTAATTCAAATCGGTTGACAAAATACTGCAGTGCTTCTTGTTCGGTATTACGAACAAACCCTATTTCACGCTCGGGAAAATTGAGAAATGCTTTGATATAAACTTTGCCATCACGACAAAATCCGTATTCATTGGAGGTGGTTGCTTCCATCTTTTGATCTGAGAGAGCTTCAGGCAAATGCCCTGGCTCAAAAATTAGGTGTGGTTTAAATAATCTTAATTACAAAGCCCTAAATTATTTAAATTTTAATAAATCTCTAAACATTTTGAATTAATAATCTTTTTAAAAATATAGGTAAACCAAAAATAATCAAGAAACTGTTTCCAGCTTTTTCCGATATTTGTAGCTTATTAAAATTCCAAACCCAGCATGAGCAACGAAACTATCATATTTTCGATGGAAAGGGTCTCCAAGACTATCCCTCCTCAGAAAACCATTTTAAAAAATATTTACCTGTCTTTCTTTTATGGAGCCAAAATTGGAGTCTTAGGTCTCAATGGTTCAGGTAAGTCTACCTTGCTTCGCATTATTGCTGGTATCGACAAATCCTATACCGGTGAAGTCGTTTTTTCACCAGGCTATTCCGTAGGTTTATTGGAACAAGAACCCCAATTAGACCCCAATAAAACGGTACTAGATGTAGTAGAAGAAGGGGTAATCGAAATCAAAAACCTACTAAAAGAGTTTGATGAAATCAATGAAGCCTTTGGTGAACCAGATGCTGACTTTGACAAATTGCTTTCTCGCCAAGGTGAAGTGCAAGAGAAATTAGATCATTTCAATGCTTGGGAACTAGATAACCGCTTGGAAAAAGCCATGGATGCCTTGCGTTGTCCTCCATCGGATGCCCTAATTAGTACTTTATCTGGAGGAGAAAAAAGACGTGTGGCCTTATGCCGACTATTACTACAAGAACCGGATGTATTATTACTAGATGAGCCAACCAACCACTTGGATGCTGAATCTGTATGGTGGTTAGAAGAGCATTTACGTCAATACAAAGGAACGGTCATTGCCGTAACCCACGATCGTTATTTCTTGGATAATGTGGCTGGTTGGATTTTGGAACTTGACCGTGGTGAAGGTATCCCTTGGAAAGGTAATTATTCATCTTGGTTAGAACAAAAACAAAACCGTTTGGCGCAAGAGGAAAAAACAGAGTCTCGTCGTCAGAAGACTTTACAACGTGAATTGGAATGGGTGAGAATGGCTCCTAAGGCGCGTCAAGCTAAATCGAAAGCACGTATCGGCGCTTATGAAAAGCTCCTTTCCGAAGAAAACAAACAGAAAGAAGATAAATTAGAAATCTATATCCCAGCGGGTCCACGCTTAGGAAATAAGGTCATTGAAGTACAAGGGGTTTCCAAAACATATGGCGACAAACTTCTATTTGAAAACTTAAGCTTTTCTTTGCCACCAGCAGGAATCGTAGGTATTATCGGGCCCAATGGTGCTGGTAAAACCACTTTATTTAAATTAATAACGGGACAAGTTCAACCCGATTCTGGAAGCTTTGAAGTGGGTGAAACCGTGCAATTAGCTTATGTAGATCAGGAACATCATCAATTAAAAGCTGAAAAATCCGTATTTGAGACCATTTCTGATGGGAATGATTGGGTCATGTTAGGTGGTAAACAAAGTAATGCCCGTGCCTATGTGAGCAAATTTAATTTCAACGGAGCTGATCAGGAGAAAAAAATTGGGAACCTATCTGGAGGAGAACGTAACCGTGTCCATCTATCCATGATGTTAAAAGAAGGTGCTAACGTATTACTTCTGGATGAGCCTACCAACGATTTGGATGTAAATACACTTCGTGCTCTAGAAGAAGGATTAGAGAATTTCGCAGGATGTGCTGTCGTTATTTCCCACGATAGATGGTTCCTTGATCGTATTGCAACGCATATTTTAGCTTTTGAAGGTGACTCGCAGGTAACTTGGTTTGAAGGTAATTATTCAGAATATGAAGAAGCTAGAAAAAAACGCTTGGGTAATGACATCATTCCTAAACGTATCCGTTACAAGAAATTAAGCTAATGAAAAGCATCATCACCATTGCTTTGCTTGTATTATCCAATGTCTTTATGACCTTGGCTTGGTATGGGCATTTACAATGGAAAGAAAGTTCCTGGCTGAAACATGCTGGCATTTGGACCATCATACTTTTCAGCTGGGGACTCGCTTTTTTTGAATATGTCATGCAAGTGCCCGCCAACCGGCTCGGATTTAAAGAAAATGGAGGGCCATTCTCCTTTTTTGAATTAAAAACCATTCAAGAAGCCATTTCCCTGATAGTCTTCACCCTTTTTCTTATTTTCGTGGTGAAGTCCGAAAAACTAGCTTGGAATCATTTCTTAGGATTTGGCCTAATACTTCTGGCAGTTTATGTTATTTTTAAAAAATGGTAAGCTCCGAAGGGATAATAAAATATTGATACGATGGATTCTAGAGAAAAAATAAATGCCCTTTTAAATGAAATGAGTCAGGTAGTAGTGGGCCAAGAAAGGTTGATTAATCGACTTTTAGTAGGCTTATTTACTGGCGGACACGTACTATTAGAAGGCGTACCTGGACTAGCAAAAACATTGACAATCAATACATTAGCCAAAATCCTTGATCTCAATTTTCACCGTATACAGTTTACTCCGGATTTATTACCTGCCGACTTGGTAGGAACCATGATTTACAATCCCTTAAAAAATGAGTTTGAAGTAAAAAAAGGACCCATTTTTGCTCAAATCATCTTAGCTGATGAGATAAACCGTGCACCTGCTAAAGTACAATCTGCTTTATTGGAGGCCATGGCAGAAAAGCAAGTAACCATTGGAGATACAACCTATCCATTAGACAAGCCCTTTTTGGTATTGGCTACTCAAAACCCTGTGGAACAAGAAGGTACTTTCCCTCTACCTGAAGCACAAGTAGATCGCTTTATGCTAAAAGTATTCCTGAATTATCTTGATAAAGAACAAGAATTGGAGGTGATGAGAAAAATGTCGAATATGGATTTCCAATATGAGGTAAAGACCATTATGAATTTGGAAGATATTCAGAAAATCAGAAAGGAGATCAACCAAATTACCATTAGTGAAACCTTAGAAAAATACATTATTGAACTCATTTTTGCTACTCGAAATCCAGCCGAGTACGGATTAGTTCAAGAAGCCAATTACATCCAATTTGGAGCTTCTCCACGTGCCAGTATACACCTCAATTTAGCTGCTAAAGTTATGGCCTACTTAGAAGGCCGTGATTACGTTTTGCCAGAGGACATAAAAGAAATGGCTCCAGACGTCTTAAATCACCGCATCATCCTTAATTATGTGGCAGAAGCAGATGGTATTAGTACTCTTCAGATCATCCAATCTATTTTAAGTAGTGTTGCGATTAATCGCTAAGTAAACGGGTAAATTTCTTTGTCGGCATTCTTTTAAAGACAATGAAACCCCTGTTTATGAAATCTCGCATACTATTCCTTTTTTTAAGTCTTGCACTTTTTAGTTTCCAAGCCTCAGAGCCTTTGCGGGTTTTTCTCATTGGGGATTCCACAATGGCTGACAAGGTCTCAGCCGACTATCCCGAAACAGGCTGGGGAATGCCATTTGCACATTTGTTCAATGAGGCCGTTGAGGTTCAAAATCATGCTTACAATGGAAGAAGCACTAAAAGCTTCCGTCGCGAAGGAAGATGGGCTAAAGTATTTCAACAAATTAAAAAAGGAGATTATGTATTCATCCAATTTGGCCATAATGATGCCAAAATTTCTGATACAAGTCGATACGCTCCAGCACAAACCGATTACCGTGAAAACTTAAGTCGCTACATAAAAGAAACCCGTTCAAAAGGCGGGATTCCCGTATTATTAACCTCAATTCAAAGAAGAAAATTTGATTCAACAGGTATATTTGTGGACCAACATGGCGAATATCCGCAAGTAGTGAGAGAAGTAGCTAAGCAGGAAAAAGTTTTATTGATCGACTTAGAAAAAATCAGTCGGGCACAGATTGAAAAACTGGGTCCTGAACTTTCCAAAAAAATATACTTACACTACCCCGCTGGAATATTTAAAAAGTTCATGAAAGGGGTTGCAGATGACACCCACTTTTCTGTTTACGGCGCATCTTGGATGGCGCAGGCTGTAGTCTCTGCCATTTTCGACTCCAACGAAGCGCTGAGAAGCTTCCTTAAAAAATCTACTTTCAGTCAAAAGTACCAATATGAATTACCTTTGGTAGCAGGAACTGCATTTAAAAAAGACACCTTTTCGATCGTTTCCTATGGGGCCACATCTTCCCCTACCTTCTTAAATACAAGTGCAATCCAACAGGCCATTGATCTCTGTTCTGCCCAAGGTGGAGGTGTGGTCAACATTCCTGCTGGATTTTGGCTTAGTGGACCTATAAGTTTAAAATCGAATGTCAATTTACACCTAGAAGCAGGGGCATTATTGCAATTTAGTCATCACAGTAAAGACTATCCATTAGTTAGCACATTTTGGGAGGGTGTAGAAGCCATCCGAGCGCAATCCCCCATTTCTGCCAATAAGGCCATTAATATAGCCATCACTGGAACAGGTATCATTGATGGAGCTGGTGAAGCTTGGCGACCAGTCAAAAAAGGTAAATTAACATCTGGGGAATGGTCCACTTTAGTGAAATCTGGTGGTATATTAAATGAATCAAAGGATACTTGGTACCCAACGGCTAGTGCATTAAAAGCTGCTAATTTAGACCGCCCAGGAGTAGTCGCCGCTGGTTGGAATATGAATAATGCCCAAGAAATCAAGGAGTTTTTAAGGCCAAATATGATCAGCTTGATTGAATGCGAGCAGATTTTATTGGAGGGTGTAACTTTCCAAAATTCCCCCGCATGGAACATTCACCCATTACTATGCAAACACCTGATAGTGAATCAAATAAAAGTAAAAAATCCATGGTTTGCACAAAATGGCGATGGTATAGACATTGAATCTTGCGAATATGTCTTGGTTAAAAATAGCAGTTTTGATGTAGGAGATGATGGGATTTGTCTCAAATCCGGAAAGGATGAAGAAGGCCGAAAAAGAGCTAGACCAAGTGCTCATATCTGGATTGATCAGTGCCAAGTCTTTCATGGTCATGGCGGTGTAGTAGTTGGAAGTGAAATGTCGGGGGGAGTACATGATTTATTTGTTTCCAATTGCCAGTTTTTAGGTACAGATGTAGGCCTTCGATTTAAAACAGCTAGAGGCCGGGGTGGTATCGTAGAAAATGTATTCATTAGCGATATTCTCATGAAAAATATAGCCGGAGAAGCTATTCTTTTTGACATGTATTACCAAGGTAAAGATCCATTGAGCACCTTTGGTAATGGAGAAGAAAAACCCGTAATCGCAGCCATGCCAATCAATGAGGGTACACCTCAATTTAGATCAATTTGGGTGGAGAAGGTTAGGGTCAAAGGTGCAGCCACAGGTTTACTCATTCGGGGTTTACCTGAAATGCCCATTAAGAAAATCAAATTGCTGGATATTCAGATTGAGTGTGAACAAGCCTATCGAGCAATTGAAGCAGAGGACATTGATTTAGAACAAGTTATATTCACTAAAACCAAGAAGATAAAAAGTGAACTTTATCATGTGAAGCATTGGAAATTTACGGGTAAAGAGCTAACATTAGGACCATAAAACCCTAATTATGCCATTTCCATCCATTTTTGAATCTGAAACAAGTCAACAATTATATACCCGAATCGATGCCTTACATCCTGATTCATCTGCCCTTTGGGGAAAAATGAACGTAGCTCAAATGCTTGCACATCTTTGTGTTCCATATGAGCAAATCAAGGGAGAAAATACGCAACCAGTACCTTGGCATTTGAAACTGATTTTGAAATTGTTTGTTAAGAAGTCTTTGACCAATGATGTTCCTTATCAAAAGAACTTACCCACAGCACCATCTTTTCTCAAAGTCAATCCGCATGATTTTGAAAAAGAGAAAACCCGCTTAAAAAACTACATTCAGGATATCGAAAAAATGGGTGCAGAAAATCTTTGTCAGCGTCCTTCCCTTAGTTTAGGAATTCTAAATGAAACAGAATGGAATAATATGCTGTACAAACACCTCGATCACCATTTAAAACAGTTTGGGGTTTAATTAAAAGGACCTAACCGCTAAAACACGCATATTCAGACGCTTGAAATAGTTTGTTTGCATACCCGTATTGAGATTATGCGTCACGGCATGTTCTTGATCTATTTCTGTGGAGGTCCAATACCAGGCTGATTTGAATACATTATTGGACTTCATTTTTTTGAGATTAAGCTTTTGATGTATTAATTCAAACTCCTCTTGCGTGGGTAATCTCCAATCATCGAATCCATTTAAACTAAGATTTTCACATGCTATCAGTGCATTCGGGTAGTCAAACTGCCCAATATCTTTGGTGGTTGCAATCAGACCATGATTATCTTTTTCAAAAATCACATATCCTCCCAATTTTTCTTGAGGAGCCTTAACATTGGCCCTTTGAGCCAAAGAAAAAAAGGCCCCACTAAAAACGAACAATAAGATGGTAAAAAATTTCACTAGCATAAATTGATTATTCCATTTCAAAGTTCTGAAATAATTCCTACAATCATTTCATCTGTATTCGAATTTGGATGTAATTATTGAATATAATTCTCCGACAAAATAATCTTGACTAAGCTAAATTTAGGCCCATTGGTCTATTCATCTTGCAATTAAGGCCAAA
This sequence comes from Aquirufa nivalisilvae, assembly GCF_003143535.1. Classification (GTDB taxonomy): domain Bacteria; phylum Bacteroidota; class Bacteroidia; order Cytophagales; family Spirosomataceae; genus Aquirufa; species Aquirufa nivalisilvae. The sequence goes on from NZ_CP029346.1 coordinate 2,668,040, forward strand.
AAGCTGTATTTTGAAGTAATTTTACTTTGAACTTAACAAAAACCAAAATAACCATTGCTAAGATTTATCCTACTCTCTGAAATTTAGGTTAGGAATTGATGGTAATTAGATGAATTTTCTAAATACCTTGTTATCTATGGCCATGTCATCAAGCCTAGAAAATTGAAGTTTTCACCAGGATATGTTAGAAGTGAAAATTTCAAAGAAAATATGTGATAGATGCCGTCGTTTTGTTAGATAAAGCGCAATAACAAGCTCCTAGCATTATTTGTTAGCCAGATTAATTATGTCAGCAAATTTAGAAGAACTTACTACTTTAGATGAAATCGTATTTCAACATAGAAATCAAGCATATGGCGCATTTCAATTAAGAAACAGTTATCCTTCTACACTAAATAAATCGGCTCTAAAAGGGTCAGCTATATTCACTATCGCCATTGTTTTGATGTTTTGTGTGCACCTTTGGTTAGATGCCCGCTCCGTAAAAACAGATGCGAGTAAAGAAGTAACAGCCGAAGTCATGCGTTTGGCCCCTCCTCCCCCTGTGAAAAAACAAGATGAATTAGCACCTCCCCCTCCTAAAGAGATTCCCAAAGTTACCACGACCAAGTTTTTACCCCCAGAAATCAGGCCAGATGATGATCCTGAACCTGTAGTGAGGCCGCCTGAACAGGACAAAATCAAGGGAAATCCAGGTAGAGTAGATGCCATTGGTGATGTTAACGAAGGACAAGCTGACGGCCCAGAAATAGAAGCTGAGCCACCTGTCATTGCTTTTCCATTAAACAACGGTATATGGGAATGGCCAAGTGGCAAAAGCCTTCAAAGTCTAATTCCAAGTGGTTCAACGGCATGCTCCATTGACTTTAGAGTAAAAATTAAAGCTGATGGAACAGTAAAAGAAATTCAAGCCAACAGCGATTGTGAAAGTAATGTGGAGGGAATACTAACTAATTATTTTAAAAACCATCGTTTTGTTCTGCAAAACACCAAAAAAGTGGGTTCTGGAATAGCAGTCACTTCAAAAAAAGATTACATTTTGAATTAATGCGCAATACTCAATTGAAAATTGACATGATGACGGCAAATAAAACAGCCTTTTTTTACACACCTATTTACCTATTTTTCTTCATCATTGGAGTGGGATTCTTGATGCCCCATCAAGTTATTTCACAAGACTCAAACATCAACAAAAGTCCAGCCGAACAATTTAGAGTAGCTAAAGATTATTACAATGCAGCCAACTATGCGGCGGCTAGAATGGAGTTTTCCCTTTTCTTAGAAAAAAATGCAAAAGACTTTGATCGTAATTCCAATGAAATAGTTGACGCTGAGTTTTTTATCGTTTTATGTGACTTTTACATCAATACTACCCGAGCCAAAGTAGCAGTAGAACGATTCATCGCCAATCATCCATCTAGTTTAAAAACATCTATCCTTGTTAAAGAAATTGGAAGCTTTCTCTATAAAGCGGGTGAGTACCAAGATGCTATTCAATACATCGAACAGCGAGTTTCCATTTTAGACCCCGAAATTCGTTTTCAGTTAGCCATTTGCTACTTACAAGTTGGCCTAAATACCAAAGCTCTTAGCTTGTTTGAGTTATTAAGCAACGACGATAATGAATCAGTGGCCTATGCGGCCTCATACTATTCAGGACTATTAAAACTGAACTTAAAGCAATATTCTGCTGCCATTTTTGATCTAAAAAAAGCAGATGAAGCACCATTTCAATTAGCCCAAGTGCCTCTTTCAGATTCTGTCTGGGTAAGAATCAAACGACAAATACCCACCATGATTACTCAGGCTTATTACCAAATGGGGCCTGATAAGTATGCTGATTTAATTGCCTATGCTGAGCCTATTATCCTGAATGACAAGCGAGCAGTGGAGAAATCTGATATAGCACGGCTTTTGGGAGATATCTACTTTAACCAAGGGAAATTCAGTAAATCGGCTGAAATTTATGCCCAATACTTATTGATCAATGAAAGCAAAAGGGCTGTTTTCCAAAGTAATACGGAAGGCATTCCGCTTAAACAAGCATTCTCCTTGTTTAAATCTGGACAATATCAGGAAAGTGAAATCTTGCTTAGCAAGCTAATAAATAAAGAAACCCTAAGTGATTCATTAAGTCAATTAGTCCATTACCAAATTGGGATGTCTCAATTTCATCTCAAAAATTATGACGCGGCAGGTACTTCTCTAGAAAAAGCCATCCTGATTAATTGGGATAAATCTTTGTCAGAAGATGCCTATTTCAACCAACTTGTTGCATTAGAAAACCGAGGTTCATTTGATGTATTATTGTCTAAAACAAAAGACTTCTTGCGTCAATATCCACGTAGTAAACACCTTACTCAACTGAACAACATCATTGTTCACGCCATCAGTGAAAGTAGCATTCAATCCACGGGCATTCACCAAGTCAAAGAGTTTTTCACATATAATAATCTAGCTACAGAAGAATTCAAAAAAGCCTATCAAGAAAGAGCCTATGCCCTAGCCATAGAACTTTTAGATCAGCCCGATAATCTGGTTCATGTAGACCAAATAATGGGTTTAATTGAAGAAATAAAAGCATACCCTATCAATCCCCAATTAGTCTTTTTAGCCAAGGTGTTACAAGGAGAAACTTATGGCTTTTTAGCCAAGGCATACCAACAAAAGAAAAAAGGTGCCTTAAATAAAGAGGAAGAAAAAGTTCATCAGTATTATTTGAATCAAATCATTCAAATCTATACTTCAATTCATCAAATCTCCATTCCGAGAAATCCAGGAAGAGAATTAGCAATTGATAGTTCGGCTTTAAAATTTCAAATAAAATCAGCCCTTTTAAATACGTTGATTGACCTAAACCAACAAAGACCTGTTCAGTTGGCTTTGTCCACTTATTTATTTCACTCGCCACTGGCTGATGCGGCTACACGCAAAAAGGTCATTGAAGTTTGGAAATACAATTCTACCAAGGAAGCCACTGAATACCAAGAAAACAATATTCTAGCTCAAACCATCGGTCTATTAGACATGGCCTATAACAAAGGTGGTGCCCAAGAAAAAGAAAATTATTTGTGGGATAAAATTAAGATCCTAGAGAAGCTCCGTCGCTATGATGATGTCAGCGATTTATATGGAAAATTCTTGAAAGAATTCCCCAATTCTCCGAACAGAGAAATTGCTACGTTGAACCAATGGATTAGTTTATATCAAAAAGGTGGGCGAGAAAATTTAGTTCAAGCCATTCAAGGTTTCTCCGATATTTTGAAAAAGAATCCTAAAACAGCTGTTAATTATAAAAGAGCATTGGATTTTAGATCTCAGACTTATGAGAAACTTTCCATTCTTTCCCAAGGTGACGATCAAATGTCCTTTGGAAGGTTAGCCATCCAAGACAAAGAAGAACAACTAGGTAGTAGCCAAGGTGATACGATTCGAGTAAGTGTGGTCAATAAACTTAAAAACCTATACAAGAGGTTGAATTTAGAGGTAGAATGGGTGAAAAAACATTACCAAGAATATGGTAGCGAAGAGAAGTTTTGGGAAGATTGTATGGAACTATATCAAAGTAAGCGTTGGGATGTAGCCCGTATTACCTTATTAGAATTCCAGAAAATTTATCCCAATTCAAGCAATAATAATGTACTATTAAAAAATTTAGCTACAAGTTCGGATAGCTTACATGATTACCCCAAGGCGATTGAATTTTATCAGCAAATTGTTAACAAAAAAGATAAATTCAAATCTGCCGAAGTCATCAGTGCAGCCAAAAGAACGGCAGAATTAGCGCTCGAAAATAACCAAATGAATGTAGCCATCAGCTCCTATCAATTCATCAAATCATATACCAAAGTCAGCCGTTATCAAAAATTGGCCAATGAGAATTTAGTCAATATCTATCTTCAATCGAAGCAATTGGATTCATTGTATAACTTAACCTCAACTTGGGATGACCTATATGAAGTGGATGAGAAAAATGAATTCTATCAAAAATATCTCCAGATTTCTGAAGAAGCCCAACAAACTGAGTTAGTAAAAAAATGGTTGCAAAAAATCAGTATCAATAACCACTTGAGTCCTGTGGTTCAACAAATTGTTATCGGAGCTGAGGCTGAATTAAAATACGCCCAACTCTTATTTCAAGAAAAGAAACACATAGAATTAGACGAGTTATTAGATAAAACCTTGATTCGCAAAATTGTTCCCACGAACATTCGAACTAAAAAAACCTATTTCAGAGGATTGTTATTGTATGCTGACAATTTAATGGCCCTTGATCAAAAAGATAAAGCCATGGGATATTATACTGCATTAGCTCAAAATATGACCAAAGAGAATGATGTGAGAAATTTAGCCAAAAGTCGATTAAAATAGAGAGAACACTGCATGAGAAATTCATACTTACTATATCTTCTTCTTTCCTTTGGCTTTATTTTTAAAGCCGAATTGGCTATGTCATTTGTCCCCCAGACTGCAGACACCATTCGCATAAATCGGGAAGTTAATTTAGGCGAATTAAAACTTTCACAAGAGAAGATCAAATTACCCACATTTCAAGATAAAAAAAGTAACCAAAAGCCTATTGAAGTTCCGTTGAATTGGAGTAGCCAAGAGGAGCACCCCTTGAAATGGTCAAAAATCAATCCAAGAGATGGTGAGGTTTTTGGTCTAGATTCATTGAACAATAACATCATTCGAGTTGGTGCTGGAAGCTTTGGCTATACTTACTTGAATTTAAACTTGAATAAAGCTGATCAACGTTTAGGTTTTTATTTATCCCATGATGCTTATGCGGAGGGTCCTGTAGCAGATATTTTCTCTCAGAAAAAACTGAATAATATCAAAGTTTGGAGCCGCTCCAGAGCTGATAGTAAATTAGAATTAGAAACACATGTAGCTTATTCTCAATTGGGTACAAACTACTACGGGTTTGAACCAGGACAAAAAATTCCCAGCTTCCGAGATCAACGTTTAGTGTATGATACCTACAATTTTTTTGGAAAATTTGGTACCAATATACCTCGATCAACTTTTGATTTTAACGCCAGTATTGATGTTTCTAGAATCAGTAATTTAAGTGGCATCAGTGAATTAACAAGTAATGGCTCTTTCTATTCTAAGATTAAATTGAAGTCTAACTCTTTCATCAATTTAAGTGGTGAAATGATCCTTTCGGAATATAAAACGCCTGCGATGACCTTGACTAGGAGCTTTTCTAGACTTAGGCCTTTTTATACATTCTCCAACTATTTTGTGACAGTATCGGCAGGTGCCCATTTCTTACAAGAAACAAGCGATGGTCCAGAACCTGCAAAAACCAGCTTTTTCCCTCAATTTTTGATCGACTTTTCAAGCCTAGACTATATTCATTTCTTTGCAGGATTAGGCGGAGATGTTCAGTTCAACACTTATGCGAATTTTGTAAAACAAAACCCTTGGGTTGCACCTAACATCTTGTTGAAAAACTCCTCTCAAGTTGGGAATCTATATGCTGGAATTAAAGGAACCAACCGAACGGATAAAGATAAAGCTGGCGACATTGATTTCGAACTCAAAATAGCCTATTCAGAATATACCGATTTACCCATAATCACCAATTCAACCATTGATCCAACTCAATTTGTCCTTAGTTATGTAGGGGGATTAAAAAAGGTTCAGGTGACTACATTTTCAGGAAATTTTGACTTACAAGTCAGTAGATCCATTAAAAGTGCCGTTCGATTTAATTATGACAGCTATGAATCTTTGGGAGATTTAGAAAAAGCGTTCCATAGGCCTGCTTGGAAAGTGAATTGGAACGGTACCATTCTATTGGGCAATAAACTCTCTGTCATTCCTACCATTGAATACATCAATGGTTTATATGCTTGGAGTCCCACCGAATTAAAGGTGAAAGCCATGGACGAGATTTTTGATTTAAATTGCCATATCAATTTTAACTTTAATGAAAAAGTTGCTTTGGGGGTAAATTTGAATAATTTATTAAATAGAAATTTCCAACGTTACCTGAATTACCCTAGCCTAGGTTATAATTTCGGAGGAGTACTTACTTATTCTTTCTAAACTAAACTCATTCCAGCTTTTTAAATTAATTTTGTGCTATGAGTCAAATCGAGGAACTAAAGAAAAAAATCCCTACCCACATCACGGTATTGGGAGGTGGAAGTTGGGCAACTGCTCTAGTCAAAATATTGTCTGAAAATCAAGTCAAAATCAAGTGGTGGATTCGTAGAAAATCGGATGTTGACTTTATCAGAAAATACAACCATAATCCTAGTTATTTAACCGATGTGGCCATTAATCCACGTAAAGTAAAGACATACCACAAAATGTCAGATGCGTTACATGGGGTAGAATACATCATTTTAGCGGTTCCAGCAGCTTTTATTCCTAGTACCTTAAAAGACCTGAATAAAAAGCATTTTGAAGGCAAAAAAGTAGTCTCTGCCATCAAAGGCATGATTCCGGATGAAAACATGTTGGTTACAGATTGGATTGAACGAGAATTCAATTTACCCCTGGGTCAAACATGTGTTATTGCCGGACCTTGTCATGCGGAAGAAGTTGCTTTAGAGAAACAGTCTTACCTTACCATTGCATCACCCAACTTGGCATTGGCACAGTCTTTTTCAAACCTTTTGAATAGTCGTTTCTTACAATCTCATGCCATTGAAGATTTATATGGTGTAGAGTATTGCGCTGTAATCAAAAACATCATTGCCATGGCCTGTGGTATCACTCGTGGCTTAGGTTTTGGGGATAACTTCCAAGCTGTACTTGTTAGTAATGCCATGCAAGAAATTAAACTTTTCTTGGATGCTGTTTATCCAGAAACCAACCGCGACCTAAATAGCTCAGGGTACTTGGGTGACTTATTAGTAACTGCCTATTCTCAGTTTTCAAGAAATAGAACTTTTGGAAATATGATTGGTCGGGGTTACTCCGTTAAATCAGCTCAGATTGAGATGAATATGATTGCAGAAGGATATTATGCTGTGAGAAGTATTTACCATATTTCTAGACAACATAAAATCCAACTACCTATTATCGAAGCAGTATATGCGATTGTTTATGAGAAAGCCAATCCTCAGCTGGAAATGAACAAACTGAAGGGCTTCCTTAAGTAATTACAAAAAAGAACGAATCAATTCTGCCGTCTTTGCCAATGATTCCTGACTAACCTGCAATTTTGCTTGAGTAAAATTTAAGTCGTTGGCGGTATTCATAGGCACTAAATGAACATGGGCATGAGGTACCTCTAGACCAATCACAGCTACACCTATACGTTTGCAAGGAATAGCTTTTCTGATAGCTGGCGCAACAGATTGAGCAAATTTCATCAGGTTTCCCAATGTTTCTGGCTCTATATCAAATATGTAATCTATCTCTTGCTTGGGAACCACCAACACATGGCCTTCCACTAAAGGCATCACATCCAAGAAGGCAAGAAATTGCTCATTCTCAGCAATTTTGTGACAAGGGATTTCACCTGAAATGATTTTGCTAAATATTGTGCTCATATTAATCTACGCGTCTCAAATTACATCTAGAAATAGGCTTGATAATCAGGGGTACTTTCTCCAATTTTACCGCATCACTATCTAAACCAAACCACTTATCTTCTGAATTCATGAACTGTTTTAAGAAGAAATAAAACTTCATGACCAGTCGATCCATCAAAGGCAATTCATTATCAAATGATAAGAATTTCTCCAAGACAACAAATCGGAAATCCCCAATTACATTTTGCTCATTCAAGGACTTATACCGAGATGTAATATCTACCTCACCACGGGCAACCATTTCTTCCACGACTTTTCTAAAGTACAAGTTGATTCTTTGCTCCACCCGGAAACCTAATTTAAAATTCACTTTGATAATATCATCTGGCTCTATAACGGTCACCTTATAATCCATAGTATAGGGCTCATCCAAGGTATCTACATGGACAAACCAATAAATATCTGCCCGCTTAGGTCTACGTTGGAAGATGGAATAAATAATCTTAGATTCAATATCAGAAACACGTCCAGCATTCGACATAAATACCAAGTGTGTCGCATACTTAGGGATGGTTTCATCACGACTAAGCTCTTTTAGAGGCTCCACATAATCAGCCAGTTTTTCGTATTCCGTCAAGTCTTTCTTAATGCGTGTAGCTCTAAACCATACATACATGACCAATAAAATGACACCAGCAATAAATAAGGAAACATAACCACCATGGGAGAATTTCTGCAAATTAGCCACTAAAAACGCCCCTTCTAAGGAAATGTATACGACTAAAAATAAGAGTATCCACCACATGTCAATCTTCTTAATGTGCAAGTAATAAGCCATCAATGAAGTCGTCATTAACATGGTCAGCGTAATGGCCAAACCATAGGCTGCTTCCATGTTGGAGGATTCTTTGAACCAAAGCACAACACCCACACAACCTAACCATAAAAAGATATTGATGGAAGGAACATACAACTGACCTTTTTGATCAGATGGATAGATCAAACGCACCTTTGGCCAAAAGTTCAAACGAATAGCTTCGGAAATTAAAGTGAATGATCCCGAAATCAAGGCCTGACTTGCAATCACTGCAGCAGCTGTTGCAATACAAATACCCGTAAATAAGAATTCTCTTGGTAATAATTCAAAGATAGGTTTTCTATCGCCCAATAGCATTCCTTGATGATGCAATAACCAAGCACCTTGTCCAAAATATTGAAGTAACAAAGCTATTTTAACAAAAATCCAGCTGATGCGGATATTCTCTCGACCGCAATGTCCTAGGTCAGAATACAATGCCTCCGCTCCCGTGGTACATAAAAATACAGCACCCAAAGTCCAAAACCCAGCCGTGCCAGCTTGATGGGATGTTAATAATGCCCAGGCATAATGTGGAGATACCGCTCTCAATATACTCCAGTCATGTTCTATCCATAACAAACCCGTGATGGCCAACATACTAAACCAAAGTAACATGATAGGTCCAAATAACTTCCCAACTACCTTGGTTCCTAATATTTGAAAGATAAAAAGTCCAGTCAGAATAACTAAAACGATAGGGACAGTATCCGTTACATAAGGTAAACCTTCTTTCGTTTTCAGCATTTTTAATCCTTCTACCGCAGAAGAAACAGAAATGGGTGGTGTTATAATACCATCAGCTAATAAGGTTGCTCCACCAATGATAGCGGGTAAGGTTAACCATTTGGCATGTCTACGAACCAATGCGAAAAGGGCAAAAATCCCCCCTTCACCTTTATTATCCGCACGAAGTATTAAAACAACATATTTGAGGGTGGTTTGAAGGGTTAATGTCCAAAAAATACAAGACAATCCTCCCAATATCATCAGTTCATTAATTGGATCATTTCCAATGATGGCCTGCATAACATACAAAGGAGATGTCCCAATATCTCCGTAGATGATACCCATGGCAACGAGCAGTCCAGCTGCAGTAGCCGTGTTTTTGTGTTTGTGTTCCATTATAATGTGTGGGAGCGTAAAATTATTACCAAGCGAATTTGTTTATCGTAAGAATGCAATAATTGCAAAAAATTGTACTATTATTGGTTAATTTCTTGACATATTTCAAGAAACGGCAGCAAATATACCTTCAATTTTGATATAAAAAACAGCTATTTTCTATTTTCTTAAAATTGATGTAAAAAATTGATTTACAGCTCCTAATTCCCACATTTTCAGAACAAATAATTTTAACTTATTGAAACCTCAGAGGAAATAAAGCTCCAATTAACTTCTTTGACCATTTGAAATATACACGAAAAAAAAGGGAAGCTTTTTGCTTCCCTCATTTATGACTATTTCAATGTCTGGTCAAATAATCCCATGGTTCTTGTCCAAGCCAGTTTTGCCACTTCGGCATTGTAGCGTGCTGGTGAAGAATCATTGTTAAAGGCATGTTGCGCTCCTTCATATACGAAGATTTGATAATCCTTCTTATTGGCCTTTAAAGCCTCCTCAAATGCAGGAATCCCCGCATTAATTCGCTCATCTAAACCAGCATATTGGAGCATCAATTTAGCTTTGATTTTAGGCACATCAGCTACTTCCGCTTGTCTTCCATAGTAAGCCACAGCAGCAGTTAACTCAGGATCCATCACTGCCATGGAATTAACCATGCCTCCACCCCAACAGAATCCAACTACTCCAGTTTTCTTATTACTGTTTTTCAATCCACGTAAATAATCTAAGCCACTTTTTATGTTTTCCAAGTTTTGAACGGCGTCCAATTTGGCAAACAAGGCACGACCTTCATCTTCATTGACAGGCGTACCCCCAAAAGGAGAAAGCGCATCAATCCCTAAAGCAATGTAACCTGCTTTGGCAATTCGACGTGTTACATCCTTGATGTGTGGAGTCAATCCTCTGTTTTCATGAATGACCAATACAGCACCCAATTTTCCTTTCGATAATTTAGGCTGTACTAAATAACCTTTCATGGTACAATTTTTGGAAGGATAAGAAACATCCTCCATCAATAAATCAGCATCTTGAACCGATACTTGATTAGCCATGGCATAATTACCTTCTAACAAGGGCAAAATTGCTAAGGCTGCCGCTGTCCCTCCAGCTAATTTGCTCAACTTAGCTAAAAACACTTCTCTTTTTAATGGTTTGTGGGTGTACTCATCAAACAGATTAATAATTTTCTGATCCATCTTTTTTTTATTTAAGCATGTGAGTGAATGTATTTATAGAGCTCTGTTTTAAAGTGCATAGTAATATCCAAATATAATATTCATTTCATCTTCGGAAGTTAAGCCAAAGCGGATAATGCGATTCGTATTGTTATCATAGGTGACCACTGATGTTAATCCTTCTCCAGCCTTTAACTCAATCACTTTGGAGAAATTAATAACAGTCGGGTGCGCCCAATCTGTACTTTCATAGATAACTTCACCATTTCGGGCACCTCCTTTAATTTTAATCTGAAATAATTTACCCCATTGATGGGTATGAGAGGTTAAAGACACAATAGCCACAGCCTTATCAAAAATAAAATCCTTTGAAATGACCGTTTTTTGGTTGGCTGGTATCGTCAAATTCGTGTTATTGAAATCGATCATTTGAACCACCTTTTTCACCAGGTCGGCTTTAACAGTGTATAGATTGACATAATTTTCGCCAAATATTACTTCATTCGTTTTATTAAAATAATGTGGGTTCAAATCAATGGAACTGTTGGCAGGAAGCAATAATGCTGTTCCCTCAGGAAAAGAATAATCCGAGTTAGGATCAGTTCCCCCTCCTAAGAATATGTGATTTTGCATTTGCAAAAAGGTAAAAACATTGATGCTATTATCACTGTTTCGTAAATCTCTCACTTCATTCAAATTGGGTAAGCTCTGTTTATTTTCAAAATCATATAAAACCATGTGGTGGCTATTGGGCCTTGATTTCAATTTGATACGAGATACATATATTGGTGTTGAATTATTTAGAGGCTTTCTTACAAAAAGCTCTCGTTCAAAATTTGGGGCAACAGAAAACTTATCCACTTTCAATTGTAATCCTTCTTTTCCTTCAGCCGATGGTTCATTTAAAGGGCTAAAATCCGAACTAAGAGCATAGCTAGGAGTCGTATCATCTAATAATTTAGCATCAGCCACTTCTCCTTTTTCTGGAGCTCCAGCTTCAATCCAGTTTTGGATAAATTTCAACTGCCCGACCGAAAGCGGTTTGCCTCCTAAAGGCATAGGAACACCATAATCTATACTGGAATGATGAGCCACATCCCAATTTAATTTGTGATATAATAAACTTTGAGTGGATTGAAATTTAGTCACTCGTAAAATTTTATTGATAACTGCATTTGGATTTTTAGCGGCTACACCTACTAATTGGGAATAAGCTGTAGACTTCGCCAGCACTAAGCCATGCTGAGCAAAAGATGCGTCAGTTGTAGCTAGATGACATCCGGAGGTGGCACAAGAGGGCGTGAAAATTTTGTCTTGAATTAAATCAAAAGAAGAAGTAACAGAACTAACAGGTTTCGTGGAATTATCAGGTTCCACTGCTTGCTTGGTGCAAGCAGAAAAAAGCAAGTTTAAAGCAACAATTACCCAAAAACTGTTTTTCATCGTAAGGTGTAAATATCGTATACTTCGCCTGGCAATATGCGTAATACTCTTGCCAAAACCAATAGAACTAATTTTCGAGAAGCTAGCCAAATAGGTAAAGATTGTTTCTCTGCAAACAAAGCTAATGTAATCTGTTGATTTTCATGCAAATACTCCATCAACCATTTTTCAGATGGTCCAAAATTAAATTGTATCCCCTCTTCATGTTCCCTCCTCAATATTTGTTTCATTTCTTTACTCGCTTGAACGGTCCTGTCCTTGATTCGCACATAACATTTAGGTTGAGGTTCGTCAGCTAATTGAACTAAATGTGGCTTATCGATACTTGGAAATATATGATATACCAAAATTGCCCTTTGAGAATCTATTTCTACTCGATAATTGGTGTAGGAAAAAACAGGAAAACAATACTTCTCAATGGCCCTGTCCAACAAAAATTGTTCTTCATCTACAAACTTTACCCCCTGAACTAGACCTTCATCACTGACACCAACTAGAAGTATACCTCCATCGGTATTAGCAAAGGCCACCATTTCTTTGATAATTTTCTCTGGGAACTTGACCTTCATTTTGAACTCCAAACGCTGGCCTTCACCTTGCTTAACTAAGGTTTTTATAGCCTTCAAGTCCAAAAATGGAGATTTGTCCTCCTCCATTCCCTCATTCCACCAGATCTCTGAGCCTTGATGCATCCTACTATGTTTATCGTTATGAATTTACAAAAGATTTATTTCCTTCATGTGAAGTCTTGTAAATCTTTTTAAAATCAAGTATAGTAATTCAATAGACATTATGTATTTTTGTGAAAATTTTAAGAGTATGGATATTTCAACCATTGAAAAAACCTTATTAAATCTCTCCCTAGAAGAACGATTGCAGGTATTAACTCAATTATTCCCTCAGGAGAAAATTGTATTTTCGACTTCTTTTGGACAAGAAGATCAGGCAATTTTATATGCCATAGCTAGCCAATCTCTTCCCATTCAAATATTCACTTTAGATACTGGCCGTCAGTTTCAAGAATCCTATGAATTAATGGATTTGACAACTAGAAAGTATCAAATTACCATTGACACATTTTTTCCAAAAACGGAATCGGTGGAGAAACTAGTGAAAGAAAAAGGATTCAATTCATTTTACAGTTCGGTAGAAAACAGAAAAGAATGCTGTTTTATTCGTAAAATGGAGCCTTTATCCCGAGCTTTGCAAGGTGCAAAAGTTTGGATTACTGGCTTACGAGCCGAACAATCTGAAAATAGAGCGAATATGCCCATTGTGGAATGGGATGAACAAAGACAATTATTCAAAATAAATCCATTGATTGATTGGACATTTGATGAATTAAATCAATATTTAGTAGACCATAAAATACCGCAAAACCCCTTGCACAAAAAAGGTTTTATCTCCATCGGTTGCGCACCTTGTACTCGTGCCATTGCTGAGGGAGAGCACCCAAGAGCAGGCAGGTGGTGGTGGGAAAACTCCCAAAAGGAATGTGGATTACATGCCTAATTTATTATCCATTTTATGACAAATTCAACCATTAAAGACAAAATAGGACAGTTTCCAAGAAAATTGGAAGACGAATCTATTTATATCATGCGTGAAGTTGCCGCCCAATTTGAGCGTCCAGCTTTACTATTTTCTGGAGGTAAAGATTCGATTACCTTAGTAAGATTAGCTCAAAAAGCATTTTTTCCTGGGAAAATCCCTTTCCCATTGGTACACATTGATACAGGACATAACTTCCCTGAAACCATTGAGTTTAGAGATTGGTTAGCTAAAGAAACGGGGGCAGAACTCATCGTTCGTTATGTACAAGACTCCATTGACCAAGGAAAAGCTAAAGAAGAAACGGGTAAATATGCCTCTCGCAACGTACTTCAAACCGTAACTTTATTAGACACCATCGAAGAATTCAAATTTGATGCTTGTATAGGTGGAGCGAGAAGAGATGAAGAAAAAGCCCGAGCAAAAGAACGTATTTTCTCTGTCCGTGATGATTTTGGACAATGGGATGCCAAAAGACAAAGACCCGAGTTATTTGATATGCTAAATGGCCGTATAGCTGTTGGTGAAAATGTACGTGTTTTTCCTATTTCCAATTGGACTGAATTAGATGTTTGGAATTACATTAAGGAAGAAAAAATGGAAATCCCAAGCATTTATTTTTCTCACCAGCGCCAAGTTATTGAACGCGATGGTATGCTTTGGGCCGATTCAGAATACTTGAATAAAGAAGCCGATGAAATCCCATTTGAAGCTACCGTTCGCTTTAGAACGGTTGGAGATATGACTTGTACTGCGGCTGTTGAATCAGATGCCGTGGAAATTGACATCATCATTGAAGAAATTTTATCTGCTGAAATCTCAGAACGTGGTGCTCGTATCGACGATAAACGCTCCGAAGCCGCCATGGAAAAAAGAAAGCAACAAGGATATTTTTAACAGGAGAGAGAAAGGAATATGGATATTTTACGCATAGCTACTGCAGGTTCTGTAGACGACGGAAAAAGTACATTGATTGGTCGATTATTATATGAAACCAATTCAATTACCAAAGATAAAATTGAAGCATTAGAAAGTGCTTCTAAAAGAAAAGGTTTAGACTTTTTGGACCTTTCACTTCTAACTGATGGATTAATTGCGGAGAGAGAGCAAGGCATCACCATTGATGTGGCGCACATTTATTTCTCCACTCCTACACGTAAATACATTATTGCAGATACCCCTGGTCACGTGGAATATACCCGTAACATGGTTACTGGCGCTTCTAATGCCAAAGTCTCCTTGATTTTGGTGGATGCTCGCCAAGGTGTCGTAGAACAAACAGCTAGGCATTTATCCATTGCGGCATTACTCCGCATTCCCAAAGTCATCATTTGTGTGAATAAAATGGATTTGGTTCAATACGACGAAGCCAAATTTGAAGCCATCAAAGATAGTTTAAGTTCTTTGGTCGCTCAAACCACATTTGAGGGTCAAGAAATAAGCTTTTTACCAATTTCTTCTTTGTTTGGACAAAACATCACTCAAGCGGCTGATAAAATGCCTTGGTATCAAGGTAATACCTTATTAGGCGAATTAGAAGCATTTGAATTTGCTGAAAGTTTAGCCCATGCACCCGCTCGTTTTCCTGTTCAATGGGTTATTCGCCCTAAAACAGAAGAGTATCACGACTACCGTGGCTATGCTGGAAAAATTAGTTCTGGTACATTTCAAGTTGGGGATGTCATCAAAGCTTTACCCACTGGCCAAGAAAGCACTATAGCTTCTATTGAAAAATTTGGGGAGCAATTAGATCGTGCTGTAGCTGGAGATTCTGTTGTGATTACACTAACTACCGACGTGGACATTTCCCGAGGAAATTCATTGGTATTGGCTTCTGATACTCAAGCTCCTCAATTAAAAGATTTTGCTGCCCACATTTGCTGGTTAGATCATCAAGCTTTAAGTCCTGGAAAAACGTACCTTTTACAGCATGGTGTCAACTTAACCAAAGCTAAAATTTCACAAATTACAGAGAGGTTGGATGTGGTAGCTCAAACATCAAGTCAAGACGTAGACTCTCTAAAACTCAATGAAATTGGAGGAATACAATTGCGTACAGCACAGCCCATCATGGCTGATGTTTATGCAGAAAATCCATCGAATGGAGCATTTATCTTAATTGATGAGTTTTCTAACTCAACTGTAGGTGTAGGTTTCGTCAAATAAACCTATTCATATTTTTTGGGGGCGTACAAGAAACCGAAAGCTTCTGCGCCCTCTTTTTCATGCACTTCATGGTGTACATAATGTGCTTTAATCAAGCGCTTTAAATAGGTATTTTTTGTCTTAAACTTGACCTTGATTCTTCGATGTACGATGATATCATGAAAGATAAAATAACATAGGCCATAGCTCGCAATACCTAAACCGATCCACAATAAGGGCCGATAAGCCTCGATTTCAGCACCTAAGATGATGGTTAGGGTGGATAAGACCCCAAATACCACCGAGAACAAATCATTTTTTTCTAATGCATTTTTATGGTGGACATGGTGCGACTCATGCCAATTCCACATTACTCCATGCATGATGTATTTATGAGTAAACCAGGCTATTCCTTCCATGAGTAAAAAAGTACCCAGCCACATTAATATTTCCATGATTTCCTTTTTCAATTTCAACCGAAATTACATCGAATTGTTTTAAAATTCCACCTTCCTCTTTGAGCTAAATCAATTATCTT
Organism: Aquirufa nivalisilvae; assembly: GCF_003143535.1. Lineage (GTDB taxonomy): Bacteria > Bacteroidota > Bacteroidia > Cytophagales > Spirosomataceae > Aquirufa > Aquirufa nivalisilvae. Next base: position 2,684,372 of record NZ_CP029346.1, read on the forward strand.
TGTAGGCTATAATGAAACCGTTCTAAGAATACGGTAAGAACCTTCCTTTATGATTGACAAAAATTACGCCCCGCAAGAGATTGAGCAAAAATGGTATGCCTTTTGGTTGGAAAATAAGCTTTTTGCTTCCAAACCTGATCCAAATAAAGAAGCATATACCATCGTCATCCCTCCTCCCAATGTAACGGGAGTATTGCATATGGGGCATATGTTAAATAATACCATCCAAGATGTATTAATAAGAAAAGCGCGGATGGAAGGGAAAGAGGCTTGCTGGGTGCCAGGAACAGATCATGCATCCATTGCCACAGAAGCCAAAGTGGTAGCGATGTTGAAAGAAAAAGGCATCGAAAAAAAGGATATTAGTCGGGAAGGATTTCTGAAATATGCTTTTGAGTGGAAGGATAAATATGGCGGAATTATCTTAGATCAATTAAAAAAATTAGGCGCTTCCTGCGATTGGGATCGTACTCGCTTCACCATGGAGCCTTCATTATATGAGGCAGTAATTGATACCTTTGTTCGTTTGTACAACAAAGGGTTAATTTACCGAGGTGTTAGAATGGTCAATTGGGATCCTCAAGGTAAAACAGCCTTGTCTGACGAAGAAGTAATTTACAAAGATGTTCAAGCCAAATTATACCATATCCAATATCCATTGGTAGATGGTTCAGGACATGTAACCATAGCGACCACTCGCCCGGAAACTATCATGGCTGATGCAGCCATTTGCGTCAATCCAACAGATGAGCGTTACCTTTCTTTGCATGGAAAAAAGGTTTTTATTCCTCTAATCAATCGTGAAATCAGCATAATTCCTGATGAATATGTAAGTACCGACTTTGGAACTGGATGCTTAAAAGTAACTCCTGCCCATGATTTAAATGACTATGAACTAGGCATTAAACATAAATTACCTGTTATTGATATCATTGACGACAATGGTGCATTAAATGAAAAGGCGGTTTTATTTGTAGGTGTAGACCGTTTTGAAGCCAGAAAGCGAATTGTCAAACAATTAACAGAAGAAGGATATTTAATTCAAACCGAAGAATATAAATCCACCATTGGTACTTCTGAACGTACAGGAGCCGTTATTGAACCTAAGCTTTCATTGCAATGGTTCTTAAAAATGGAAGAAATGGCAAAACCTGCTTTGGAAAATGTCATGAATGACAACATCCAATTGCATCCTGCCAAATTCAAAAATACCTATCGTTCCTGGATGGAAAATGTTCATGATTGGTGTATTTCACGTCAATTGTGGTGGGGACAACAAATTCCCGCTTTTTACTTGCAAGATGGAACGCTAATTGTGGCAAAAGACAAGAAAGAAGCGTTGCGCATTGCTCGAGATAAATACCAGTTATTTGCTTTGGTAGAAGATGACTTAACGCAAGATCCGGATGTATTGGATACTTGGTTCTCTTCTTGGCTATGGCCTATCTCTGTTTTTGATGGTATTGAAAACCCAGATAATGAAGAAATTAATTATTATTACCCTACCAACGATTTAGTTACAGGACCCGATATTCTATTCTTTTGGGTTGCTCGAATGATCATGGCTGGGTATGAGTGGAGAGGTGAATTACCTTTCAGAAATGTGTATTTGACGGGTATTGTCCGCGACAAGCAAGGCCGAAAAATGTCTAAATCCTTAGGCAATTCTCCCGATCCATTGGAATTAATTGAGAAATTTGGAGCGGATGGAGTTCGTTCGGGTTTATTATTCTCAGCACCTGCAGGAAACGATTTATTATTTGATGATAAATTATGCGAACAGGGAAGAAACTTCTCCAATAAAATCTGGAATGCGTTCCGATTATTAAAGGGTTTGGAGGTGCAGGAAGGCCAATCTTTGCCAGAACATGTGTTGGCTACTGAATGGTTTGAATCTAAATTATCTCAAACGATCCTAGATGTACAAGATCATTTCCAAAAATTCCGAATTTCAGATGCCTTATTGAGTATTTATAATTTGGTTTGGGATGATTATTGTGCCAAATATTTGGAGATCATCAAACCTCCATACCAAAGCCCTATTGCATCAGAAACCATAGCTACGGCCCTAGGTTTATTTGATCAATTAATGCGTTTATTGCATCCATATATGCCATTTATTACAGAAGAAATTTGGCAGAACATGGAAGAAAGAAAAGCAGGAATTAGTATTTGTAAAGCTGAATTTCCAAAAGCAAAACCCGTACAAGCTTCCATCATTACCCAATTCGATTCTTTGTTTGAGATTGTAACTAAAATCCGTGAGATTAGAAATACCAAACAAATTTCTCCTAAAGTTGCTTTGAGTCTATGCATCAAATCGGAGCAGCCACAAGCCTATGCTTCTCTTGAAGCTATTCTCATTAAATTGGCGAATTTAGATTCGGTCACTTTCATTCAAGAGTCTATTTCAGAAGCACAAACTTTTGTGGTGAAGTCAGATCAGTTTTTTGTTCCTTTAGCGAATGATGAAGACCCAGCTGTTTTAAAAGAAGAATCTGAAAAAGAATTAGTTTATTTAGAAGGTTTTAAAAAATCGGTAGAGGCAAAATTAGCCAACGAAAAATTCGTTCAAAATGCGAAAGCTGATTTAGTAGAAAGAGAAAGACAAAAGCTTTCGGATGCTGAAAATAAAATCAAATCGTTGAAAGAATTAATAGCCCGTTTAAGCTAAATGAAAATCACTAAGCGCTACGTAGGATTTTTTTGGTTGATGATTGCACCTATGATCTTGGGGTCTTGTGGAAGTACAGAAGACAAAAAGGAAATCAAGGAAAAAGCTCCAACCATTCAATTGGATATACAGCGTTTAGATCAGGCTATTGCGAACAGTAAGAATGAACAACAAATCGATAGCATACTTCTCAAACACCCTGAAGTCTTACATGCATATTTTTCTGTTGGGGCAAATAGATCGAAAGAATTAGCTAAAAACTTATTTGCGCTCTTCCAAAATCCGGCTTTACGTAAGTTTTACGAACAAAGTCAGCAAGATGTATTTTTTGGTGGTCAAGTATTAGAAAAGGAATTACAAACTGCCTTCCAAGAAATAAAAAATGAATTCCCTCAAGCTAAAATCCCAAAAATCAGAACCATATTTACAGGTTTTGGGGCCATTGGGAATTTCAAAACGGAGCATCTAGTAGTAAGTGATAGCCTAATTATCATTGGCTTGGATTATTTCATGGGAAAAAAAGGAATGTACCTGCCTCAAAATGTGTATGATTATCAATTAAGGCGACTAGAACCCAGAGCACTTGTGGGGCAAATTCTATTATTATATTCAGGCTATTTCAACAAGCATATGGCAGAAAATGCCACCATGCTGAGTGATATGATTTGGTATGGAAAAAGCTATGCATTTGCCAAGAAAATGGCTCCAGCCTTAGCGGATAGCTTATTGTTTGGATATACACAGAAAGAATTAGCTGAATCTGACATGTTTCAACAGGAAATTTGGGAACATTTTATTGACCAATCATTGTTGTACAAACAAGATGAATTCACCAAAGCCAAATACTTAGGAGAAAGACCCAAAACAGTAGAGATTGGTCCCGCATGTCCAGGATCTATTGGACGGTGGTTAGGTTGGAAAATCATTGACGCGTATCAGACAAATCACCCACAAGAACGATTGGCAGAAGTAATGGCAAAGCCAGATGCTAATCAACTATTCCAGGCCTCAGGATATAGAGGTAAAGCGAAAGAATAAGCATATGGCTAAGAGACACGAGAAATTTGGAGAAGGTGCAGATCCTAAAGATGCCAGAAAAGTTAATAAAGAAGGAATTCGCAAAGCGTTACGCATTTACAAATTCATTTTACCGTATAAATGGACATTCATAGCAGGAATGTTCTTTTTGTTTTTTTCCAATTTAACTACATTAAGTTTTCCATTACTAATTGGTGAAATGACTAAAGTGATGGAAGGGAAATCTCAATTCACCATCAACCAAGTAACCATTTTCTTCTTTTCGATCTTAGTTATTCAGGCTGTATTATCCTTTTTTAGGATTTACACCTTTGCACAAGTTTCGGAAAAGGCGATGAAAGATGTTCGCCAACATCTTTATACGAAAATTATTACGCTTCCCATATTCCAATTTGAAAAACGGCGTGTCGGGGAAATGATGAGTCGAATTACCTCAGATATTACCCAACTACAAGATGTACTTTCGATCACATTAGCTGAATTTTTTAGACAAATATTCACACTAATTGGAGGAATCGCTTTGATTACCTACATATCGTGGAAACTAACATTATTTATGTTGGCAACGTTTCCTGTATTGGTTATTGCGGCCTTAGTCTTTGGAAGATACATTCGCAAAGTATCTAAAAAATCTCAAGATGAGCTGGCATCTACCAATATCATTGTAGAGGAAACCTTTCAATCTATTCAAGCAGTCAAGTCATTTACCAATGAAAAATGGGAAGTTAATCGCTATACTCAATCTTTAAATTTAGTTGTCGAACAAGCCTTAAAAGCAGCTACTTTCCGCGGAGGATTTGTCAGCTTTATCATCTTTGCCCTCTTTGGAGGCATTGTTGGAGTTGTTTGGTATGGAGCTCAATTAGTTTCATCAGGTGATTTGATCTTAGCAGAATTATTAACCTTTATCTTTTATACTGCCTTCATTGGTGGATCTGTAGGAGGACTTGGTGATATCTATGCCCAATTACAAAAAACGATTGGGGCTTCTGAAAGAATCTTAGAAATATTGGACGACCATTCAGAAATCAATATTGAAAAAGAATCCACAGTAGAAATTCCATTTGGAAGAATTGAAGTAAGAGATTTACATTTTACGTATCCAGGAAGGCCCAATGTGCCTATTTTAAAAGGGATAAATTTCAATATTGAGCCAGGAGAGAAGGTTGCCATTGTGGGTAGCTCAGGAACAGGGAAATCAACCTTGGCTCAATTGTTCATGCGCTTTTACGAACCCAATTCAGGTAAAATATGCTTAGGAGAACAAGATATTCAAGCATTCAATGTAAGTGATTGGAGGAAATTAGTAGCCTTAGTGCCACAAGAAGTTTTGTTGTTTGGAGGAAGCATCCGAGAAAACATTGCCTATGGTAAGCCTGATGCTACAATAGAAGAAATAGAAAAAGCAGCTGAACAAGCCTTTGCAAAACAATTCATCGAATCCTTTCCGGAAAAGTGGGACACTTTAGTAGGAGAAAGAGGGGTTAAATTGTCGGGGGGACAAAGACAGCGAATTGCTATCGCTAGAGCCATATTGAAAAACCCCAAATTTCTATTGTTAGATGAAGCCACCAGTGCATTAGATTCGGAGTCAGAAAAATGGGTTCAATCTGCATTGGAAGAATTAATGAAAAACCGGACTAGTTTAATCATTGCTCACCGTTTATCGACCATTCGCTCTGCTGACAAAATCATAGTTATGCAAGAAGGTCAAATTGTGGAAACAGGAAATCATGAGGAATTGATGACCATAAAGGATGGAATTTATCAAAAAATGGTCAAATTGCAGTCTGATCATATCTAACAAGATGGAGCATAAAGTACTTAGTTTATCTGATTTTGACCTTCGACCAACTCCTTGTAGAATTGAGGTATTGAGTTTATTGCAATCTCATGAATATGCTTTAAGTCAGGGTGATATCGAACAAGAATTAAGTAATCAATTTGATCGAGTAACTGTTTACCGAACGCTTAAATCGTTCTTAAGTCAAGGTCTTATCCATAAGGTTCTTGATGACATTGGAGGTATTAAATACGCACTTTGTAAAGAGCTGTGTCACCAAGGTGGACATGCACATCAACATGACCATGTTCATTTCAAATGTGACCAATGTGGTCAAACTACTTGCCTAGAATTAGTTCATATTCCTAGCATCAATTTACCTGCGAATTTCACTAAAAAAGAAAGCAATTTGTTAATTCAGGGAATTTGTAATCTTTGTAATCAACCTTAAATAGACACCTTCCTTCGAAGTAATTCGAGGCAATTTGGATTGATTTTATAACGCTTTTGTCGCCTGTCCTCATCTGAGTTCTCCCGAATGATGCTATTCTTTTCCCCTGTCAATAAAGTAAGTGTTTGATTCACTTGATTGATCATAGCACTACGGCGATACCGTTGAGTATCAAAAGCTAAATTTTCTAAATCTAAAATCTGATTAACCTCTTCGATAGCTAATCCTCCCTGATTTTGATTATCAAGAATGGATTTCAATAAGCGTAAAGAAATTGGATCAATGTCTAATTTGACTTCTTGCATGAGGGTTAAATTCACCGCTTTTTTAGTACGAATTGGTTTAATCCTTTTCATGACAAAAATGAGTACCACTACCAATAGAACTAAAATTAAGCCATAAAACCAATCCGTTTTATACCAAGGTAAATCAGTCAACAAGCCAATAAAAGTTGCATTTTTAGCTAAATCATCGAAATTAATGAGCAAAACACTATCAGAAGAATTAGGGTTAGGATTTTGTAATACGGTTAAAAGCCATGGACCATTTTTGAAAATACTAGGATTTAAAGGTTGAGATGCACCCAGTGCTATTCGTGCATATTTAAGTTCTAGATCATTATATTCAAAGATTTCAAGAGTCCGTGGATTAACAAAATAATACTTATGTATTCCATTTTTATTACTAGAAGGTTCAAAAACAAAATACTTACCGGTGTAGAATAAATGATGCCTATTCTCATAGGTGTATTCCTCTAAAATCTGTTTGAAAATAGGATGAGTAATTTCTCCTATTTTTTCCCATGTTTTAGTAAAAAATGAAAATTGATAAATGGATTGATCCAAGGTTAATCTGCCATAATCTTGACTCACATCAGTACTATAATTAGAGAAGGAAACAAGCATATCTTTCTCAGGAAGAAATGAAACAAAGCCATGGTACATTCCTTCTGGTGCTTGACCTTTTGAATTAGTCGCTTCCCATTCCTTTGTTTTTTTATCAAAATAAATCAAGTGATTATTCGATCTCCAAAAACCATATCCACCGATTGAAAACACCACGTCACCACGAAAGAATCGATAAGCGGAACAATTATCACCGCGGTAGTAAGTATCATCCTTTCGCTCCAATTGAAAACTTGTTAGATCAACAACATACATTTGGTTCGTACATTCTTGAAATATGTGGATTCGATTGGTATTTTTCTTTTGTAAGACAGTGAATTCAGCTGTCTTCATAAAATCGGGACGATAAGTAGAATCCGTTGTTAAGCGATGATAAAATACCCAATTTGAATTAGAATCTAATCGGGCTATTTCTTTCTTGGCTAAATCAATGCGATAGGGCTTGTGATCAGTATTATTAAGAAAATAGGCAAATTGATTAGCCCAAATGTAGCTAGGGAAAATAAAAAGCAACAATAAGAGGCAAAAATGCTTCATGTTGTAAATGTATTAAATAAATAAAATATGACTCTAATTGAATGGATTAAATGGTAAGGTATTTAAAAATATAGACCAGAGGAAAGGGAATTGTAAATGGTGAATTATAAATGATGAATTATAAATGGAATCATTCTACATTCTTCATCCCCCTAATAACTAACACTAATCCCTAATAAAAAACCCTAGTAAATAAAAAAGCCCACTAGAGACTAGCGGGCTTGATAATAATAACTTGGAGCTTACTTACTTTCCCGGGTTTGATCCCAGTATCATCAGCGGTGCGGGGCTTAACTTCTCTGTTCGAGATGGGAAGAGGTGAACACCCGTCCTATCGGCTCCATAAATCTTGCAAGGTCTTAGCCTTTTTCCATATTGTGAGATAAAATAAACAGTCGTTGCATTTTTTTTATAAAAGTAAGCTTTCGGGTAATTAGTACTACTCGACTTTGACATTACTGCCTTTACATCTGTAGCCTATCGACCGTGTCGTCTACACGGACCCTTCATGGAATACTCATCTTCAGGTCAGTTTCGCACTTAGATGCTTTCAGCGCTTATCTGGTCCCGACGTGGCTACTCAGCTATGCCCTTGGCAGAACAACTGATATACCAGCGGTCAGTCCAACTCGGTCCTCTCGTACTAAAGTCAGAACCTGTCAATATTCCTACGCCCACAACAGATAGGGACCGAACTGTCTCACGACGTTCTGAACCCAGCTCGCGTGCCACTTTAATCGG